>CAZHNZ010000185.1:0-5848 GCA_964534355.1 uncultured Parabacteroides sp.
AAAAAGGTAGTGGCCGTAGTAGGCGGTGGCGATACGGCCTGCGAAGAGGCGGCTTATCTGGCCAATCTGGCATCGAAAGTTTATCTCATTGTTCGAAAACCGTTTTTGAGAGCCTCAAAAATTATGCAGGATCGGGTGTTGTCTAATCCTAAAATAGAGGTGTTGTTTGAGCACAATACACTTGGCCTTTTTGGTGAAAAAGGGGTGGAAGGCGCACATCTGGTTAAGCGTGCGGGAGAGCCCGACGAGCAAAAGGTGGATATTCAGATTGATGGATTCTTTCTGGCTATCGGTCACAAACCCAACACAGACTTTTTGCAGTCGCAGGTGAAGCTCGACGAAAACGGATATATCGTAACCGATTATCTGACCACGCAGACCAATGTTCCGGGTCTGTTTGCTGCCGGCGATGTGGCCGATCCGCATTACCGTCAGGCTATTACCGCTGCGGGTTCTGGTTGCAAGGCTGCTATCGATGCCGAACGATTCCTTTCTGAACGGGGTGAAATGTAAACATTTTCAGTGCTTATTTTTATTTACGATTAACATCAATTACAAACTACTAAAACAAAAAAAACTAATATGAAAAAAGGTTGGATTATTCTGATTGCCGTTGTGGCAGTCTTCTTGATTATCGGAATGTCTGTTTCCGGTTCATACAACAAAATGGTGAGTTCCGATGAAGAAGTCACAAATGCCTGGGCGCAGGTGGAGAACGTTTATCAGCGTCGGGCAGATCTGATTCCGAATCTGGTGAAAACAGTAGAGGGTGCCGCCAACTTCGAAAAGAGCACGCTCAAAGCGGTTATCGAAGCCCGTGCAAGTGCAACCTCGGTGAAAATTGATCCTACAAATCTGAATGCGTCGAATGTGGCTGCCTATCAGAAAGCGCAGGATGGTCTCTCTTCTGCATTGAGCCGTTTGATGGTGGTGGTAGAGAAATATCCCGATCTGAAATCTAACCAAAACTTCCTGGAGCTGCAATCGCAACTCGAAGGTACAGAGAATCGTATTGCTGTGGAGCGCGGTAAGTTCAACGATATTGTGAAGACATACAACACGATGATACGTTCGTTCCCCAAAAACATCCTGGCCGGCATGTTCGATTTCGAGAAAAAAGGCTATTTCGAGGCTCAGGCCGGAGCTGAAAAAGCACCCGGTGTGAATTTCGAGTTCGGAAAATAATTCAGAGATTGTCAATCTTATAAAGTCAGAAGGCAAAATGGCGCTTATCGGAGCTGTTTTACTTCTGACTTTTCTTAAATTTATACCTTATGGGAGCTTCAAAATATTTCAATCAGGAGCAGCAGGATCGGATTAAAGCCGCCATTGTTGAGGCCGAAACAGGTACATCCGGCGAAATTCGCGTGCATGTCGAGAGTGAGTGCAAAGAGGATGTGATGGATCATGCCGCCTGGCTTTTCTTTTTTCTTAAAATGGAAAAGACCGCGCAGCGAAACGGTGTTCTCATCTATCTGGCTGTGGAGTCGCGAAAGTTTGCCATTATTGGCGACAAAGGTATCAATCAGGTGGTGCCCGCTGACTTCTGGGAGTCAACCAAAGAGAAGATGCGCACGCACTTCAGGCAGGGCGACCTCACCGGCGGACTGGCAGAAGCTGCTCTGGAGGCAGGCAAACAGCTGAAAAAGTTCTTTCCGTATCAGTCCGACGATGTCAATGAGCTGTCGGATGAGGTCTCTTTTGGCAAATAGAATTTAGTATTAATCATGCAATACGGTAAAGAAATGCATAACAAACAGTTTCATGCGCGCATTTGGGTCTGGCTTAGCCTCTTTTTTGTGGCAACAACGATTTTTGCGCAGGTGCCACCCCGTCCCGAACCACCTCGCTTGGTCAACGATATGGCCTCTCTTTTTACACCCGAACAGACTGCGGAGCTCGAGCAGCTTCTGGTTATGTTCAACGATAGCACCTCAAATCAGATTGTCGTGCTCACAGTTCCCGATCTGGGTGGGCTGGAGCCCTCTGATTATGCTTTTCAGGTGGGTCAGCAGTGGGGCGTGGGTCAGAAGGATAAGAACAACGGTATCGTTATTCTTATCAAACCCAAAAACGAATCGAAAGGTCGGGTTTTTATTGCTACCGGATATGGTCTGGAGGGCGTTTTGCCTGATGCCTTGTGTCGGCGTATAGAGGAGCAGAATATGATTCCCTATTTCAAACAAAACGACTATTTTGGCGGCGTGGTGAGTGCGATGAGTGTGATATTGCCTGCAGCCAAAGGAGAATACAACGAGGCAATGGCTAAGAAGGATGAAGGTATTAGCTTTATGGGCGCATTGCTGCTGCTCGGGGTTATTATTTTTATTGTACTGGTGATATTTGGCCGCAACAAAAACAACGGTAACTTCAACGGTCGCGGTGGCGGCGGTCGCGGGCCTTCGGGTGGCGATATCCTCACTTTGCTTTTGCTGGGTGGATTGTCAGGGCGCAGTCACGGTGGTTCGTGGGGCGATTTTTCCGGCGGAGGCGGCAGCAGTCGTGGTGGCGGAGACTTTGGTGGTTTCGGTGGCGGCGGCTTTGGTGGCGGCGGCGCCGGCGGAAGCTGGTGATAATATGACCTGAATTCGAACAATATGAATAGAAAACGGCACATTTCAAATCCGGATGCAATCAAATATCCTAAGATTTGTAATGTGCCGTTTCTCTTTTTAGAGTGGCAGATTCTTTATTCTGCTGTCTGCGTATTTCAGTTTAGTAAAACGTTTATTTTGTTGTTTGCCACCTCGGCTACACCACCTTCTATGTCGAATGTCAGGATAGCGCCATTCGGTTCGGTTACACTAATCCTTCCCGGCCCCAAAATGGAAATCAGAGGTGCGTGATTCTTCTTGATGCCGAATGAGCCCATTACCCCGGGGAGCTTCACAAATGTGATTTCGCCCGAGTAGAAGGTCTTTTGTGGTGATATGATTTCGAGTGTCATAACAAACTTATTTTTGTTTTGCTTCCGCAATTAATCGTTTCCCTTTTTCGATGGCGTCTTCTATGGTTCCCACCATGCTGAATGCTGTTTCGGGATATTCATCTACTTCTCCGTCCAAAATAGCATTGAATCCTTTGATCGTATCTTCTATGGTTACCCAAACGCCCTTCATCCCGGTAAATGCTTCGGCTACGTGGAACGGTTGAGATAAGAAACGCTGAACGCGTCTGGCGCGGTGTACCACCAGTTTATCTGTTTCAGACAACTCATCCATACCCAATATGGCAATGATATCCTGTAGCTCCTTGTAACGTTGCAGCAGCTCCTTCACACGTTGTGCTGTGTTATAGTGTGCTTCTCCAATGTCAATCGGATTCAGAATTCGCGAAGTCGAAGCCAGTGGATCTACTGCCGGGTAGATACCCAGCTCAGATATTTTTCGGTTCAATACAGTCGTTGCGTCCAGGTGGGCAAATGTGGTGGCCGGTGCCGGGTCGGTCAAGTCATCGGCAGGCACATATACCGCCTGTACAGAGGTGATTGATCCATGTTTGGTAGAGGTAATACGCTCCTGCATCAAACCCATCTCTGTGGCCAGTGTGGGCTGATAACCTACTGCCGATGGCATTCGTCCCAAAAGGGCTGATACCTCTGAGCCGGCTTGTGTAAAACGAAATATATTATCTACGAAAAACAGGATGTCATTTCCTTTTCCCTTTTTATCGCCATCGCGAAAATATTCGGCCACAGCTAGTCCCGACAATGCAACGCGGGCTCTTGCCCCGGGTGGTTCATTCATTTGTCCGAATACCAAGGTAGCTTTCGAATTGGATAAAGCCTCTTTATCGACCAGCGAAAGATCCCATCCGCCATTCTCCATACTCTTGTTGAAGGCTTCACCGTATTTGATTACATCCGATTCAATCATCTCCCGTAACAGGTCATTTCCCTCGCGGGTACGCTCTCCTACACCGGCAAAAACCGATTGTCCATCGTATTTCTTGGCAATGTTGTTGATTAGTTCCATAATCAAAACAGTCTTGCCTACACCGGCACCTCCAAACAATCCGATTTTCCCTCCTTTTGAATAAGGTTCCAGCAGGTCGATGACCTTAATACCGGTATAAAGCACCTCTTTTTCGGTGGATAAATCCTCGAAGCGGGGTGGCTTGCTGTGTATTTGGTACGAATTATCTGTGGTCAGTGTATCAATACCGTCAATGGCTTCACCGATAACATTGAGCAGACGACCCTTGATTTTATCGCCGACAGGAATGGAAATGGCCTTGTTGGTGGCCGTTACTTTCATACCTCTCGACAAACCGTCTGTGGTATCCATCGCAATGGTGCGCACGGAATGTTCGCCAATGTGTTGCTGACATTCGAGAATTAGCTTCTGGCCATTTTCCCGCTCTACTTCCAGGGCATCGTAAATATTGGGAAGGTCATGTTTGCCTAAATCAAAACTAACATCCACAACGGGTCCGATGACCTGTATTATTTTGCCTGTTGATTGACTCATAGTATGTTCTGTTATTTATTTTTCTTTATTTATCCGTTCAATGCGTTTGCACCACTCACAATCTCGAGTATTTCGTTGGTTATGCTGGCCTGACGCGCTTTGTTGTAGGTCAGATTGAGCTCTTTCAGCAAAGAGGCTGCGTTGTCGGTGGCCTTGTGCATGGCTGTCATGCGGGCTCCGTGCTCCGATGCTGTTGAATCAAGAAGAGCCTTGAAAAACTGAACTTTCAACGACAAGGGAACTACTGTCTGAACTACATGGTCCAGAGATGGCTCGAAAATGTAATCCGATACAGCATGACTCAGCGTGTTGTTGCCCGATTCCTTATCCTGACTGATGGGCAGTAGTTGTTCGGCAACCAGACGTTGCACAGCTGCATTCCTGAATTGGTTGTAAACCAATATCACCTTGTCGTAGGTTTTGTTGCTGTACGAATCCAGTATCGATTGCCCAAACTCTTCCACTTCTTCAAACGTCAGCTTGTCGTAAATCGATGTATTTACACCGATAAGCCGTATGCCTCTGGCTTTAAGTCCGTCTCCCGTTTTCTTGCCGATTGCCAAAATGTCTACCGCACCACTCTGATAAGCGTTGTTATATTCTGTCGTAATCAGTTCTACCGTTTTTTTGATCACGTTGGCGTTGAATCCACCACACAATCCTCTGTTCGAACTGATTGGGATAATCAGAATACGCGATACCTTTTCCCGGGGTGAATAGGGGGTCTTCAGCTCTTGTCCCAAACTGCGGTAGAGGTTGCTGATGATCGATTGCAGATTCTTAGCATAAGGCCGGATTCGAATGATGCTGTCCTGTGCTTTACGCAATTTCGCAGCCGAAACCATTTTCATTGCTCCGGTTACCTGTTGCGTCGATTTCACAGAGGCCATTCTGATTCGTATTTCCTTTAAATTTGCCATAGGTTTGAATCGGCTTATGCGTTAGTTTTAAATCGGGCTACAATCTCTGCGCAAACCTGCTCCAGTGTTTGTGATACAATATCGTTGATTTCTCCTCTGCTCAATGCGCTAAGTACATCGGCATGTTTTCGCTCCAGAGTATCCAGAAATTCCCGCTCAAACTCCTGCACCTTTTCGCGGGGCACGGCCGAGAGTAGTCCTTTTGTACCACAATAGAGTATCGCAATCTGATTTTCTACACGATAGGGGGCAAATTGTCCCTGTTTCAGGATTTCAACGTTGCGGGCTCCTTTTTCGAGTACGGCTTTGGTGGCAGCATCCAAATCTGATCCAAACTTAGAGAATGCCTCTAGTTCGCGGTATTCAGCCTGATCTATTTTGAGCGTTCCTGCCACTTTTTTCATCGCTTTTATCTGCGCTTTACCACCTACACGCGATACTGAGATACCAACATTGATA
>CAZHNZ010000186.1:0-5735 GCA_964534355.1 uncultured Parabacteroides sp.
ACCACAAGGTGAAGATGGAGAAAACCAATTCGGCACTGTTCAAAGATGCCTATTTTCGCGAGGTGCAAAGCGGCGGTTTTCTTACCTATCAGCTTTTCCCCCAAAAGGAGAATAATCTGAAACTGCTCGTCCGCTATTGGGGCAACGAGTGGGGCAAACGCAGCTTCAAAATCTACATAGACGACACGCTGCTTGTGGCTGAAAATATTGTTGGCAAATGGAATAAACAGGCCTTTGTGGATGTGGAATACCCGCTACCCGACGCCCTGACCACCGGCAAAGAGCAAATCACCATTAAATTTGAACCCGAAACCGGAAACTCGGCGGGAGGGTTGTTTTACATCGCTTTGGTCAGAAAATAAACCGGACAGAATTATTTCAGAATAAAATTAATAATCTACATATGAATAAATTACAGAAAATCGCATCAGCAATTCTTTTGTCGGCCATGCTGACAATGCCTGCATCCGCCATTGCGCAATCGCTGCAATACGTGATGGACATGGTCTACAACAACCCCGGCGAAAAGCCCTTTGATGTAAAGTACAACGACCCGGTATTTCTGAAATCGGAAGGGTACACCGCCACCACGCCACCGTGGCACATCAACTGCCTGATTACCTACGACAATCTGAAAAAGAATATTATTCCGAAAAAAAGCGAAGTGCGCAAATGGATAGAAACCCACGCCGCTGAAATAGATAAAAAGCTGAATGCCTGCGAAAAGGCGGGTGTCGACGTCTATCCGTTTACCGATTTTCTGGTGCTACCCAAGCCCGTTTGGGATAAATATGGCGACTCGCTTCGGGTAAGTGCCCATTCAGAAAAGAAAGAAGAAGTGAGAGGTGGCGAAGCAAAAATCACGCCCGACATCAACCGACCCATGACGCAGAAAATCCTGCGGGCTCAAATTGCCGGCATCTTCGACCGTTTCCCGCAACTCGATGGTATTATGCTGCGCTTTGGCGAAACCTATCTGCACGACACGCCGCACCATTCGGGTTCGAGTCCGGTGCGCACCGTGGCCGACCACATTGTCTTTATCAATATCCTGCGCGAAGAGATTTGTGTGAAACGCAACAAAAAACTCTTTTACCGCACCTGGGATTTTGGCAACAATTTCCACAACAATGCTGAGTTTTACCTCGCTGTTACCAACGCCATTGAGCCACATCCCAACCTCATTTTCTCCATAAAATATACCCAAAACGACTTTCTGCGCATGAGTAATTTCAATCCTGCGCTGGGCAAAGGCAAGCATCAGCAAATTGTGGAAGCACAATCGGCAATGGAGGCTTATGGCAAGGGTGCGCACCCCTACTACACCGCCGGAAGCGTGATAAACGGCTTTCCCGAAACAAAGTATCAGATAGATTTCTGGCCGGCTAAACGTTCCGACAAATTGCTGCCCGCGGGCGCATATCGTGGTATCAAAGATATACAGCCGACAGGATTGCTGAAAGGCGTATGGACCTGGTCGAGCGGTGGTGGTTGGCAGGGCCCTTACCTGAAAAGCACGGTTTGGAAAGACCTCAACTCCTACGTCATTTCCCGTTGGGGACAAAACACCTCAAAAACGGAGGAAGAGTTGTGCTACGACTACGCCAAAACAATCGGTATAGAGGGTTTTAACGCCGATATTTTCCGAAAAATAGCCTTGCTGAGCGTAGAAGCCGTGCGCAAAGGGCAGTGCAGCGACTACACCGCAAATAACCTGTGGTGGGCACGCGACAACTTCTTCTCGGCATCTTACAACAGCAACAATGTAAAAAGCATTATAAAGGAAAATCTGATCGACCGGGTATTGGCCGAAAAAGCAGAGGCCGCTGCCATGTGGTTGCAGATAGAAGCATTATCCAAACAATTCGATCTGAAAGACAAACAGCTCGAAGAGGCACTTCGTGTATCGTGCACCTACGGCCGCATCAAATACCAACTGACCGAACAGATGTGGTACCTCATGATTCAGAAGGAGTTGAAAAACCAATCGAAAGAGTTCAACAAAGAGGGGATAAAAACCTCTGTTTCCCGCTACGATGCCCTGTGGGCCGAATGGCGCGAATTGGCCAAATCGCCCTGGTGTGCCACCCTCTACAAAGACACGCAGTTTTTGGATGAGCGCAAAGGTAGTATTGGTGAGTTGGTGGATGGGATGAGGTAATTTATATGCCAAAGTTTGCTTTTTTATTGAGTTCGGTTTGTAATAAAAAATCTTTAAGACGAATTATTTCGAAATAATATTCGACAAATGCGCGCATTTAACGAAATGAAATTCGATATATATAGCATTATTTCGAACTGTAATTCGATAAATGCATTATCTTTGTATAAAAATCAGGGATAATGGAAAGAGCAATTATTGATCAAAACCCACATTGGGGGGCTAATGTTTATCAAAACTTACACGAAAGAAGTTTTTTTGAAAGCATAAAAAATAACTTGCAGGTAAAACATATTCAGGTACTAACGGGAATCAGGCGAAGTGGTAAATCGTCGGGTTTTCGAATGTTGGTAAACGAGTTGATGAAGTATGAAGATCCTAAATCTATCCTAATGCTAAATATGGATGATCCACTGTATTACGAAACATGGGAGAATCCGGGCAACTTATACAACATTGTTGATTTTGCCGAAAAATTGACCGGTGTTCGCACCAAGTATTTATTTATTGATGAAGCACAGGCCGTAAAAGGCTGGGAAACTTATGTAAAAAGCGCATACGACAGCGGGCGTTTTAACAAAATATTTGTGACAGGTTCCAATTCCTCATTTTTGAATAATGAACATTCCACTTTGTTGTCGGGCAGGTATTTAGAGGAAAATATTTTCCCTTATTCTTTTGCTGAAATTCTATCGCAAAGCAAAATTAAAACGTTATTGGACGCGGTTAGTCAGATTCCGAAAGTGCTACGTTTGCTCGATGATTGTTTAGAGTGGGGGTGTTTTCCTGAAATTACGCCCATCAACAACAGCGAATTAAAATCAAATCTGCTGAAAAGTTATTTCGATTCAATCATTATGAAGGATTGTATTTCACGTTACCAGATTGGCGATATTTCAACATTCAAAAAACTGTTGCTTTACTGTATATCCAATGCCGGATCGGTTTGCTCTTACAAAAGTTTGGGGAATGCAACCGGAACAAATGAAAATACAGCTAAAAAATACATTAACATACTGAACGACAGCCACATAATCACAGATTTATCAAATTTTGCGTTTTCGTTGAAGGAAAACGTACGCAACAGTCACAAAATTTATGTAGCTGATACGGGCATTACCAATGCTGTTTCGTATCGCTTCTGGGATAACAAAGCAAAATTGTTCGAGAATTTTGTGTTCAACGAATTACAAAAGCAAAAACACGAAGAAATCACTTTTGCCAATAGCAATGGCGAATGCGACTTTGTGATAAAAGATAAATTTGAATATCACGGCATTCAGGTTTGTTACGAAATTACACCCGAAAACAGAGCCAGAGAAGTGGCAGGATTTGCAGCAGTGGAGAAAGATGTACAGTTGAAAACAAAAACTATCATCACCTACAATCAGTCGGATGCCATAAACGATATTGCGGTAATTCCGGTATGGAAATGGATATTCAATAATACGTGTCAATAGGCAACTGTCAATAAAAGGGAGCATTGGCAAGTTGGTGGACGGAATGAGGTAGGCATATCGGGAGCTTACCGTCGATTTGTTACAAATATTGCCGAATTTTACCGTCGGTTTATTACAAATGCCTATATCAGTTCAGGATATTCAGGATGCTTGGCGTGGGAAAATTGCCGAACACATTGTTGCAAAGAGTTCCGGTTAATCAATTTGCCTTTCTATTATTTATCTGTTTTGGATAAATTGCTCGAAAAATATAGTGTGTAATCAAACAAGACCAACAGTGTACCCTGTGCCATAAACAGTATCAATTTTAATACCCGGAATTTTGGCAAGTTCTTTTTTTAATCTGAATATTAAGTTGTCTAACTGACTGTTTCTTTTCGGATTATCGTCATACCATAAACATCGCAAAACCTCATCGCGTGTGACTAATCTATTTTTATTGTCAAGCAGCAAAACCATCAGTTTCGCCTCTTTTTCCCGTAGTTTTATTGTTTTATCGTTTACGATAAGCAACTGGTTATCTATTTGAACACTCGTTTTTCCCAATTGATAATTTTTTATTTGCTTATCCAACAGCAGTTGGTTTATTTGCGCCAATAATACTTCAGGGATGACCGGCTTTTTTATATAATTAATCGCCCCCAAATTATATGCTTTCACCTGCGATTCAACAGAAAATTCTGTACCGGTCATAAGGATGACAGGCACTCCGATAGAGCTCTTTTTGATCTCTTCCAGTAGTTCTAAGCCGGTTATGTCGGGCAATATAACATCCAAAATTAAAAGTTTTGGATGAAATTCCTTAAAGTATTTCAGTCCGGAAATTCCATTTTTTGCCCAGAAGACAGATAGATTGTTACACTGTAGGTAGTCAGACAATACCTGACCCAACATCAAATCATCTTCAACCAATACTATATCTTTCTTCATAATTCAGATGTTCAAAAAAGTTATTCTGCGAGTGTAATTGTAAATTCACTTCCTTTGTTCAGCTTGCTTTGAGCAGTAATAGTACCGCCATGCGCCTCCACAATCGATTTGACATAGGTAAGCCCCAATCCAAAACCAAATTTATTTCTGGCCTCTTTGCGGTTGCTTCTATAGAACTTATCAAAAACGTGTGGTAGTTCCTTTTCCGAGATGCCTATTCCATTATCCCGGATACTGATTTTAAGCCCTTTATCAATGTCTGAAACTTCGACATTTAACAAAACATCACCATCTGTATATTTAATGGCGTTCTCAATCAGGTTGTCCATTACATTGGAAAAATGAAGCATATCAACATTCAGCTGTTTTTTAGCGGTATTGATCATAAGCTCTACCGATATGCTTCTGGCATCGTTTGAAGACGAGCTGTATCGGGAGCTTAACTCTTCAAAAAATGGCACCAGTTCTACACCCACCTTATTTAAATTGATATTCCCTTTGTCATTATTGCTGATTTGCTGAATCCGTTCTGTGTAGGTGGTTAATTTGTTTAATTCGGTCAGAGTATTACCGGCGTAATCAGACACTTTCTGCCAATCCTGTTTCCTGATATAAAAAGGTATAAGCGAAACCATGGCAACGGCACCCGAAATGGGCCGTTTAAATTCGTGTGTCATGGCATTTATCGAATTCTGGCGTAACTTCTCCAGTTTCCATTGAGAAATAAAGCTTTTGCTTACATAAACCAGGCCGATAATACTACAAATAATTAGCAAAACAGTAAGCACAAGTTGAAAAAGCATTTTTTGCAGTATCGTATTGTTTGGGGTTTCAATATAACCCACTACAGCTATCGTTTTTTGAATATCTAAAATGATTGTATCCGTACTAAGATAATTGTTTCCCGCAGATGAAGGTTTGTTGCTTTTCAGTGTGCGCTGTTTCACAAGATCAATATAATCGAAATAACTGTGTCGAATCGTATATCTTGTCTTTAATTTGTTGCGAAACAGACTATCCAGTACGTGTAAATTGACCGGCATATCGTTTTTGATCAAAAACTGAATAATCTTCTCATTTATATAGGTATCGTTTTTGTCTATTTTTAAAATATATGTTGTATCTGCAGCGTAAGCATTCGGCGAACCACGTTCTATGCATCCAGAATTGCATAATCTAATTTT
>CAZHNZ010000187.1:0-5638 GCA_964534355.1 uncultured Parabacteroides sp.
TTCCATAAAAATTACCCCAAAAGTTTTTTGTCTAACTTTTGGGGTACAGTTCAAACTTTGAACGGGTTTTCTTTTTTGAAAAAATGCTCTTTCTTTCACGTATTGAATCATCCATTTCTCATTCTATTGAATAATCAATTTCTGTGGGCAATAAGACAAGCAGGAATGGTGTAATAATGGCTTCCGGGTGTGTTTTGTTGACTCTATTTTTGTGCCGGTGACAAAGAGTATTTGAAGTAGAAGAGTTTGGTGCTTTGGTGATCAACGACGAATGATTGATTACCGGAGCCCGAAAAAGCTCTCCGGAGGCCAAAGATAGCTGTTGCCCGGGTTCTGAAAACTGAGCAGAATTTTCTGCAAAACTGGTCCCGGATCTATCATTCGGATGGTGAGTGTGTGGTATCCCGGTCGGAGAATGGTGTGGATGGATGTGCCTGTACGGGCATTGTTCGTGACAACGTTAGCCCAGTCTTCGTTTTCGTTGTGCACCTTGTAGTCGTCAGGCACGAGTGTGATTAGCTGGGGCGTTTCGTTATCTATTGATACGGCGTATCTGATGGGGCGAAGTGGTGTGAAATTCATAATTGCCCCGAATCGTGCCTGAACCGTAGCCCGGCCTGTGCCGAAAAGATATATTTTGTATTGCAGACACGGGGCTGACTGGAGGGGCGGGGTGGTGGTTTCGTTGGCCGGAGCTGTGGCCCTCATGCCTGAGAGGGTGTGTCCGTAATCCTCAATTTTTGTCCATTTGCTTTTTTTGTATCCTGTTTTGGAAGTGAAATGTTCGGCCTCTATCGAAATATATCCGTTGGTTTCTACAAATCCGCGGAGGGTACCGCGCGTTATTTGTGCGGGATTAAATAGTTTAATTCTGACCGTTACGCTGGTATCGGGTCCGCATATCTGAATATTTGTTTCTGATTTTCCTTTGGGCATTTTGTTTGGATTAGCACTTATCCATATTTTTTTTTCTTTCACGAGGGTGCCTTGTTGTTCGCTTACCTTTATCCACGGTTTGTCAGTAACGATGTGGTAGGCGAAAGGTTTGGAGCCCTTGTTGAAAATTTCGATATATCGTTTTTGCAAATTGAATGCATCAATAGTGGGCAATACTGCTGCTGCGTTGTATGGCCAGGCTAGTTCCGACCCTTCTATGGCAACACCCATAGATGCGATTTCGGGCACTTTATTTCCTATTAGCGGGATGGCGTTGAGTGAATTGGTGGCGGGTGGATTCCACGATGTGAAACCAATATGCACCTGATCCATGAAATGATTCCACCGGCCATTGGCAAAGATGTGGTTGTAGTGGTGCATCAGCAGGCTGTCGGCTGTAAACAGACGTCGCGTTTCAGCGGCATAGTCATTGGCCGAAGAGCGCCCCTGCGCGGCGTAGAGATTATTTATTGCCGCAGCCAGATAGAGCTCGTTTAGTTGGGCGCACGCTTTTACTGGAAAAAGCGCCATTTGGTAAAAAGCATCCCTCATGTAAGACGGAATGTCTGCATATATCTTTTCTGCAGCGGTGAGTAGAGATTTGTATTCGGTCACCACCGATTCTGCTTCGCGGAAGTTGATAAGGCTGTAGGTCGATGGTTCTAACGACTCCGGTTTTCGGCGGCTGTTGAACCGGGTATATCCGGCCAGGATGGCGGCGATTTCGGTGGCGTATTTTGGGCCAAACTCCCGCTGTGCCCATTGTCGGGTGTATTCGCGGGTTTGGTAGTGGATGTTTTTGTCTGTATTGAATGCCAAATCCATAAAGTACTCCATGGGTAACTCGTAGCCCCGCAGATGACCAACATTTACAATCCAGATGCGGTCTGCGCCATACTGTTTGGACAAAGTCATCTGATCCCATACCTTCGACAGTTGGACAGAGTTTATCCATTCATAGCTGCGGGGGCTTCCGTGGTAGTCGAAGTGATAATAAACACCCGATCCACCGGATCGGCGACGTTCTTCGGCCGTGGGTAGTCGACGCACATTTCCATGATTGTCTTCGGCCCAGAGCAGGGTGATATCGTCGGGCACCCGCATGCCGGAGTTGTAGTACTCCTGCACCTCTTTGTAGAGACACCACACCTGAGGCACCCGGTTGAGATCGGGGTTAACTTCCTCTTTGAGAATAGTTCGCTGACGATTTACAATCTGTTCTAGCATAGTTCTGTTGGCTTCAGGTCCGCCCGGAGCCATTTCGGTATCGTCGGCACCACGCAGTCCCATGGTGACTATGTTTTCGTAATCTTTGTTTCGTCTCACCCCGTCTCGCCAGAAGTTTTCGAGCGTATCAGGGTATTTGGCATAGTTCCACGATCCAAGCGTGGTTTTATAACGTCGATCCCACTCTTTCTGCGAGCGCATCATTGGCTCCTGGTGCGATGTGCCCATTACTATTCCATATTCATTGGCCAAACGCGGGTTTTCGGGGTCATCTTCGTTGAAGGCATTTCCCCACATGGCCGGCCAGAGGTAGTTTGCCCGGAGGCGCAGGAGGAGTTCAAACACACGGCAGTAGAAGAGGCTGTTGTAGTTGGAATAGCCCTTTGGCACCGGCGGATTGAGTGATAATTTTGTTGTTCCGTATTTTTCGGCCACCCAGCCGGATAGCGTTGGCCATTCGTCATTGATGAAAATGCCACGGTACTTCACCGAGGGCGGGCCCTGTGTGTATTTGCCTGGTTTTACGTATATTTCGTTGTGTCGCGGGGCAGGGACATCTGCCCACCAATACCACGGAGAAACACCCATTTGAGCCGACAACTCGTAGATGCCGTAGATGGTACCACGCTTGTCGCTACCGGCTATGACGAGAGCCATATCTGTGCCGGGAAAGGGATTGGCGACAGTTTGAATGAGGTATGATTCCCATTGTCCGGTAATTTGAGAAGTATTGATTCGACCGCCCTTAGCCAGCCTATCTATCACCGGACTTTTGCCCAGAGTGCCTACTAATACAATAATTCGGGGGAATTGATGGTTGTTTGATATCCGTTTGGGGCTGACGCCTGAGACCCGTTTTATGTCGTCGCAGAAGTCCTGAGCTGCCCGGCCAACGCCGGAGAAATCGGTTGAATCTACAAAAACAGGTGTTGCTTTGCCTTTTTGTAGCAAAGGGAAGTTTCCTGCATTGCGGTTGAAAGATATACATCTTTGCGAACCGATGCCGGTAGCCGATGCCGTTTGTTCGGCCCAAAGGAGAAGAAATAGAGAACAGAATAACAGATAGATAGATTTCAGGTGCATAGTTTATTGTCGCATAATAATGCTGTAAAAGTACGGATTCTTTGGCGAATACACAAGAGTGTGTGGGTATTGATATTGACCGGAAGCAAGCCTATATATACAAAGAGAGCCGAAGCAATAGCCCCGGCTCTCTTTGTGTCACTTCAACCACTTATCAAGCCAGTTGTAGAATGTGCGGTGCCAGAGAATGCTGTTTTGTGGCTGCATTATCCAGTGGTTTTCGTCGGGGAAGATAAGCATTTGTGCCGGGATGCCGCGCAGTTTTGCTGCGTTGAAGGCGGCCATGCCTTGTGAGGCGAGTATGCGGTAGTCCTTTTCGCCGTGTGTGACGAGGATGGGCGTGTTCCATTTGGCTACAAAGCGGTGGGGCGAGTTGGCGAAGGAGCGTTGTGCTACTTCGTTTTTCTTTTTCCAGTAAGGGCCACCCAGATCCCAGTTGGCAAACCACATCTCTTCGGTTTCGAGGTATTGCTGTTCGAGGTTGAATATGCCGGCGTGCGCAATGAAGGCTTTGAAGCGGTTTTGGTGGTTTCCGGCCAGCCAATAGACAGAGAATCCGCCGTAACTGGCACCCACTGCACCCACTTTTTGCTTATCTACATAGGGTTCGTGGCAGAGCGAATCGACTGCCGAGAGGTAATCTTTCATATTTTGTCCGCCATAGTCACCGCTGATTTGTTCGTTCCAGGCTTTACCAAAACCGGGAACGCCGCGCCTGTTGGGGGCAATAACGATGTATCCATTCGCCGCCATAAGTTGCAGATTCCAGCGATAAGAGAAGAACTGGCTGACGGTGTTTTGCGGTCCGCCCTGGCAGTAGAGTATGGCAGGATACTTTTTGTTTGGGTCGAAGTGAGGCGGAAATACGACCCAGGTAAGCATTTTTTGTTGGTCGGTGGTTTCTATCCATCGTTCCTCCACGTGTCCCATTGTCAGATTGTCGAGGATATGCTTGTTTTCGAAGGAGAGTTCGGTGGTCGTTCCGTTTGTTGGGTTGATGGCATACACTTCGTTGGGTTTGGAGAGCGAGTGACGCAGAGCGAAAAGCGTGTTGCCGGCCAATTTGACTGATTCGAAATCGAAGTGGCCGGATGTGATTTGACGAATGGCGGGTTTGGCCGTTTTTAGTTCGAAAATGTGCGAGGTACCTTGTTTGTTGGAGATGAAGAAGATAGTTTTGCCATCGGGTGACCAGTCGAACGATTCGCAGTTGTATTCGAACCCGTCTGTGAGGTTTCTTTTTTGTCGGGTGTTGAGGTCGATGGTGAAGAGTCGTTTGAGGTCAGACTCGTACCCGTCGCGCTCCATGCTAATCCAGGCCAAATGCTTGCCATCGGGTGAAAATTGCGGATCGGTGTCGTATCCGGCCATTCCCTCGGTGATGTTTTGGGTTGTTTTTTTCTCTATATAATAAAGGTATATGTCGGTGTTGGTGGAGAGGGCATACTCCATGCCTGTTTTTTTGCGGGCCGAGTAGGCAATGATTTTGCTATCGGGGCTCCAGCTGAGGTTGGAAATATCCACATCGGGTTTGGTGGGGCATTCGAAAGGTTCGTTTTCGAGGATATCAGTTTCTCCGGTGAGTTTGTTGTCGGTCAGGTTGGCCACAAAGGGGTGGGGGATGGTCTCTACCCATTCGTCCCAGTGTTTGTACATCAGATCGTTGACCACGCGGCCGGTGGCCATCGGTAAATCGGGGTGCAGATCGGAGGCGCGGTTGCCAGCTTTTATCTGGGTGATGTAGAGTACTTTGCTATTGTCGGGTGCGTAGATAAAGCCCTCGATGCCCGTTTTGACATCACTTATTTGTGCTCTCTCTGTTCCGTCCGGGTTCATTTCCCAGATTTGCGGTGAGCCGCTTTCGGTGGATATAAAGGCGATTCGACTGCCGTTTTTGACCCACCGTGCACTGGCTTCGCTTTTGGGTGTTTCGGTGATTTTTTGTTTGCCCGAGCCGTCGCGGTTGCAGGTGAACAGCTCACGGTTGCCTTTATTTTGCGGGATACTGATGTAGGTGACACCGTAGAGCAGCTTTTGCCCGTCGGGCGATACCTGCAAATCGGTGATTCTTCCGAAGCTGTTTAGTATTTCGGGTGTAAGAATTCCGTTTTTTATTTCAGGTGAAGATTTGCCGATGATTTCGGTCTGTGATATAAGCGGGCTTGTAGCCAGCAATAGGGTTGACGCCATAAGGAAACGCTTGAATTTGTTCATACGATATAAATTTAGGAAGCATATGTTTGCAAATGTAGTAAAAAACCGGAAAGATTGGGTGTAATTGTAGCTAAAGAACGGTGGATTTAGGATGGTGTATAAAAAATAAACCCCGAAGAGCAGAACTCAGCGGGGTTTGTAGTTTTCCAAAGCCATTAGATTATGGCGGAAGCGGGGG
>CAZHNZ010000188.1:0-5406 GCA_964534355.1 uncultured Parabacteroides sp.
GTTGTCAAACGGTCACGTATTGCTGGAGGGTGTGCCGGGTTTGGCCAAAACGCTGGCGATTAAAACTCTGGCTTCGCTGATCGATGCCAAATACAGCCGTATTCAGTTTACGCCCGACCTGTTGCCTGCCGACGTGATTGGTACTATGATATATAGTCAGAAGTCGGAAGAGTTTATGGTGAAAAAAGGTCCCATATTTGCCAACTTCGTTTTGGCCGATGAAATTAACCGTGCCCCGGCCAAAGTACAAAGTGCTCTGCTCGAGGCGATGCAGGAGCGTCAGATTACGATTAGCGAAAAAACATTCAAACTGGAAGATCCGTTTCTGGTTTTGGCCACTCAAAACCCGATAGAGCAGGAGGGAACCTATCCGTTGCCCGAGGCACAGGTAGACCGTTTTATGTTGAAAGTGGTGATTGGCTACCCCAAAAAAGAGGAAGAGAAACTGATTATTCGTCAGAATATCGGTGCCGCCAAACCCGATTTGAAACCTATTCTGTCCACCAAAGATATTATTGAAGCGCGCGAAGTGGTGCGTGAGGTCTATATCGACGAGAAAATCGAACGCTACATTGTGGATATCGTGTTTGCTACCCGCTACCCGGAAGAGTATGGACTTGGCAATCTCAAAAGCATGATTGAGTTTGGTGGATCGCCCCGTGCTTCTATCAACCTGGCACTGGCTGCCCGTGCATATGCCTTTATCAAACGCCGCGGATACGTAATCCCCGAAGATGTGCGTGCCGTTTGTCACGACGTTTTGCGCCACCGTATTGGCCTGAGCTACGAGGCAGAAGCCAACAACATGACTTCCGAAGAGATTATCAGCGAAATTCTGAACCGGGTTGAAGTGCCCTGATGACCACTTCATTCATCCGAAACTAAAACCGGAAAAATGGAAACAGCAGATATACTAAAAAAAGTACGTCAGATTGAAATTAAGACGCGGGGACTGACCAACAATATTTTTGCGGGTGAGTACCATACGGCTTTCAAGGGGAAAGGTATGGCCTTTTCGGAAGTCCGCGAATATCAGTTTGGAGATGATGTACGGGATATTGACTGGAACGTAACGGCGCGCTACAACAAACCGTTTGTGAAGGTTTTCGAAGAAGAACGCGAACTAACAGTGATGCTTCTGGTCGATGTGTCGGGAAGTCGCAACTTTGGTACCTCGAATGTGATGAAGAAGGAGATGATGACTGAAATCGCGGCAACGATTGCTTTTTCGGCCATTCAGAACAAAGATAAGATTGGTGTTATCTTCTTTTCGGATAAAATCGAAAAATTTATCCCGCCCAAAAAAGGCCGCAAACACATCCTCTTTATCATTCGCGAGCTCATCAGCTTTGAGCCACAGGATAGCAAAACCGATATTTCGCAGGTATTGAGGTACATGACCGGTGCTATCAAAAAGCGGTGCACGGCCTTTGTTATTTCCGACTTTATCGACAATAACCCGTACAAGGATGCTCTCTCAATAGCCAACAACAAGCACGATTTGGTTGCCATTCAGGTGTATGACAAGCGCGAAACTGAAATCCCCAATGTGGGATTGATGAAGGTGCGCGATGCCGAAAATGGTGCCGAACAGTGGGTGGATACCTCTTCGTCTCTCACCCGTCAGGCTTACCGCAAATGGTGGCTCGACAAGCAGTCGCAAATGAGTGATTCGCTCAGAAAAAGTCGTGTGGACTATGTTTCGGTGGCTACCGACGAGGATTATGTAAAAGCTCTGATGTCGTTGTTTTTGCGCAGAGCCTGAGGCTTGCGTACAAACCCCGATGCCGGGTGTACGACTTTCAATCGATGATTAAAGATTAATGAAAATGAACAGACTTATTAAATACGCACTGTTGCCGGCCATGCTTTTACCTCTGCTTGTGCAGGCTCAGGTAACGGTAAGGGCCACAATAGACTCTTCGTCTATCCTGATTGGTGAGCAGACGCGAATCCGGCTGGTGGTGTCGCACGACAAAAATAAGCCGGTGTTGATGCCGCTTTATGTCGATTCTATTATTAAAGGTGTCGAGATTGTACGGGTTTCCAAACCGGATACATCTGAGGTGGACGACCGTATTATTCAGATTACCACCGATTATCAGGTGACATCTTTCGATGCCGGATTGTATTACATCCCACCCTTTAAGCTGGTTTCGAATACCGACACTTTCCGGTCAAATTCTCTGGGCCTGAAAGTAATCACTCTGCCGGTTGATACCGTAAAAAAACAGTTTTACGATATCAAGCCCGTACTGAAACCGGAATGGGTGCTGGCAGATTATCAATGGATTATCCTCTCTGTGTTGTTGCTGTTACTGGCCTTTTTTGCCGGAATGTATACTTATTTGCGACGCAAACACAACAAACCGTTGTTTGTGCGCAAACCGGAGCCACAGCTGCCACCCCACATCAAAGCGGTAAATGAGCTGGAGCACATCAAGCAGGAAAAACTATGGCAACAGGGTCGCGAAAAAGACTATTATACCCGTCTGACGGATGTGCTGAGAGTCTATCTGCAAGACCGATTCGGTGTCAATGCATTGGAAATGACCACATCGGAGATTATCGCGGTAATGTATTCCTTGCCCGAAACGCAATCGGTGATCGCGCCCATGAAGCAGGTGCTCGAATTGTCTGATTTTGTGAAGTTTGCCAAATTAAATCCGCTGCCCGATGAGAATGAATTGAGCATGATGAATGCACTTCTGATTGTCAACAAGACCAAAGTCGATGAGGTAGTTGCAGAAGCAGCACCGGTGTCGGCCG
Source organism: uncultured Parabacteroides sp. (assembly GCA_964534355.1). Taxonomy (GTDB): domain Bacteria; phylum Bacteroidota; class Bacteroidia; order Bacteroidales; family UBA7332; genus CAXXIC01. Next base: position 2,770 of record CAZHNZ010000188.1, read on the forward strand.
AGGCGAAAAAAGATTCGAAATTATGATTCATTTTGCTAATCCTCTGTACTTTATATTGTTGCTTGCACCAATCTGGATGATTGTGTGGTATGTGTTGAAGCACAAAAAATCGCAGGCTTCGTTGCAGGTCTCTGCCGTACAGGCTTTCGAAAATTTGCCTGTGGGCTGGAAGGTGCGCCTGCGTCATGTCCCGTTTATTTGCCGCGTACTGGTGGTGGTGTTGCTCATCGCTATTCTGGCGCGTCCGCAGTCGTCCAACAGTTGGCGAAATGCCTCTACCGAAGGTATCGACATCATGATGGCGATTGATATTTCGAGCAGTATGCTGGCCAAAGATTTCAAACCCGACCGTGTGGAGGCTGCCAAAGAGGTGGCATCCAACTTTATCAGCGGCCGGCCGTTCGACAACATTGGTTTGGTGGTATTTGCCGGTGAGAGTTTTACTCAATGCCCGATGACAACAGACCATGCGGTGTTGCTCAATCTCTTTTCGGGCATCAAAAGTGGTCTGCTCGAAGATGGTACGGCTATCGGTCTCGGACTGGCCAATTCGGTTTCGCGCTTGAAAGACAGTCAGGCCAAATCGAAAGTCATTATCCTATTGACCGACGGCTCAAACAACAGCGGAAACATTGCGCCCCTCACAGCTGCCGATATTGCCAAAACGTTTGGCATTCGTGTATATACCATTGGTGTGGGTACCAAAGGTTTAGCGCCTTATCCGGTGCAAACGCCTTTTGGCATTCGTTACCAAAATATGCCGGTAGAGATTGACGAAAAGGTGCTTCGACAGATTGCCGGTACCACCGGTGGAAAATATTTCCGGGCTACCGACAATGCCAAGCTGAAAGAGATTTACAACGAAATCGATCAGTTGGAAAAAACAAAACTCAATGTACGGCAATTCAGCAAAAAGCAGGAGGAGTATATGCCTCTGGCTCTTTTGGCTGCGGCGTTGCTGCTGTTCGAGATTGTATTGCGTTATTTCGTTTTGCGCAAAATTCCCTGATAATTATTTACCTGTTAATCAGAAAACAAATCAACAACTATGTTTAGATTTGCTCATCCCGAATTTTTATACCTGCTGTTTCTGCTGCCGCTCATTGCCGGATTTTATTTTTATACTAAAATAATCAGAAACAGAGACCTCAAACGGTTTGGAAATCCCGAACTGCTGGCACAGTTGATGCCCGACCTCTCGATGAAGAGACAAGCCCTGAAATTTTGGCTCACACTGTCGGCTATTGCTTTTCTTATTGTTGTAATGGCCGGACCTCAGTTTGGCTCGAAAGTAGACACCATGAAGAAAAGAGGTATCGAGGTGATGATTTGCCTCGATTTATCCAACTCGATGTTGAGTAGCGATATTGCCCCGAGTCGTCTGGAGAAATCAAAACAGATTTTATCCAAACTGGTGGATGGACTGGACAACGACAAAATCGGTCTGGTGGTGTTTGCCGGCGATGCTTATGTGCAGTTGCCTATCACATCCGATTATGTGTCGGCCAAAATGTTCTTCTCTACACTCAACCCGCGCCTGGTGCCTACACAGGGTACCGCTATCGGCACGGCTATCGAAACGGCTGTTCGCTCATTTACACCCAACGAAGAGACCGAAAAGGCGATCGTGGTTATTACCGATGGTGAAAACCACGAAGATGATGCCGTAGGTGCTGCCACACAATCGTTGAACAAAAAAATCAGGGTAAATGTGATTGGCGTAGGTACACCCACCGGTGCGCCCGTGCCCGACGAGAGGGGGCAGTATCGCAAAGATGAGGCTCAGAATGTGGTGATTTCGAAACTCAACGAGCAGATGTGTCAACAGATTGCAGCCGCCGGAAAAGGGTTGTATGTGCGTGCTGACAATTCGAATGTGGCACTCAAAGCCATTCAAAACGAACTGGGCAAACTCAAAAAAGCGGAAGTCGATAGCACTGTCTATTCCGACTACGACGAGCAGTTTCAGAGTGTCGCCCTGCTGGTGTTGATTTTGCTGATTATCGAGTTTATTTTACTCGAAAGAAAGAATAAGTATTTCAGAAATGTACGTTTGTTTAAAATCTGAGTACTACCTTAACTTATAATTTTGAATGTAGCATGAAACGAATAATATGGTTATGGATACTGGCTTTGCCTCTTCTGGCTGCTGCGCAAAAAAACGTGCGCAAAAATGTGCGCGAAGGCAATAGTCAGTTCGAAAAAGAGAGATACAGCGAGGCCGATGTGGCTTACCGCAAAGCGCTGGAGGAGAATCCCAATTCGCCCGAGGCCAATGCCAATCTGGCAACTACCATGTACAAGCAAAACAAATTTAAAGAGGCGGCTGAGCAGTATCAGGCGGCTTTTCGCTCTATTGCATCGCCCGAACATGCATTTCCAACCTGGCACAACCTCGGAAACACCTATATGCAGCTCAAAGATTATGCCAAAAGTGTGGATGCCTACAAACAGGCGCTTAAAATCAATCCGTCCGACAACGAAACCCGTTACAATCTGGCTTTGGCTCAGGCTTTGTTGAAAAATCAGCAAAATCAGGACAAAAACAAAGATAAGAATAAAGATAAAGACAAGGATAAAGATAAAAAGGACAAGGATAAACAGAAAAAAGATCAGAAAGACAAAGATAAAGACAAA
>CAZHNZ010000189.1:0-5392 GCA_964534355.1 uncultured Parabacteroides sp.
GGAGGTAGTGCTGTTTCGGATGACGGGATGCCGTTTTAAGTGTTAATCAATCAATCAAAAAAAATTAAATTATGAATCTATTTGAGTGTAAAATCCGTTACGAAAAAACGTTTGAAAACGGATTAGTAAAAAAAGTTACAGAAGCATATTTGGTAGATGCTATGTCATTTACAGAGGCAGAGGCGAGAATTTGTAAAGAGATTGCACCGTTTATTTCCGGAGGATTTGAAGTGTCGGCAATAAGGAGATACAATTCCTCAGAGATGTTCGCAGACCCGGCAGGCGACAAATGGTATCGCTGCAAGGTGATGTTTATTACCATCGATGAAAGAAGCGGAGCCGAAAAGAAAACAGCGTCATACATGCTGGTACAATCCACAGATTTAAAAACAGCCCGTGAAAAACTGGAGTCAGGAATGAAAGGCACAATGGCCGACTACGACAATGCCGAGATTAAAGAGACAAATATAATTGATATTTTTCTCTATCAAAATTAATTAATCAATGCCACCGGTTTTTATGGCCGGTGGCATTGTACTTTGACAATTAATTTGTATATTTGCGTCATAAAGTTCAACGGGCAGGGCGAACGAAGAGATATTCGAACCATCGGTTCAATTAAACCCATCAAAGGAGAATCCTGCCCGATTCAAATTTGGTGGGTTTTTATTTTTATATTTACATCATGAAACAACCATTTAAGCAACAACCACAAACACAACCATTACTTATGGTCGAAAAGCCTCATAATATTGAGGCAGAGGAAGCCGTTTTGGGATCACTGATTTTAGAGAGCAACGCAATTTTAAGAGTAAGGAATTTATTAACGCCTGAATGCTTTTACAAAGAATGTAACTCAAACCTATACTCAATTATTTGCGATTTGTGCGACTCAGGAGTTAAGGTGGATATGATTACCGTTTCGCAGAAAATGAGCGGTAATTTATCAATCAGTGAGGCTGGTGGTATTGTTTACATATCAGGGTTGGCAATGAATATAAATTCAACCTACAACCTTGAGAAACACGCCCTTTATTTGGTTGAGCTTACAGCAAAAAGGAAGCTACTTGAAAACATAGATAATGCAAAATCTCTGTTAAATGCTGGTGCCGATGTTGTAGATATTTATGAAAACCTAAAAAAATCAACAGACGAGGGATCGAAGCTGTTTAGTCCGGTTGGATCCGATCTGTCAAAACTTGAAATACATTTCGCAGATGAAATACCGGAACCTGAACCAATACTCAAGCAGGGCGAAGCTCTGATTATGTCACGAGGGAATATTTCAGCTATAAAAGGCAAGGCAAAATCCCGTAAATCTTTCTTAAGTTCTATTTTAGTTGCATCCGCTTTCGGTAATGAGTCTTTCGGTCTTCAATCCGGAATGATTGGAGGGAATGTATTGTTAATCGACACAGAGCAGGCAGCGGCGCACGTTCAGAAGATCGTAAAGAGAATTTACAGGCTATGCGGGTGGAGACATGAAAACGAAAATATGAAAGTTTTGGCACTTCGTGAATATAGCGTTCGCGAGAGGCAAATTATTTTAGAAAAAGCAATCCGTGATTATCGGCCTGATTTTGTCATACTTGACGGAGCTGTTGATATTATTAACGATTTTAATAACGCAGAGGAAAGCAAACAGGTAATAGGGCTACTTATGCGCCTTTCAACCGAATTTAATTGCCATATTTGCGGTGTTCTTCACGAGGGCAAGGGTAATGGTGAGCTTAGGGGGCATTATGGCGCAGAGGCGTTAAATAAGGCCGAAACTGTTATGCAGGTAGAAAGACAGAACGAAACTTCATTGGTTACTGCAAATGCAACCCGAAATTTCCCTTTTGAAGATTTTTCGTTTTTTGTTGCAAGTGATGGACTCCCGATGCTTGGTTTTGTTGAGCAAAAAACAAAAATAGACAAGAAAACAGAATTGTTATCACACAGATTTGGATACCTGATAACAGGCTACCCAATGACGTATAGCGAACTCAGGGCAAAGCACAGTGATTTAACCGGAATGAGCAGCAAAACAGCAGAGGCAGACATCAAGGCCGCAATTGAAAAAGGTATAATTTATAAGGACAAATTGACCGAAAAATACAATATCAACCCTTAACCCTATTGTTACCCTATTTTCAACCCTAATTAGGGTAACCCTATTACCCTATTCTCTCCCCCCTATAAGGGGGGAGATTAGGGTAATGGTTTAAGGGTAGGGTTAGGGTGATTATTTTTAAATCAAAAACAGTAAAAAATTAGACCATGTTTGAACTACGAGACTACCAAAAAGAAATAGCAAACAAAGCCTGTGGTTTGCTAAAAAACAGGGGCATTGCATATTTAGCGATGGCCGTCAGAACAGGCAAGACATTCACCGCACTTCACGCAGCCGACCTATACGGAGCAAAGAAAGTTTTATTCCTGACAAAGAAAAAAGCGGTTGAATCCGGAACGATACGAAAGGATTATGAAGAGCTAAAGCCATCGTTTGAGATAACCATCATCAATAACGAGTCGCTGCATAAGGTTACGGATAATGATTTTGATTTGTTGATTAGTGATGAACATCATCGTTGTGGTAGTTTCCCAAAGCCAAACAACATCACAAAAGAGATAAAAAGAAGGTTTGGCAATCTGCCTATGATTTTTCTTTCTGGGACTCCGGCCATTGAATCGATATCTCAATGGTATCATCAATTCTATGTGAGCAATAGAACGCCATTCAAATACAGTAGTTTTTACAATTGGCACAAATCAAAAGGATTAGTTCAAGTTAAATTAAATCGATGCGGTTTTTTTGTAAGTGATTATTCGAATACTGATGATTCTATCGACAAACTTAAACGAGAAATGCTAAAGAGCATATCTAAAGAAGATGAAATGTATGAGGAGAAAAAAAGAGAGATATTAGGCCAAAATGTAACAATGCTTCTCAATGCCAAAAAAGCAGAGGAAAGAATATTAGCTGAAATAGAACCATATTTGCTCAAATACACGCAAAAAGAGGCAGGATTTAGCGCAGAAATAACGGAGAGTGCTTTGTATTATAAAATGCCTGAAACAGTCAGAGATATGACCAAAAAACTGCTTAAGGACGAAATTATAAGAGGTAGAACAGAAAATGTAATTGCTGAAAATGCAGCGTCGATGCTGAACAAAATTCATCAACTTGAAAATGGCACGGTGATAACAGACGCCGGAAATGCTTATATAACCGATTCCGAAAAAGCATTATTTGTAAGAAGATATTTCATGGGTCGGAAAATAGCGATATTCTACTATTTTCAAAAGGAGTTAGACCTAATAAAGCAGGTGTTTGGAGATGATATAACGACGGATCTGCAAGAGTTTGAAACTACTGATAAGAGCTTCGTAATACAGCAAAGCAGTGGATCAGAGGCTATAAGCTTGAAAGCTGCTGAGGCTTTGGTCTATTTCAACTGGGGTTACTCCGGGCGCTGTTACGCTCAGGGACGTGATAGATTAACAACAAAAGAAAGAGAACACAACAATGTTTATTTTCTAATGGCAAAGGATAGCCTTAATGAGAAAATATATCGAGCGATAAAGAACAAGAAGCGTTACAACGAAAAACTTTTCATTAAAGATTACAAGTATGGGAGCGGAAAGTAAAATACAAACAAAAATAATCAATCACCTTAAATCAGAAGGATGGATTGTAGTTAAGACTATTCAGCTTTCAATTAACGGGATGCCTGATATATTCGCATTCAAAGCAGGACGGGCGATATTCATTGAAGTTAAACAGCCCGTAGGGAAGCGTTCGGAATTGCAGAAATACCGCATTGAGCAACTTACGTCGGAAGGATTTACCGCCTTTTTCGCAGAAAGTTTAGATGATGTAAAAAATAATCTCAAAAACATATCAATAATATAAACTTTAGTATTATCTTTGCAGTATAAACAATTAAAAATATGAACAACGAACTATTAAATGAAGTAGCATTTGCCGTAAAGGTGGCAATGCTAAAGAGAAAAATGAAGCCAATCGAGCTTCAACGGGAAACAGGATTAACCAGGTCGGTGATATTCAAAGTGTTGGGAGGACAGGCGGTAACGTTCGGTAGTCTTACCAGGGTGTTGGATGTGTTGGAACTCAAATTAAAGGTTGATGGGTTATGATACAAGAAACACTCCGGACAATCAAAGAACACACCGGACTAACGTTGACACCGTGCGACCACTTTACAGGTATACTGTTCTTGAACTGCGAACCGTATTTCAACGTGTTGATAAACGACCCCGCCTACGACTCGGAAGAATACGCAGCACTTTGCAGGTTTGCGGATAAATACGGGCTTATACGCGTTGAGCCTAATGGATGGAAGAGATTGGCAATATTTGTAATAAAAGAACTATGAAATCAATCGAAGAAGCAGCAAAAGAATACTCAAATACATCCGGAAATCAGAGCTCAAAATCTATGAGGGAGACCGAGTATGATACTGGCAGATTTGTAGGATTCAAAGCAGGTGTCGAATTTGCGCAGCGATGGATACCTGTTGAGGAGGAGTTGCCGGAAGAATTTGATACCGTTTTGGTTAAAGACAGCAATGGATGCATTGCACTTGCAACTATATTAGTCTCGAGTAGGATAGGCAAATATTTTTCAGTTGATTCTGGTGGAGTTGAAAATGTTAGATATTGGCGACCAATCGAAATAAAATGACAACATTATGAAAGCACAAGATTTGAGAATTGGAAATTATGTATTTGACAAACACGGTAGAATAGCAACAGTTAAGACAATAGGCATGTTTGATAATATAAGGCTTACAGCATCTGGTTATTATTATTTCGAATCTGCTAAACTGTTTTATTGCAAGCCTATCCCAATCACCGAAGAATGGCTGTTGCGGTTTGGGTTTGAGCAAGAATATGGAATTATGTCGTTTGTAAAAGATGACCGTTCTTCGATTAAAATAACTTATGAAACGCTTGCTGATTTTTATAGGTTGTATCCATATACCTATAAAATTAAATACGTCCACCAACTCCAAAACCTATACCACGCTCTGACAGGCGAAGAACTAACACTAAAAGAAACAACATTATGAAAACAACCCTAACATTAATCGCAGCAGTCCTCCTGCTTGCAAGTTCCACGCCGGCTATTCAGTCGGTAATATTTAAACCGCAGAGGCCGGCGGCGGTGCATGTCGCAACAATGGAAACATTAAACCCGCGAGAAGTTGAAGCATATATCGAGGGCGCATGTAAAAAAGGATGGGTTGTAAAGTGTATAAGTCAAAGCTATGATAAAGACCACTACAACACGTATTACACAATCATTTTTGAAGCATATTGATCCATGCAATACGAACAAATAAAAAAAGCAAAAACAATGTTCAAAATATTATGCGGCATTGAT
>CAZHNZ010000190.1:0-5351 GCA_964534355.1 uncultured Parabacteroides sp.
AGCTTTTACATATCCCCATGTTTCGTAGTCCGATACAAACGGCAAACTATCGAGAGATGCACGAAAATCAGCTTCATCAACGCCAGCCGAAAGAAACAGCGAAATATCGTAGCGTTGGTTTATGAAAGTACTGTTTACGGTATTGTTCAGCGATGTCCGAATATTAAAAGCAGAGATAAAAACAGCACCACCTAATGTCAGTGTTATTAACGTGAGCACTAACCGGCCTTTGCGTCGAAAGGTATTCCGTATGGCAAGTGCTGTTGTACCGGTGAAAACTAAATGCTGATTCAGCGCTGTTTTGTTTGATGCGGAGTCTGAAACACCGTAATGGTTGAGTGCCGCGCGAACGCTGATATAGCTTGCCTTACAGACCGGGAATAATGAGACAAATACCGGCAACAGAGTACCAATAGCTATTTGTAAGGCCAGGGTACCATATGAAACCTGTTGGTTGAATAATTCAAAGTTGAGCATTGAAGCCACAAACAGGGCATAACCTTTACCCGCCATATTTCCCAAAGGTAAAGAAATTAATGTTGCGACAAAACCAAAGATGAAAACAATGCTGATATATATAACTGATATTTTTCCGGAGCTGGCACCAATGGCTTTCATTATACCAATTTGCCTGGTTTCCTTTACCATAATAGCCATTATCATGTTTATTATCAGGAAGCTGCTAAGAATCAGAGCCAGCACACCAAACATTTGCATTAAAAACATCAACGAATCCATTTGCGACTGATGTATATGTCTGCCCGGTGTTAATATCTCAGTGCGGTTTACTGCGATATGATTGCTCTCAAGAAACGAAACTGTTTTTTTCATTTGTTTTTCGATGGCTGGCAAGTCATATTTGTTATTACGGATAGTAAATTTTAATTCCGGTTTTATTCCGGTAATATTCATTGATTCTACAAAGTCTTTACTTACGTAACCATAAAGCAACCCCTCCATCCATGAAGGTGCCTGCCCGGGGTCGTGTACAATACCCGAAATTTTTACATCTGTTATTCCGAAACCGGGAATGGTAATCTTGTAGTTTTTTCCTGGTCCAATATCTGCAAGGCGATTTCCGGTACGTTCTATCAGCATTTCATTTCCCGAAACCGGTGCTTTTCCTGAAATTAGCCGGTAGGTATTAACCCTTACTTTCGAAAAATCGTCAATAATATAGAGCCATACCGGTATAAAAGTGCTTCCGCCTGTTTCGACCCGGCCAATCAGCTTATTGCGACTTTCAACGTACTCAATATCAGGCAAAACTTTGAGTTTCTGCATCACTTCATCTGAAACACTATCCACAACAAGCGTGAATGATGCCGGATTTGTTTTTCGGTAATTTTCAGTCAGGTTTCTTCCCAAAATATTATAGGCAGTAGTCATCATCGAAACTCCAAAAGAGCCCAATATTATAGCAAAAAGTACGATAACCGACCGACTCTTGTTGTTTATCAGGTCGCGAATTATTTTCTTATCACTTACTCTCATACCTTAAAGATTTATAATTCGACCATCCTGCATTTCAAGTCTCCGCGAATGCTTCAGCTTAGTCTCTTTTTCGTGGGTTACGTAGATGATTGTTTTACCCTCGTCCGACAATGAATTAAACAGCTGGTGGATGCCCGAAGAATTACTGCTGTCTAAGTTTCCGGTAGGCTCATCGGCAATAATATAGGAAGGATTGTTTGCCAAAGCTCTGGCAATGGCTACGCGTTGTTTCTCGCCGCCGGAAACCGATGACGGAAATTTATTGGCCAACTCCCCTATATGCACACGTTCCAGCAACTCCATTGCTCTGCTTTTCTGTTGGCTGCGGGATATAATGTTGGAAAACTCCATTGGGAGCATTACATTTTCGAGAACAGTAAGCGTAGGCATCAACTGGAAAAACTGAAATACGATGCCCAGATTTTTGCCCCTCCATTTTGCCAGCTCATTGCTGTTTAACGTGTGGATGGGTACCTGGTCTATTATCACCCCGCCTGACGTAGGTTGATCTATACCGGAAAGCATGTTTAATAATGTTGATTTACCACAACCCGACTTTCCGGTAATAACAACAAATTCGCCTCTCTCAACAGAGAACGAAACATTGTTTAATGCAGTGAAGCTTTTGTCGCTTCCTTCAAAAACTTTGGTAAGATTTCTTACCTCAATAAATTTGCTCATTACTTTTCTTTTTTAGTTTGATGATGCAAATTTATTGAGTATTCAGTTGTCCATCGTCCAAACGTATCCATTCGGACATACAATTATATAAAACGTTGATTAAAAATAGATTACAATAGTCCGTTTCGGTATCCGGACGGAGTAAGACCTGTTATTTTCTTGAAAACAGAGTTAAAAGTAGATTTGGAAGAGAATCCCGCTTCAAAAGCAATTGCCAAAATGGTGTAATCCTTCATCTTCGGATCACACATCAGTTGTTTTACATCTTCGACCCGGTACCGGTTTACAAAGTCGTAGAAATTGCTATCCAGGCCACTGTTTATTACCTCCGACAACTGATTCCGGCTCATACAAACCTGCTTTGCCAGAGATGTAAGGGTCAGCTCGGGATCGCGGTAAGGCTTATTCGTTTCCATATATTTTTGAAGATTCTCAGAATGTTTAGTTTCAATATTTATCTGTTTTGCAGATTCATGTGCCGGGTTATTAAAACAAACAGTAGCATCATCGTTCGAAAAAACAGATTTCTGGAATAACCCCTTATAACCCAGTATGTAAACAGAGATTGAAAAAACAACAGAAAGCATCAGATTCAACCACTTTGCGCCGAAGCTATGCATAGCACCGGCAAACATTATAGCCAAAACAATAAAAACAACCACAAATGCATACATAAAGATGTTTATCCACGACACATCGACCTGTTCAATATTTGAGAATTCCTGTTGAGCCCTGATTCTTACTTTTCGCGTTATCTGCACAATACGAAACAGATAAAAAGAGTACTGAATAAGCAAAATCACCCAAATAGCTCCATCGATAATAATGGAATTTTGAGTTAAAAATTGATTCCACGCAGAGTTTGAGCCATAGATAAATGCAGGAATATTTACGGACATAAATAAAAGAAACGGAGAAAAATGCAAAACTTCTTTTGCGGAGAAATGAAAATCAGATGCCTCCAACTTCCTTACATATAGCCAAATAAATGGCAATACAAGCATCAAAAAAGGCTCTTTGAGCCGATACGGAGTAATAATCGTTTTATGAATCTCGGGGATAACAAATACGGAATGAATAATACTCAAACTCATAACTGAAAGTATAATGGCTAAATATACGTTAGCGGCATTCTTTCCCTTGCGTTGGTATAGTAAAAAAGCCATGTAAAATCCCTGAATAATACCGGCATATACAAGAATGTAAATAACTGTTTGCATTTTGGTTCAATATTTTCTTCAAAGCTACAATCACCGGAACAAATATACACATTATGCTACAAATACCCTATTCTATCCACTAATTTTATTGCTCAGTTGATTATCATATTTATATTATAAATATAAACGAATGCACTCAGCATTCACTGCCATCGCATTTTTCATTGCTACATATTATTTATCCGCTTTACGCTGCGCGCGACAAGTCTGCCATTATTTCATCAACGGATTAAAACCCGCTGCTACAACATCACCCATCCTACGGGATTCCGCCACACCGCACACCCGCAGTGCCGTAGGCACGATTACATTTTGTAACGACGTGGCTTTAGCCCGGCGATATGAACAAGACCGATGTGAGCCGGATTGCCGTAGGTACGGGACATACCTGTCTTTATGATTTTCTCTCGCTGCGCGATACTTTGCCATCCAGAGGCCGGCTTTTAGCTTTGACATAGGCTGGAGCCGTATGCCAAGCGGAAACTGCGGCAACCTACGGCGAACAGAGGGTGTCGCGTTTAAGTCCTATGATGTTAGTGGCAGGGGCTTTGTTTAATCGTTAGTTTTCAACTCGTAATTTGTACTTCGACCTCCTTGTTCTGTTTTCGTCAAAATTCCCTTTTCAATTAAATCTTGAATGTCTCGCAAGGCAGTGTCTTGCGAACATTTTCCAATTTTCGCCCACTTTGTCGTGTTTAAAACTCCTTCAAAGTCGTCCATTAACATATTTAGTATTTTCAGCTGCCTGCTACTTATAGTCACTTTTGAGTGTCTTATCCAAAAGGCATGTTTGTATATCACTTTTTCTAACAATTTTTCCGAATCTTCAATAGAATGCAATAAACTATTCAGAAACCATTCGAGCCAATTTGTTATGTCTAAACTTCCTTTCTGTGTTTTCTCCAATATGTCATAATACGAATTTCTTTCTTTCCGTATTTGTGTTGACATACTGTAAAATCGGTAGGATTGTTCGTCGGAACGAGCCAGCAACATATCGCTTAATGCTCTTGAAATTCGTCCATTTCCATCTTCAAATGGGTGAAGTGTCACAAACCATAAGTGTGCAATTGCTGCCTTTAAAACCGAATCAATATGCTGTTCTAAATTAAACCAATCGAAGAAAATTCGCATTTCACTTTCAAGTTGAACTGCGGGTGGTGCCTGATAATGCACTTTCTCTTTCCCCAAAGCTCCCGAAACCACTTGCATTGGTCCTGTTGAATCGTCTCGCCAGTTTCCTGTAATGATTTTGTACATTCCACTCTGTCCTGTTGGAAAAAGAGCAGCATGCCAACTGAAAAGTCGTTCTTTATTCAGTTCTTTGTCATAATTTCTAGTTGCATCAAGCATCAAATCGACAATTCCGTCAACATTCCGTTCCGAATAAACTAATCCAGATATGTCTAATCCTAATCTTCTTGCAATAGAAGACCTTACTTGTTCTCTGTCAAGAAATTCACCTTCAATTTCAGTCGATTTGATAATTTCAATCGTTAATATTTCAAGATTTGCTTCATTCTGAAGTTCAAAACCCAGTGCACCCATTTTTCCAATGAGTTTTCCTTGCCGGTTTCGCACATATGAAAGCAATGGTAACAGTTTTTCACTATTCCATTCAAAGATTGGCCAATATTGATTGTTGTATAGATACATGTTTTTTTCTCCGCTAATTTTGCGGTAAAAGTACAATTTATTCTCCGCACATCAAAATATTCTCCGTAAATAATGCGGTTAATATGTCGATTATTCTCCGCATTTTTGTTTTTTGCCCTTGCCACTAACGAGAGTCTGCGCAAAAACTCCATTTGTCATTTATTTATTCGGATACCTGACTGAGATAAATTCCATTTACGCGATTCTCAGCGATTCCATTTTAGTTTTTGCGCAGTCTGACGACCGAGGCTATGGGCATTTGGCGGTTTGCGGGCGAATTCGCTGTCGTGAAACGACAAA
>CAZHNZ010000191.1:0-5255 GCA_964534355.1 uncultured Parabacteroides sp.
GTTGAACCATTTTGCGGACATGACATCCGCAGCGTGTCAATTATTCCTCTGGCATCGGGTCTTGTTCCTGTGCCGTGTCCGCTGGTTCCTCCGCAGCAACTGGCGCTGGCGAACCGGGAGCGGGCGGAAAAATTTCAAGGTCTGAAAGCTCGACCCCTTCCTCGGCAGAGATGCGGGCGATTGCCTTTTTGCGTTTCGCGTAGTCGCGGATGATGTCCTCTGTCTGCTCGTCGGCATCCTGCCCGAGTTCGTTGAAATAGCGACGACGCGACAACAATCCAGCGCGCACCATCTCAAGGCGCAGCCGGCCATCCCGCCCCTGATCTACAGTTAATTTCTGCGGCCCAACCCAAGCGCAACGATGCCAGTCAGGGCCGGGATTGTATAGCTCGCCATTCTTGATCGCCTGCCAGATGGCATACCGCCAGAATCGAGCACAGAAATGATATTCAACAAGTGCTCGGATGCCGCCGAAGAAAACGTCGGCGTCGATCAATGCCTGCCGGCTCGCCGTGCCACCGAGGCCGGCCATTGACCAGATGATTTCTGGCGAGACTCCGACGCTGTAAGCGCATTCGCGTGCAAGATCCTGCTTGTATGCCAGATAGTTTGGATTCGGACGGTCAAACGTGTGAGCCGTCATTTTCTCCCCAGGTTTAAGTTGGACGGTTCCAACCCCAGGCAATAGCTCATCAAATTTTGCCGTGCCTCCCTCTGCGGAAATAGTTTGCGTGCGCAGGTTTCCCCCCATGCCAACCTTGCCGGCTTCCTCTGACTCGATGGTCATCGCCACCTTTCCATTAAGCCGCTGCGCTGCCAACTCGGTATCGTCCATATCGCGCATGTCTTGGATGCGGTCCACCGCAGCACCAAGCCACGACACGCCACGAATCGCCCCGATGCGATGCGGTCTGAAAATATGCATCATGTCCTCTGCTGGGACAACCCGCATCGTTTGATTTGAGTAGTCAAAAACATCCTCGTGTACCAGATAGCCGGTTGCGCGCCCGTCTGAATTTAGGATGATTCCGTCCTCCGCTTCACCATCCGACCCGTAGACATGATCGCAGGTGATAAACCGTGCCATCGGGTTGCCGTCTGCCGATTTGTCGAGTTGCGCGAAAATCTCACCATCTGTTAGGACCGCCTCGATGATTGCGGTCTGTGCGGCGTAAAAATCATAGCGACCCGCCTTGTCGAATGCCCATGGCACGTTGCAATAGCGATCCTCGAAAAACTGCTCAGCCGCTTTTGCAAACTCAGCGTCGGAGCATTGGCACTGCGGGACCAGCCCGTTGCCGACTGAGAAGCGCGCCGTTCCTCTTACAATGCGAGCAGCAAGGCCAGAGTTGTTGACGGTGTGACGCCCCTTTTCAAACATCCGGCAACGATCCCAAGAAGGAACCTCTTTCTTGGGGTTGAGGCTTGTCATCCAGACTCTTGCGCGGTCTGCTGTATCGCGTGCAGTTTCAAAGCTGGCGTTCTGCGGATCGCTTTTGCGCGGTCGCCCAGCCCCAGGTCTTGCCCCGCCACGCTTTGATTTAGCTTTGATTTCGTCGGCCATGCTTGGCCGCACGATGTCAAATCACTGGCGAGCTAAGCGGAACGGATGATCGGAAATCAACCGGCACGAAAAATTGACGGGTTGCCACAGTCTCAACCGGGTCAATCGCATCCAAAATCTCAGTAGTGATTTTCAGAATGTCAGCAGTCGAGACGAGAAGAACGCCAGACGAATTGCTGCCGTCGAAACCGCTAGACGTAATGTCCACAGTCGATTCGCCAGCCAGACTCGCCGTCGCCGCTTTGTCTGCGATTGCTTCAATCTGCGCAAGCGTGATCGCCCCCTGCGCGTAACGCCTGAGTAAATACGCCCTAACTCCTGAAATGTCTGCGGCCATACTTGCCGCATGTTGTCAATCATTCTGCTGGCGATCTGTAGTTTGCTCCCTGCTCTAACTTATAGTCGCAAACCAAAATCCCATCTTGCAGCCGAGGAACAAACTGCCTGATAGACGTTGCAGTTTTCACAAACACCATCGGGAATGCATTATTCCGCATTCTAACCCGCTTCCTTCCATCTGGGAATCCGCGCATCCCTGCAAATGCGAATACGCCGAATGGTATATCTTTGCAAGCATTTCTGATTAGCATTGCGCTCACAACTGCCCGTAGATTTCCACAAGTGGTTTGATGCGATGCTTGAACGTCAACCGCTCAGCCTCAGACCAATCAGCAACCGGGCGATGATCGAGGGTGCGATTGAATCGCTCTGTGATTTTCTCAATCTCAGTCAGCCAGTTTGTCCCCAGCGGGTCACGGTCGTTGCTGGTGCGCTCTTTCTTGGCCTCTCCTCCCGCAAAGAACAGCAGGAGTTGCGCGCCGCCAAACGTCTCGATTCCACGTTCGCGGATCTTCTTAGCGCCAGACATGAATTTGCCGGCAACGTCGATGCTGATGGATGGGCAATTAACAGCCATCCATTCGCGCCAGGATGACCGTGCAAAGGTTTTTGCCTCAGTAAGAAGCTCGCCACACCGGACAGCTTCTTCAACGGCTGTTTTCGCGTGCGCTTTTACGTTGTCGGCCTGCATCATGGCTTCCGCAAAAGCCTCGTTGATGTTTTCCGCCAGTGATGTGCTAAGTTCAGTTGTCATTGTGTTTTTGGTTTTTCTATTTGATTTCTTGGATCTGGCTCTTGCGCTCAGTGTAATACGTTGCGCGAGTTTCTTTTGATTTCTGCCCGACTAGCTCAACGAGATGCTGCTTGCGTTGAAGCCTGAGAAGCTGAGTTGATCCAGCCGCCCGCGTTTTCCCGAACATATCGCAAATCTCTGCCATGCTTTTCCCTGCATAGGCTGGATGCTGGAAGTAGTGGCAGGCTACCGCGAGCCGGAAGCGCATGTCGTTGTCGCCACGCTTCCCCTCTCGGATGTAGTTGAGCATCCCGACGATTGCCGGGAGCAGTCTTTTTGCCGCTTCCCTATACGCGTTCTCTTGCTCCTCGCTCGCGTAAAGCGTTTCCCTAAATGAATCGTCAACTGCATCGTCGGCTGGGTCTTCAAAGTCGTGTTGCACGCCAAAGGCTTAGCAGGTTTCAGCCCGTTTGTCAAGTGAATTCATCCGTTAGCTAAATTTTTCGCAAGAATCCAGTGCGCCACTAAATGCAGTTTAGTGCAATCGCCGTAGTGGTCGCCCGCTACCTTGCGCCATTCCTTGATTTTCCCGGTCTTGCTGGGGACTAACCTTTGCCCCATATGACCTCGCAGAAAATCTTCGCTTGAATCAACAGGGAAATACAGCCTCGGCGGTTTCAGCATCGCAATGCGCTCGATGTAGAGTGATACCTTGGCCGCCCGGTCAACGTAGGAATACAGGAACAATCCTGGGCGTTCTTTTAGTTCCGTCTGGCTCCATGTCCCAAACGTGCCGCCGCTGCCTTTTGACGGATACAGCACGCCCCCGCCACGTTGGCAAATGTCGTAGATGCGTTCAGTAAAATCGCCAGAGTCGATCAATCCGGCATGGATGCCAACAGATGAGCCGGCGGGCGTTGGCCATTGCTGCATGGCAACCTGCAAAATGTCCTCTGGCGATAGTGTCTCGCCATAGTCAAAAACGTAGATTTCCCCATCCTTGTTGTGAGCAGCAACTGACCAATGCGTTTGCATCTGGCCGGGGTCGGCTGAGATTGTAACAAACCATGGCGATTCAATCGGACAAAGACCCTGCCGGTAGTCGGAGCGGATTTTTAGAACATCCTCGTCCTTCGCTCCACCGCCCTGATCTTCCCACGGTTGCGCCAATCTCTTTTGCTTGAACTGCCGCAGCGGGTCCATGTTGCCACGCTTTTCCTCGCCGTTGGCTTTGACCCATTCCTCGACAAGCGTTGCCCAAGGAATCCACCAAATAGCCATTGCTGGAAACGTCGCGCCGATGCGCCCCTGCATTCCGTCCGACGTTTTGACATATTCCCCGCTTGTCGCCAGCCTACGTCGCGTATCCGGCTTGTCGTGAAAAACGGCATTGCACGCGCAACATTCCATGTGAACCGAATCGGCCAGCGCACGCCAATCAATAGCGCCGGATCTGGAAAGCGTGATCTCGTATTTCATCTGCTCCCAACGCCACGGCTGGCGCTGCCCGCACTCTGGGCATGCGAACTGGAACTCATGTTTGCAGGTGGCCTCAAATGCGGCGTCGAACTGATCGCCGGCCTCGCCAGCCTGCCCAACGAAAATTCTCTTACTGTTCCATCGGTCATGAGTGCGCCGGCGAAACTCCTCAACAAGACCATGATCCCATCTCCAAACTTCGTCACCGATGCACCAACGAAGCGACTTGCTTTGCAGGTTGTTTAGGTTTGCGCCATTCGCAAACATCGGCATATGTGGGAAAAGGATAGAACTTTTCCGCTTGCTGTGCCGGTTCTTTGGCCATAGCGGAGTGATCGGATCGCATGACTCAAGCACGCCGCGAAGCCTTGTTTCGGCCCAATCGGTCGCATCTGGATCTGACTGCATGACGAACATTGTTCCTCCCGGCTCCCGTGCCACAATCCACGGTGCAAGCACCTCAAACATCGTGGTCTTGCCAGCGCCGACCGGAGCGCACATTACGATTTCCCTAGTCTCTGCATCGGTCGCCCATTCAAGGATCTTGTTTAGCCATGGCGCTTGGTTTCGGTTAAACCGCTTCGCCCGGTCGGAGTGCGGGAATTGAACAAACTCCTCAGCCCAATCGAGAATGCCGCGAGTGTCAGTCTCTCGCAGGCTGGCAACCAAGCCGTCAACTAACGGATTCAAGGCGCTCACAGACATCGTTGACTAGCCGTTGGACATGGCTAGCGATCACTGTTCGCATCTCGCCAGCGTTCAGCCCTTCCAGAAGTGGAGGTAGATTGATCTCCAATGATACCGCCTCGGTTTTGAATACCGCCCCGGCTGAAAGAGCCGCTTCCCGAACTTTCGCCGCTGGGATGTTGTCTCGACGTAGAATTGCCAGTTTTTCGGCAAGTACGTTGGCCTCAAGATTGAGTTTCCTGAGCTTTGCTGACTCGATGTCGGCAACATCCTCCATCGTGACGCCGGCCTTGATCAAGTCGTTGGCCTGACGCTTTTTGATACCCAGCTTTTGTTCGATTGTCTCGCGCTTTTGGTTGCGCGGTCTGCCCCTCCCTCGCTTGGTTTCGCTCATGGATTACCGGGCGCTGTCAAAAATAATACTCATGCGCTTTGAGCGAGAGACGACACAAC
>CAZHNZ010000192.1:0-5057 GCA_964534355.1 uncultured Parabacteroides sp.
AAAACAAGCGCTTACACCGTATCAACTGGGGCCGTTTACTGGCCCTTATTTTTTTCATCTTTTGGGCAGTAGTCGTATGCAGCTACTTGATCTCACCGAACGCGAATACGAGTTGCTCGAAGCGATCTGCGACTCTGGGAAAACATTGAAGGAAATTGGGTATGAAAAACAAAAGTCACTACGAACACTTGAAGGCCTCTGCAAAAGAGCAAAAGAACGCAACGAAGCAAAAACCCTCTATCAGCTTGTCGGCTGGTTTGCGGCTAGCAGAGTCGCTTACGAGTACCAATCAAGGAGCCTTCTACCCGAAAGACTTAATCACTAGCAAGGCAACTGCCAAAGTGGTTTTTGTCGTGGGCGAGAAAGATCACTACCGCTACGGCATGGGTGATACGCCTGTCTATCAGCGCCCAGGTTCAGATCATTCGCACATCAAATCTCGGGGGTTCTGATGCAGACCGTGTGGATTGAGCAGTACTACAAACCGTCACAGCGACCAGAAAGATTGCCCGTTTGTGATGTTACAGACGGGATTATTCAAGCCCTGAAAGACGGTTGCCAGACCGCCACAGACATTGGGTTTGCTGTTGGGCGTACCCGCAAGATCATCACGGTAAGGCTTAACGCTATGCGTGACGAGGGGATTGTTCACGGTGAATCCAAGAAAGGCACACCTACAAAGTGGACGCTTTTGCAGCCTGAAAAGATTACGAAAACGCAAAGGGATGGTGAGTACATAGAAGCCATCAAATCAGGCGTAAACACTTCAGTCGCTTTGCGTGAACTGTTTGGAATTTCAGCACAGAACGTATTAAAGAGGATACGGAGACTGCAAAGGGCTGGAAAGATCAAGAACACAAAGCGCACAAGGGATAGTGGTGGTTTGGAAAACGTGTGGAGCGTTGTATGACCTTATGCAGTTTTTTCGCAATGATTGGCGTTGCCGTCACCGTGTTCGTCGTGGTCTTTGTGCTGCTGGTACTGAGCCAGATAGTTACTGATGACGCAATGAAGTGGAGGAAGAAATGACACTGATGGAACTAATCGACGATCTAGTTGACTGGGCAGTTGCAAAGGGCGACCACCCTACAACCGTAGAAGCCCGCTCCGCAGTGGTCGAAGCTGTGGAGAAGCTGGAGCGTGATGCCATGCGCTACCAGTATCTGTTTGGATGTGAATATCTTGGTGACAACTACCGCAAGTGCTGGCAAGCATGGGACGGAGAGGATGGACTGGATGGGTTCAACCGTGTCGTTGACGCAGCAATGGAGAAACACAATGGCTAATGGAGGAAAAGGACACGCACCCCGTCAGACTCGGGATGACGATGCTTTCAGGAAGAACTGGGAAAAAATCTTTGGTCGAGAAAAGACGTTTAGCAAAAAGCACGACGAGTGCAAAAACGAAAAATGCTCGTTCCCGTTTTGTCAGTGTGGAGGTAAAGATGAACGATCTAGTAAAACTGAGTGAAGTTTGCTCCGCATGGGGGCTATCAGAGCGTGTGGCGAAACGTAAGGCAGCACTTGGTCTGTTGCCTGCACCAGCTTTTCGCCTAGCGGGAACGCAAAAAGGGCCTTGGTTTGTACGAAAATCAGACTTGGAAGCACTTGCAGAACGTGAAGCAGAAAAAGCCTCGAAGCTTCACAAACAAATGCAAAGTGTGACATAGAGTGTGACATTAGCCCTTCTTCAGAGGGAATGTTGCAAATCTATAATTTCCATTGCACCGTTTCACGATTCTGCATTTTTTGCACTTTCGCTGGAGAATTTTGCTTTCACTGTATGCACATCCTGTAGTTTGTCACACCATTAATACACATAATGTCACCCCCAAGTGTGACAAAGAGTGTGACAAATGCCTACCATCAGGAAACGCGGAGACAGCTATCAGGCCCAGGTCAGGCTAAAGCAAGGTGGAGTGATTGTGCTTGAGCAGAGCGCGACATTCCAAACAAAACGCTTAGCTGAAACATGGGCTTATGCGCTAGAGGATAACTTTCGCAAGGGCAAGCACCGTAGCCAGTCTGAAAAGACGGTAGCCGATGCTGTAAGGCATCACCGCGATTCTTTGGAGAAAGCCGATAAGGACATTCGTGGGTTTTCCAATTCCATGAATGCTCTGATTGACTCAGAACTCGGGGAAAAGCCTATAGAAAGAGTACAAGCAGCGGACATTGTGGCATTTGGGAAGGTCTACGCTGTAGGTAGATCACCCGCTACGGTACTCCATGCTTTGATGACCCTAAGCACCTGTTACGCAACCGCTAGGAATGAAATGCGGTTGAAGCCTGATATGCAAGAAGTCTCGGACGCGATCAAGCATCTTGGTCGGCTAGGTCTTGCGGGCAAGTCGATAGAACGGACTAGGCGGGTAACGGATGAGGAAATAGACCGAATCTGCAAGCACCATGAGTCACTAGGCGGGACAACGATTCCCCTGCGAATCCTGCTAAACCTAGCTATCGCCCTACCCCGTCGATCAGGGGAACTCTTTGGCAAGATGCTGTGGAAAGACTACGATGGTGAGACTATCAAGCTATGGGACACGAAAGACCCAAAGAAGCCAAGAAACGAGGTTGTGCCTGTACCGCCCAAGGCTAGGTTAATCCTAGATGCTTTGCCTAAGACTGCTGACGAGATTTGCCCATACAACAGTAGAAGCGTATCAGCGGCTGTTTACAAGGCTTGCAAGGTCTTGGATATAGATGACCTGCACCTGCATGATCTAAGGCATGAAGGCGTGTCTAGGCTGTTTGAAGCAGGGCTAGACATACCTAGAGTGTCGATGATCTCAGGGCATAAGTCGTGGGCTACTTTGCGGCGCTATACGCACCTGAAACCGTCAGACGTTGTTCAGCTATTGACCAAGTAAGCCCATTGGTTGACCGTTGCGCTCCAATATCTTCAGCATGTCCTCATTGCCTGGGAATACGACGAAGTTAGATGTGCCTTGTCCTGTTCCGCGAGAACCACCGTCTAGGTAGCGGATGCCTGGGATGCCTTGCTGTTTCAGGAAGTCGCTAGGAGCAGCGTTGCTATCGCCATTCGCTTGACGAAGCATGTCATACCAATCCTCGCCGCGAAGTTGCTGCAATTCAGCAGGCGAATAGTCACCAAGTTGGCCTGACTGTTTCAGCTTGCCAATTGCATCTGTGACGGTTTGCGATTGCAAAGCCTTCTGCACTTCTGGTGCTTGCTGACTAAGCGGCTTATCCCAGTCCAGCATCTTTGCTATGTGTTCGTCGGGGAGGTCTACTTTGTAGAGGGAGCCTGCTTGAAGAGGGTCAAGGTTTTTACCAAGCCAATCAATATCACCATGTCTTGCGTTGTAGTAGTCTGCGTATTTAGTGCCAGCTTGCTCTGCCTCTTGTGCTGTTCTTTGCTTAAACAGGTTAATTGCATCAGCGTTGGAAATTTCACCTTTTGCGACTGCTGGCCTAATGTTTGGTTCATTTAGAAACTGGTAAAAATCTCTTAATGTGTCGCCTCTGTTTGAGTTCCCATCAATAGAAACCTTGTTCGCAAATAAGTGAATATCCTCACCCTTGATGGTTGGATTTTTACCGCGAAGTTGAGTTAAACCAGTCCTGTAATCCTCTGCCACTGCTGGCGATTCAGCCAAATACAGCCCATGCCCATACGCCTGTGCGCCCTCACCTGTTCCGATCTTGGAGGAATCGAACTTGTCGAACTTGTGGGGGGAGCCGTGCCATACGATAGCGCCAGCTTGATTGCGTAGCGCACCATTCATAGGGCTAGGCATTTGAGCGTTCTTAATCGCTGCTTGTTCAGCCTGAAAGACTTTCGGGGCTACCTTAGCCATAGCGCCAGGAACTGCTACCGAAGCAATCGCCTCTGCTATCGGGTTACGTGTGTCACCCAATAACCCCAATTGCTGCATCTTGTCCCCAACCCACTCACTACCGCCTGTGGGTTTTTCCACGTTGTAGCCTAGAGGCCGCATCAGCATAGTCGCTAGGTCAACAGGCCCTCCAATGGTCGAAGCCACAGCACCACGGTTGACGGAATCGAGTACACCGCGTTTCATGTCTTGCAAAAACTGCGGGTCCTTCAGTGCGCCAAGAATGGAAGGCTCTGATTCCTTGCGCTTGTTCTTTTCGTAGCTGTTTTTCACAGCGCTGGTTAGGAGGTCGTCTAGCAGGCTCATATCACTTGTGGGTTGTTGCAGCTACACCATTGATCTTTTCTACGGTACGCAGACCACCAAGGCCAAGCATTCCCAAGAGTAGAGGCATCATTTCCGTTAGGTCAGCGGGTGCCAAAGTAAGCGAATGCCCAAGGTACAGCGCAACAGCCTTGACGATTGGCAGGCCAACCCAGTTCCACGCACAACCAGCACCGCACACCCAACCAATGAAAGGTCTCCATCCCGAGACAAAGACAGAAGGGTTTTTTGCTTCCTCTTTGTTAATGTCTAGCTGACCCTGCACCACCATCACAGCGGCTGCAAGTTGCTGCTTTTCCTGCTCCGATTTGTCGGGCCAAATCTTATTGATTACCGTGTTTGCCAGATCAGAGATGGCACCAAGTCCTGTAATGTCTGTCATGCGTAAGCCCTCGCGCCTGTAGAGTCAATAATCAATGCGTGTTTGCGGTTGCGGTCACTGAAGGAAATGTGTACCCAGCCTGTTTGTTTGGCAGGGTTGAAAAATTCCAAGATCACTTGGTCATAGTCAATACTGCTTTCTGCGATCTTTTTGACAATCTCAGCAGGAGTGCCAAATCGCGGGCAGGTGAAGTCCACTGCCTGACCTAGCAAGTGCTGCGAACCTTCTGAGCCACCTACTGCCATATTCAATGCGGGCGAACGGTATCCACTAGAGATGATGATTGGATAGCCACCCAAAAGAATACGCACTTCCTCTAACCCGTAGCACGTCTTTTTCAGACGCTCAATCGTTGCAGCGTCTGGGGTGTTGTCGATTCCCCTGCGGGCTGCTACCTGTGAATTTGTTAGTTCGTCTAACAAGAAATGGGTTGATAGATACATCATTCCTCCGAATCAGAGTTGCCCCAGATTGCGCCAGCCGCAAAGA
>CAZHNZ010000193.1:0-2149 GCA_964534355.1 uncultured Parabacteroides sp.
ATACGAACAAATAAAAAAAGCAAAAACAATGTTCAAAATATTATGCGGCATTGATATAGTCGAGTCGGCATGCATCGACTTCAAACCGACTGACGAGCGAGATGCAAAGATGGCCGAGCTGATAAAAGAAGCCCGTGACGTGAATGCGCGTATAATCAGAGAGTATGATAATATGCTCATGAAAAACGCACAGGAAAGGCTTTGCAAGCTGTATGAGACTGCTAACCGATCGATAGATTGGGCAATTGAGAAGTTTGTTAATGAAAAGCCTAAGAAGAGATGAACTTTAACTTTTCCCCCGAATGTTTTGTATGTTCGGGGGATTTTTGTATTTTTGCGGATTATGAAAGGTTATACACAAGAAGAAAAACAGCGGATATTTGATGAAATTTTAGCAAAAGTTTCATCCGGACTTTCTTTGCGCAAATCAATTGAGGAGGCTGGGACTATTTCGCGTGAGACTTTTTTTTGTTGGATAGCAAAAGACTCAAAGATGGCTGACCAATACGCGCGCGCTGCTGAGGTCAGAGCCGATGCAATCTTTGAGGATATGTTAGATATTGCAGACGATGGCACAAATGATTGGGTAGAAAAATCCGATAAATTTGGGCAAAGCTATTACGAGCTAAATGGAGAACATGTTCAGCGATCAAAATTAAGGATTGATGCCCGCAAATGGGCACTGTCTAAAATGATGCCTAAGAAGTACGGGGATAAATTAGACGTCACCACCGACGGCGACAAAATAAACACAACCCCGACAATCGTATTCAAAAAAATAGATAATGGAGATTGAGTACAGTGATAAGTACGCGCCACTGTTTGACCTGCTGGATGATAATCAACTGCTGGACGTGGATACGGTTATAATGACCGGAGGCCGTGCTTCGGGTAAATCTCATGCCGTTGCTACATTCTCACTATGCGGGCTTGTAAACAAAGGATGGTCAACATTGTACACCCGTTATACATCTGCTTCTATTGTTGATTCTGTCAAACCTGAGGTTGATGATAAAGTAGAATTATTGGGCTACAAAAACATAATCAGCGACACCACTACACACATAGAACACAATGGTAACCGGATAGCATTCAAAGGGATTAAGGCCGGAAGTAAGCAACAGACGGCAAACCTCAAATCATTGTCAGGATTCAACTGTTTTATTGTTGATGAGGCCGAGGAGTTGCCCGACCTCAAGACGTTCAAAAAAGTTTTCTATTCAATCCGGGCGTGTGATAAACGAAACCTATCTATATTACTACTCAATCCGACTACCAGTGAACATTGGATATATCAGGAGTTTTTCGAGAAGAAAGGCATTCAGG
This sequence comes from uncultured Parabacteroides sp., assembly GCA_964534355.1. Taxonomy (GTDB): domain Bacteria; phylum Bacteroidota; class Bacteroidia; order Bacteroidales; family UBA7332; genus CAXXIC01. The sequence continues at coordinate 1,327 of CAZHNZ010000193.1, forward strand.
GCGGTTTTAACGGGGTGATTGACAATGTTATGTATATCCACACCTCATATCTGGACGTTAATCAGAAATTTATTCCTGAAAATATCCGCAAAGATTACGACAGGATGAAAGAGGACAACCCGAAAGAATACGACAATATCGTCATGGGGGGATGGATTGAGGAGCCAGAAGGGCTATTAATTCCGTTCAGCAAATTAAAATGGTCGAAGCGTCCGGATGATAAATCAACACAGTATCGTTTCGCAGTAGGAGATCCGGCGGACAAAGGCGGTGATAAATTTTCCGTTCCATTTATTGACGTATCGATTGACGAAACAGGCTTTCGCGTTCATGTTGATTCAGTAATCCACTCAACACAAGGGATAGAAGCCAACACAGAACGGATAATAGACAGGTTGAGCGAACACGGAACACAAGACCTATACTATGAGTCTAATGGGGTCGGAGTTGCCGCTATTCTGATGATTAAAAAGCGTATAGGTCAACATAGACAGCTTAAACCGTTTGCATCAACAGAGCATAAAGAAACCCGCATTGCTTCACATTACGAATTTGTGTCGAAGTATTTTACATATGACCGTGATAAATACGACACAGATGCCGAATACAGGGCTTTTGTTTCAGACTTAACGTCTTACTCATTGGATGGCGAAAACACGCACAGAAAGGACGCAATAGACGTATTGTGCAGTGCTGCAAACTTCCTGAAAATAAAATACAAACAATATTTATATCAAAAATGATGGTTATTAAACTTTTTACATTATATTTGCGCAAAATAATATCACAAAATGGATTGGTTCAGATTTTTAAAGGCAAACAG
>CAZHNZ010000193.1:2249-5010 GCA_964534355.1 uncultured Parabacteroides sp.
GCCGGATATCTTTACAAAAAATCAGGCAGGGGTGTAGACTCAACAATGGCAGACCGTTCCGATATAATCAGAGATTTGCAGGAGCGCGAAGGTATTACCGGCAAAACCCGTCAAATGATAGCGATATCAGGTGTGGAGATTGGGTTTATTAATACGCTGGCCAATATCAAAGACTTGATGCCGTTTGAAGAAACATTGGAAGATGCTATCAAAATAGCCTCAACGTTTCAAATTCCTGCTATATTGGTACCACGGGCAGATAACCCAACATTCAACAATCAAATTGAGGCCGAGCGGTCCGTTTGGGAAAATACGCTGACCAACGTAGCCAATACAATTGCGCAGTTCTTTACAGATACATACAAGTTGAGCAGCGTAGGCTTACAAATAAAACCTGACTTCACAAGCGTTTCGGCGCTGAAAGCCAACGAAGACGTGGTAGAGACATTGATACAGAAAAAGATTGCAAACCTCCAATCATTAGCAGCAGCGGGGATTGACACAACAGAAGAAATGAATAAAATTTATACCAGCTATGGAACAAGATAAAAAAATGAACGAAAGGCATATTTGCCGGGCGACAATTGAAGGCGCAACAATTATAGATGACGTTTTCGAGTTTGAAGCCGTTGCAGTGCCGGCAGTTAACGGACAGATGCGCTACTCGTATGAAAACGATGAATATTTCATGCAGGTGCTCCGGACTGGCGAAGCCAACATTGACAAATCACGATTAGATAGTGGGTTGCCACTGTTTGACAATCACCCGTGGGAGAACTCAGCAGAAAATACGTTAGGTATCACTACCACATATTCGTTTGATGAACGCGGTTTAGTAGTTCGTTGCAGATTGGGAGCCCGTGCAGATGAGGCGTTGAGGTCTGATATAAAATCAGGCATTATCAAAACAGTATCAATCGAGGGCACAATACAAAACTACTCAGCCGTTCGCGAGATGGGAAAAGTTCCGGTTTATTATGCCGAACTTTGGACACCTGAAAGCCTGTCATTTGCTCCTGTTCCTAATGATATCGGCGCACAGATTGAGGTAAAGAGGGCTATTCAAAAGCAAATTGAAGTTAGTCAACCAAAAGGATTTTTAAAAACAATAATTTCTAAATTTTAAATCAGATGAAAAAAGAACAATTCATGCAGATTTGCCGCGCGAAAGCAAAGCAAACATTAACCCCTGACGAAGAACAATTCTTCGGAACATTGGGAGAGGCAGTAGAAGCCGCATTTTCAGCCGAACAAGTCGAAAGACAAAAGGCAATCGAGGCAATCACTGAAAAACTGGGCGAAGTTGACAAAGACAAATCTTTGGCATCAATCGTTCGTTCTATGGCCCAGAAATTGGATGACTTCGAAAAGTCGGCAAAACGCACACTGAACGAAAGAGAAAAAGCGTCTCTTCGTACTTTGTTGGACAAGAACGCTGATGTAATCCGTAACGGTCGCACTCCAGGAGCGCCTGGCTGGTCTATCGAGTTCAAAGCAAAACGTGCTGCTTCGGCAATGATGACAACCGCAACAGTAGTAACCGGCGCAGTTGCCAACAACAACCCGAACGAGTTGGAAGATATGGATATCACGTTTATTCGTTATCCTAAAAACTTCGTGTTGGACGCGATTACCAGCTCAACAGTTGCCAAAGTTCCGGAGTCCCGCAAATGGAAAGAACAAGTAACAGCCGGGACAGGTGCTATCGCAGAAGTGGCTCAGGGTGACACCAAACCGCTGGTTGATTACAAATTCGAGTACAAATACGCCCACCGCAAAAAATACGCTGGCCGTATCGAAATGACCGAAGAAACAGAAATAGACTTCGACCAATTGATGTTGGATATCATCAACCTGTTTGAAAACGATGTACTTCGTAAATATCAGGATGGTGTACTTGCCGATATTCTGAGCTGGTGTAACAGCTACTCGGGTACCGCATTGGATGGCACTCTGATTGTTCCCGGCGTGCATAACGTTGTGGCTGCTATGGCGCTTGAAGTAAGAAACAACGAGTACGAGCCCGATGTTTTGTTTATCAACCCTGGCGATTATGCGTCTGCATTGATTATGCAGGATGCCGAAGGAGCTCAAACGTTTCTACCTGCCGAGGTTGTATTCCCCGGTCTCAATGTGTTTGCAACTACAAAAGTAGCAGCCGGAACAATGGTAATTGGTACCCAGAGCGTGATTCAGGAGCAACACTCTAACTTCATTATCCGCCGCGGTACTTATGGTACTCAGTTCATTGAAAATGAATCTACAATCGTAGGTGAAATTTTCTCTTTGCTGAAATTGCCAACAGAGAGCAAAAAAGGCTGGTTGAAGGGCGATATCGCAACTATTCTTTCTGCTTTGACAAAAGAAATACAGTAATTTTATAGGTGGGTGGTTATTGACCACCCGCTATTTACAAACCACTAAAAACTAAAATCAAAATGAAAAAGTTTATTTTATTACTTATGGCACTGGTTACGCTGTCCGTATCGGCACAGACAACCACAAAACTCACAGCTCCGCAATACTTTTATAAGTACACAGGACTTGCAACCGACACAGTCGGGGCAGTTGGTACCACATGGAGCAAGGCAATTTTGCTCAATAAATCAACCGCACTGTACTATACTGTTTCCGTAAAGGTGGCCGACCAAACAGCCGGAGCGAAATGTTCTGTAAAACTGCAGGGCAAAATATTTGACGCTGATAATTATAGCGATATTACTACCATTACATGGTACGGAGGCGGAACAGATAGCACGCT
>CAZHNZ010000194.1:0-4983 GCA_964534355.1 uncultured Parabacteroides sp.
TCCGGCAAATCCGCCGCCGATTATCACAATCCGGTCTCCTTGTTGTATGGGTTTGAAGTTCATGTACGTTGTCGTTTTGCTTATTAAACAGTTGACCTGTGTAAAAGTTTGCAATTAAATCAAATGAAGCTTCATATCCGTCGTTTATGCAGAAGTCGTATCTTTGTAGCTGCAACGGCTTAAAATGCACATCCACTCATACGAGATTTAAACAATGAACAGACCAAAGCTGGATAAAGATATAACGGTAAAAGAGTTTGAGGACAACTACTGGCTAAAGGCGGAGTTGGTTGCCTTTTGCCGGGAAACCGGTATTGTCGCTTCGGGTGGAAAAGCAGAAATACACCAAAGAATTGTAGATTATCTGACCAATGGCAGGGTAGTAGCCAAAACGGTTGTCTGCAGTAGTAAGTCTCTCTCCTCATTCGACTGGAACATCGAAACATTGCATCTCACCACAACAATTACAGACAGCTACCGGAATACAGAGAATGTCAGAGCATTTTTCAGGCAACACATCGGGTCTCATTTCAAATTCAATGTGGAGTTTATGAACTGGATGAAGGCGAATCGGGGCAAAACCCTTGCCGACGCAATCGATAAATGGAATGAGATCTCTCTTCAGAAAAAAGATAAAAGCTACAAAACAGAAATCTTGCCCCAATTTGAATACAACACCTACATCCGGGATTTTCTGACAGACAACCCGCATCTGACATTGTCCCATGCCATCAAATGCTGGAAGATTAAACGGCAAAAACCGGGCCCGAAGAAGTACGAAAATACGGATTTGCTTTTCTCTGAATAGTTGTGGATTGAGCTATATAGCAGAGGAAATGCCCGATTACCCGGGAAGGAGAGTTGTTAGTTCCAGCTATAATTCTTATTCAGCTATTCCCCTCCGGGGGTGTACCACCTTTCCCACCATCGTTTTTTCTATAAACATTGGAATCCTCTGAGCTTTTTTTATCCATCCAGACGATTATATAATTTTTTTCTTTTGTTTTTTTGCGAATATGGCTATGCAGGCAGTGGATATCCTGGTCAGGAGACCGGGTGGGTATTCTGACAACGAGCATTTAAGTAACAATGACAATTCGACAGAGAATGTGGTTTTGCAGGTGAAAAACAGGGCTACCTCTTGTCGTGTCTCTTTCGTGATTTTGTAGTATGCACGTTTTTTTACTACTTTTGGCGAATAAAAGATACTTCATATTTCAATTATTGATTTATGAAGTGTCTTTTTTTTATTGCATTCCGTTTAATTGTTCTTTTTGAATAATTTGATAGATCAAAAATATTTATTTTTATTTTTAGTCTTGGAATTGAATTTTATGTATAAATTTGTTCATTTATTGCACATTATCGCTTATGTGATAGATTATTTTAGTGTCGTTTAATAAAGAAGGTGAATATATGAAAGAAGATCTTCGGCGCTTTTTTTGAAATGAAATAGACTAATATATTTGTAATCACTAACCAAATAACATAATCAATGAATGCAAAATTGAAAGTAAAACAACTTCTTGTAATGTTTATGCTGTTGAATACAGCCGTGCTTGTGTATGCTGAAAAAGCACCTATGAAATATGGCAAGGTTGAAAAATCGGACCTCGAAATGAAGTCCTATTCGGCTGATACGAGTGCAGCGGCCGTAATTCTGTGCAATTACGGATATTTTAGCTCCCAAAATCTACAGTTTGTACATCAGATTCGTATAAAGATTCTCAAAGAGGAGGGTAAGTCGTGGGGGAATTATTTTGCACCTGCTGCCGAGAAAGCCGAAGTGAAGGGACAAACTGTAAATCTGGAAAATGGAGCACCGGTAGTGTCAAAATTGAGCAAGGAGTCTATATTTATTGAGAAGCTAAATAAGGGACGTTACAGAGCGCGGGTGGCTATGCCTAACGTAAAAGTAGGCTCTGTTATTGATCTGGAGATTGTATATACAGGATTGCCCACTTACTGGCGGTTTCAGGAGTCTATACCGGTGCGTTGGAGCGAATTGATTCTGGAGCCCAATCAGTATATCAAATTCCGTAAGAATTTTTCAGGATATGTGCCTCTGACTGTTTCATCAGAAGACCGCTGGGCAACTGCCAATGTGCCGGCCTTTAAGCCGGAGCCGTTTGTCAATAATTCGCAAAACTATCTGACACGTTTCGATATCGAAATTTCACTGATTAATATTCCTGAACGGGGAATTTATCAGGAGTTTGCTACCACCTGGGAGTCGGTTGCAGATATTTTGCGTGCCGACAATAATTTTGGTGTTCACTTTCGGTCACCCTCTTTTTTTCTGAATAGTCTCGAAAAACAGATTAAATCGGAGGCTGCCACACCTGAAGAGAGAATGGTAAAAGCGTTTGAGGCCATTCGTAAAATCAAGTGGAACAAATCAGAATCATTGTGGATCTCTTCCGGTAGTTTGGGATCGATTCTGGACAAGAAGGTGGGGAATAGTGCAGATATCAATCTGATGCTCACGCTATTGCTTCGGAAACTCGATATTGATGCCAATCCATTGGTGTTAAGTACCCGAAGTAATGGTACCCTGCCGGTGTATTCGGTGAGTCTGGACAAGTTGAACTATGTAATTGCTCATGTGGTGATTGGCGAAAAGAGTTATATGCTGGATGCTACTGACGAAACCCTCACAATGGATTTGTTGCCAAAGCGCGTGATTAATGGCCCCGGTTTGCTGGTGAGAAAAGAGGGGCAGGCGATGGTGGATGTGACGGTTTCAGCTAAAGATAAAACAGTTTCGTTATTCGACCTGAAGCTCTCACCCGAAGGTGTTCTGACCGGAACCCTGAGTAGCTCATTTTATCAATATTCGGCATCTGATCTGAGAAAAAAATACAAAAAATTCAACAGCAAAGATGAATACCTGAAATCGGTAGAAAACAAACATGTTGGTCTTTCTATCGATGATTACAGTATTGAAAATCTGGATAGTATAAATAAACCGGTGGTTGAAAAATATACCGTGGAAATGAAAAATCAGGTCTCAAAATCGAATAATCAGCTTTTTGTGAATCCGGTGCAATACAGTAGCTGGAAAGAGAATCCTCTGAAATCGGAGACCCGGGAATACCCGATTGATTTTCAGACCAATCAGGAGGAGACGCAAATACTTAAACTTGAGATTCCCGCAGGTTATCAGGTAGAGAAATTGCCCGAAAGCTGCCGGATGTCTTTGGCTGATAATGCGGCAACATTTATTATGCAATCGTCTCTGATGGAGAATTCATTGCAGGTAATATTTCGGTTAAACATCAATAAACCGGTGTTTTTACAAACAGAATATCTCGATTTGAAAGCCTTTTTTGATCAGTTGGTGAAAAAGCAATCAGAGATGATAATTATTAAAAAAGTTTGAGTGTATGTATAAATCAATAGTATTGTCGCTGTTCTGTATGGCAATTGGTGGCTCTGTTTTGGCCAAAGAGATAAAATATCCGGTCGTAGATATCGAGCCGGCGTTGAAAGAGAATGCGCATACCGTTATTCGTCTGTATCAACAGGAATTAGAGGTGCAATCTGAAAAATCGGCCGTTGTACGCATAACAGAGGTACGCACAATTCTCAATAAAAACGGCGATTCGAATGCCGAATTTGAGGAGACATACGATCCGATGAATAAAATAACTTCCGTAAAAGGGAAGATCTATAACGAAGTGGGCGAGGTGATCCGTCGTATCGGTTTCGACGATATTATTGACAGAACAAGTATTGATGGGTATTCTCTGTTTGATGATAACCGGGTGAAGTATATAAAACCCGGAATAGTGGTATATCCGTATACGGTTGAATATGTTTACGAAGTTCAACTCCGTCAGACACTCTTCTTGCCTTCGTGGAGTCATGGTTTGCTGAATACCTCTTACGAGAATTCTTCATATACAATAAAAGTGCCCGCAGGTTATGGTATTCGTTTTAAAGAGTATAACCTGCCCGGAGGTGTAGTTAAATCCACGCAGGACGGGAAGGATGTATATGCCTGGTCGCTTACCGGTTTGCCGGCACGGACTTCTGAACCTATGTCTTCATACCGTTCGCCGAATTTTCCGCTTGTGCGGGTAGTGTCCAATAACTTCGCTGTAGGTGACTCCCGTGGAAGTGCCGAAAGCTGGAGGGATTTGGGTATATGGGCTTCAGAGCTCATTGCTGGTAGAGATCAGTTGCCGGAGGCTACCATTGCCAAAATGAAGGAGTTGACAGCATCGTGCAAGACGGAGTACGATAAAGTGAAAGTGATTTATGAATACATGCAAAAAAAGACCCGCTATGTGAGTATTCAGGTGGGGATTGGTGGCTGGCAACCTTTTCCGGCCGAAACGGTTGATCGCCTGTCGTATGGCGATTGCAAGGCGCTGACCAATTACACCAAAGCGTTGTTGTCGGCCGTTGGTATTACCTCATATTATACATTGGTAAAAGCAGGGTCGTCGGGTAGTGTTATTGATGATTCATTCCCTTCGAGCCAGTTTAATCACGTTATTCTCTGTGTACCTGTAGCCAAAGATACAATGTGGTTGGAGTGCACCAGTCAAAGATCACCCTGTGGCTTTAACGGCGATTTTACAGATGATCGAATGGCGTTGGTTGTTGATAAAGAAAATAGTCGTTTGGTGCATACACGGGTATATCCGGCTTCTCAAAATCAAATAACGCGTATGTGTCGTGTATCCCTTAAGGACGAAGAGTCGGGTAGTGCCGGGGTAAAGGCCTCTTATTGCGGTCTTTCGTACGATGATGTTTCGTCAATATACTATGCCGATGCGGTGGATAAACCCAGGCTGATTAGTCAGAATATTCATTTACCATCATTTACTTTAGCCGGTTTTTCATACAAAGAGCATCGTGGTCCGACTCCTGTGTTCGACGAAAGTCTGAGTTTGGATATCCGTAATTACATGCGAAAAACGGGTGATAATCTGCTGTTGCCGGTCAACTTTCTGAACCGGCTCACCTCGTTGC
>CAZHNZ010000195.1:0-4858 GCA_964534355.1 uncultured Parabacteroides sp.
ATCTACCTCGCCATCCGTCGCCCCAACAAGCCGCCGACAACGGGGACGCAGGTTTATAACGCGATTGCTCGGACTGGTACTAGTGCTGCCGCGACTGTTACGGGGGTGGGGTTTGCCCCAGATTTGGTGATTACAGGTGGTCGCAATTGGTCATCCAACCATACGCCATTTTTTGACAGACTCCGAGGGGCAACCAAGCGATTGTTTGTGGAAGGGTCAGCTGCTGTTGGGCTGGTTGAGGTTAACAATACAAGTGGGCTTACTTCCTTCAATATGGATGGTGTATCGCTTGGGTCAGATTCCGATGGCGCTCCAAACGGTTCATCAATAAACACGTCCACGGTAGATCATATTCACTGGAACTTCCGCCGCGCCCCCGGTGTGTTTGATGTGGTTTGCTATACGGGTAACAGCTCAACAGTTCCGGGTGGTGATGTTTCAATTTCGCATAGCCTGGGCGTTGCGCCAGAAATGGCGATAGTAAAGATACGAGATATAGCAGGTGATTGGGCTGTTGGGCATTCATCGGACTGGACTAGAACGCTTGTGCTTGATAGTACGTCTGCGGCATTCACTGGCGCGAGTAATCAGGCGTTCACGGCCCCAACATCAACGGTTCTCAATGTTAGAAATAACAATGTTTCAAGTCTAAATTCCAACGCCCACACCTATGTCGCCTACCTCTTCGCCTCCAAAGCAGGCATCTCCAAAGTAGGAAGCTACACCGGCAACGGCTCCAGCCAAACCATCAACTGCGGGTTCACCACTGGAGCTCGGTTCGTGCTCATCAAGCGCACAGATTCAACTGGCGACTGGTTTGTGTGGGACACCGTTCGCGGCATCGTCGCCTCGACTGACCCTCACCTAAGCCTGAACACCACAGCGGCTGAAGTCACTACAGACGACAGCATTGACCCAGATACCACTGGCTTTGTGGTGAACCAAGTCGCTGCGACCAATGTCAACGTGACCAGCGCTACCTACATCTTCCTCGCCTTCGCCTGAGAACCACCATGTACATCAACACTACAACGCAAGCCTATCCAGTCTCTGAATCTCAGATTCGTGCTGAGAATCCAAACACCAGCTTTGGCACTCCGTTCTTAGCCCCTGAAGGCTACGCACTGGTATTCCCAGCGCCAGCCCAGTTCGACCCTGTGACGCAGTTCGCAGTAGAGGCAGCGCCTGTGCTGACCAGTAAGGGGCACTGGGAGCAGCAGTGGACTATCACTGACAAGACAGCAGAGCAGATCGCAGCAGAGGCTGAAGCAAGACGCAAGGCAGCTATACCTACAGCCGTTAGCCCCCGCCAAATCCGTCAAGCACTGACCCGCGCAGGACTACGCACAGCGGTGGAATCTGCAATCGCAGCAGGCGACCAAGATGTGAAGGACTGGTACGAGTTCGCCACAGCGTTTGAGCGGAATCACCCAATGGTTGCTGGCCTCGCCACAGGACTTGGCGTAACTGAGCAGCAGTTGGATGACCTGTGGACTCTGGCGGGCACGCTGTGATTCAAGACCCACTAGACACCCGCGACTGGCTCTACACATGGAGCCGCAACGACATTGCGCCTGCCAAACGTGTTCTGTCAGACCGTCGCATTGAAGACCAACGCAACACCCAGTCATGCACCGCGCAGGCTGTGGCTTCGTGCTGTGCCATCCTGTCGGGTCAAGAGTGGTCTGCACTGTTCAACTACTTCCTGTCCCGCGAGCTTCTGGGTGGGATGTACTTGGACAAGGACAACGGTTCTACCTTGCGTGGTGCGCTACGTTCTGCCTCTAAGCTAGGCATGGCACCAGACGTTGCATGGCCCTTTGACGAGCGTCAAGTGCATACCCGCCCGACTGCTGACGTGATCGCTCTGGCTGCGCCCCACAAAGTCACTGGGTACTTCCGCATCTACGAAACACCTGATGACCGCATTCTGGCTATGCGCCATGCGCTTGCCTCTGGCAAGCCCGTAGCCGTTGGAATGATTATCGGCACCGAGTTCATCGCGCTCCAAGGCGACGCCATTTGCAAAGCAGCAGGGCAAGAGACATACCTCCATGCAATGTGCGTGGTGGGCTACGACCAAGACAGCTTCTACCTTGAAAACTCTTGGGGTCAAACGTGGGGCCACAACGGTATTGGTCGTGTCTCTATCGACATGATGAAACGCTCCTGCGTAGACGCATGGGTTGTGGGTGAGTTCGATGGAAACAAAGGTGTATCAGCTATGACATTTGACCCAGTTCGCGCACAGATCATTCGGGACTACCTGAAAAACATTTTCGGTTCTATCAAGAAAGACGCCGACACCTACAAAGCCTCATGCGCTGAGATTGATTCAGCTATGGGCTGGGCGGCTGGCACTGCGGAGAAGGTTCTATGCCTACAGTAAAGATTGACGGTTGCGGACAAGGCGTAAACAACGACATTAGCCCTGAAGAATTGGGGCTAGGCGCATGGAACATTGCCGAAAACATGCGCTTTGCTACGGGATACGCTGCGCGGTTTGGCGGCATGAAGCAGGTTTTCGCCACGCCTTCTGTTACCCCGTATTGGATTACCCCATACCAAACAGCAACCAAGAAATACATCGTTCACGCAGGCACTAACGCAGTCTATGTGGATGACGGTACAACCCGCACAAATATCACAGGAACGGCCCCTACAGGCGCTGTAGATGACCGCTGGACAGGCGGCACTGTCAACGGTGTGTTCGTGATGAACAACGGTGTGGATGTACCTACTTATTGGGCGGGTACGGGGACACTAGCCGCGCTTCCAGGCTGGACGGGAACATGGAAATGCAAGTCCATGCGTCCATTTAAGAACTTCCTTATCGCCTTAAACGTCACCAAATCGACCACTAACTATCCCTACATGGTGAAGTGGTCTACCACGCTGAATCCTGGCGCTATCACCGCAGCGGGGGATTGGGATGAAACCAATCCTGCTAAAGACGCAGGTGAAATTGACCTGTCAGAAACGCCTGATGTGATCGTGGATTGCCTGCCTTTGGGGGATGTGAACATCATCTACAAAGAGCGTTCCATGTACGCCATGACATACGTTGGTGCTCCTTATATTTTCCGCTTCCAACGCCTAGCGGGTGAATCAGGTCTATTGGCTGCGGGGTGTGTGGCTAATACACCTGTCGGGCATGTTGTTCTGTCCGCTGGTGACGTAGTGGTGAACACAGGAACGGGCGTCCAATCCATTGCGAACGGGATTGTTCGGGACTACATCTTTAAGAACATTTCCTCAGCCTACTACAAACGGTCTTTTGTTGTCTCTAACCCTCAGAAAAACGAGGTTTGGATATGCTTTCCAGCAGGAGATGCCACTACCTGTAACAAAGCCTGCGTTTGGAATTGGATTGATAAAACTTGGTCATTCCGCACACTTCCTAACGTCACTTACGGTTGTACCTCGCAGCTTGATACAGCAATTACTGGGACTATCTGGAGCACAGACACCGATTCATGGGCTAGTGATGCTTCATCTTGGAATGAAAACGAACAATCGCCCACTGATGCTCGGTTGATTCTTTCCCACTCCACGCCTTACCTGTCTTTGGCAGACGTTGGAACTACCGACTTTGGTTCACTGATTACGGCAAGTTTGGAGCGATCTGGGATTGATATGGGCGACCCAACGCAGGTCAAAACAGTTACCCGAATCCGTCCCGTTATTGATGGTTCTTTCGGGACAACAGTTGGTGTTCAAGTCGGATATTCGATGTATCCAGACTCAGCCCCTGTGTGGAGTCCACTTCAAAACTTTGCCGTTGGTAGTGATTACAAGGTAGACAGCATCGTTACGGGTCGGTATCTGTCTATTCGCTTTACTAATACGGATTATCAGCGTTGGCGAATGAAGTCTTTCTACGTTGATTACATCGTTTCAGGGTCTTACTAATGGCGCGTTACACACCTGCACCAGTCAGCGGCGATTTAACCGCTTACCTGCAAAACGAACTTGCAAAGATCGCGCAGGCAATGGAAACGGCTGATGAACGATTGACCTTGGACATGCAGTACGCCGCACCTAAGAAGTACCGTGCAGGGACTATTGCTGCGGCAGACGGGACTACGTGGAACCCTGGAAGCGGCAAGGGTGTCTATTGGTATGACGGTGCGGTTTGGAAATTATTGGGGTGATATATGGCAACGATGAATCTTGGTCTTGACAGCAATCCATACGATGGTGATGCGTGGAAGATGGATAACACCTATCAATCTTTAAGCGGAAACGTCAACAGCTTTCTGCCTGGAAAGGGTTATCTAAGTTCATTCCAAAACGGGCAAGGCGCAGCATGGGATGGTGGCATCAAGCAGTGGTTTATGGATAACCAAGGCGCGACAGATCAAGCCATCCACAAGGCAATGGATCAATATGGTGTAAGCCCTATTGATGTGGCCCGCGCAACAGGTGCAGACCTGAACGAAACAAATTACCGCTACCTACACAGCGGTGAAACACCTGCTCAGACCACACAGCCAACACAGCCAACACAGCCCACACAAGCAACACCGCAGTTCGCAGCGAATAACGCAGGCATCTCATCGCCAACAATGGATTCGTACCAAAAGAATCCCTACCTTGACCAAATGGCGCAGGGTATCACTGACCAAATGAATCAGAACTGGGAGCGCAATGTAAACCCAAGTCTGCGTTCTGGTGCTATGGCTGCTGGTGGTTTTGGTGGGTCGCGTCAGGGTGTTGTAGAGGCTAATGCACTGAACGACATGAATCGTTCTTTGGGTCAAAACCTTACTAACCTGTACGGCACTGATTACACAAATGACCGTAACCGTGCATTGCAGAAGTATTCCGCTGACCAAGGCTACAACTTGGGCATGGC
>CAZHNZ010000196.1:0-4774 GCA_964534355.1 uncultured Parabacteroides sp.
ATATGGATGAATCAGCAATAGAAGCGTGCTATGCAACAATTCAAATAACAAAATGAGACAAATATCTGTATCATTAGATGAAAAATCTAAAGAGAAAATAGTAGAAGCTTTGCGAAAATACTCACCAAATGAAATTGGAGGGATATTAATTGGAAATAAAGTCACAGAAGATAATATAATTGTCAATGATATCTCAATTTCAAATGAAGTTAAGATATTAAATTTTGCATCATTTATTAGAGATACAGTAAATGCACAGAGATTATTAAATAAACACTACAAAGATTCAACAGGCTTCTATATTGGGGAATGGCATTCTCATCCTAGCTTCTCTTTATATCCAAGCGGGAAGGATATAAGCACAATGAAAGGTATAATTCATGATAAAAACTATAATGTTTCATTTGCAATTCTTATAATCGTAAAGTTAAATGCATCAAATGAACTGGAATCAAAAGGATTTCTTTTTCACAAGAATATCAAAGAATTTATATGCTTAGAATAAATAATAACAACTAAAATAAATCTTTATGAGTGATAATAATAAAATTTACGAGAAGAAAGCACGGTTATATCCAGTTATAGTTTCTATGTTAATACCTCTCATTTTAATAATTCATTTGAGTAGTAAAATGATAGCTACATTTAATCAACTTGAGGCAATATGGAATATAGTTATTTCCATTATTCCTGCAACTTTAGTAACAGGAGCGTTGATGTATGGTGTAAAATCTTTATCTCGTTCAACCTCAAAAGCACTATTTCAATTTCCCTTTTTTAAGGAAAACGAATCTAAAATGCCTTCAACTGAATTGATGTTATGGAGTAACAAATCTATTTCAAGCCAAAACAAAAAAAAAATTCATGAGAAAATACAAAGGGATTTAGGTTTGGTTTTAATGACAGAAGAACAAGAAAAATCAGATGAAGAAGAAGCGAGACTTCTAATAGCTGATGCCGTAAAGCAAATTCGGGAAAAAACTCGGGAAAACTTTATATTATTCAACTACAATTGCAATTTTGGTTTTATCAGAAACTTTATGGGTGCAAATGTTTGGGCGTTAATAATTGTGCTTTGCATTGTTATCTTTAATTATATTAATCCATTAATAGATAATAGGCTACTATTTGGAGCAATTATTATTATTCTGGTTTCCTTCCCTATAGCGTTTTTCTTGTTAAAACAGATTGGGAGGGAATATGCACGTCAATTATTTACCGCTTTTATGGAAATTTAAAACTAAAGAAAATATTATGAGCTTTACAACCAATAATTACGAAATTGATTTTTTAAATGTAAACGATGCAGATGCAATTCTAATCAGATGTTATGATGGTGAAACTCCGTATATAATTTTGATAGATGCTGGAAACTTGAGTAGTAGTGAAATAATTAAAAGGAAACTAAAATCCGTCTACAAGAATATGTACATTGATTTAGCAATTTGTACACATCCTGACAAAGATCACATTGGTGGATTTTTTGGTCTGTTAGATGATGATGAAATTACTATAAATGAATTTTGGTTGATTGATCCAGCTGAATATTTAGATGTTGATGATATCAAGCATTATAGAAGTAAGGAAAACGCTGTTACTGCGGTAAGAAAGGTTTTTGAAAAACCAAATGATCCAACACAGAATCTTATAGATTTACTTGAAAGTAAACCCACAATTACTTATTCTGTTTGTGCCGGTAATTATCATGAGACAATACCGATTAAAGTAGTAGCTCCTTCTGGTAAATATTATAGTGAAATAGTTAAAGAAATGGTTAAAGATTATGGCGTAAAACCGTATGGTGAATCTGATACCGAAAAGTATGATGAAGATGCATTACCAGACGAGGCTGATATAAAAAGTACAGTTCTTGATATGGATGATGATCCTTCTAGTTTTAATGCAAGTAGTATCGTTTTACTATTTACACCTGGTGACGGTAAGAAATTTCTGTTTGCAGGTGATGCTAATTGCGCATCTTTATATAAAATGACAGAAGATTATAAACTAGAAGTTGAGAATGTGACTATATTAAAGGTTCCACATCATGGAAGCAAACACAACATGACAACTGAAATTATTGATCGATTAAGTCCTAAGATTTCTATTATTTCAGCAATAGGTAGTAAAAAGCATCCAAATAATACTCTCGTTTCCTGGCTAAGTAAAAAAGGAGATGTTTATTCAACTCATAAGAGTAATGAAGGTTTATGTTACCGAGTTGGTTTGACAAAAAGGCCTAATAGCAATGATGCTATTCCATTGAAAAAGAAAAGTTAAAAGTCATACACTACATTTACACCTAAATATTCACTTTGAAAAAGACTGTATTTAGCATTCACACAAACCCCCAATAACACATTGTATTCAAAAAAACAACCTACAATACCCTTTAATGCTCGACACAACTCGAAAAAGAAACAAAGCCTCTGATGACAATAAGGGGCAATATCGAATCCGGAGGATTCCAATGTTTATAGATAAATATGATGGTGGAATAGGTGGTACGACCCCGGAGGGGTCGGATGGGCCGGTATAACAATCGTGTATCTATAAACATATTATCCCGCCGGGATAAAGATAAAACAAAGCGACAACAATAGAGAAACAATAGAATGACAACAATACAATTCGAATAAGAAACAAAATCCCTGATAGACAACCTGAAAAACATCTATCCCACCTACGGGCTGGGAAGCGATGGCAATGAGGGGCAACAACGAATCCGGAGGATTCCAATGTTTATAGATAAATATGATGGTGGAATAGGTGGTACGACCCCGGCAGGATAAAGATAAACAAACAACAAAAACAACCCACTCCCGGAGGGGAATGGCTGAATATAAATTATAGCTGACGGTTATACATATTGACGTATTTTTGCAGGAGATTTTGCGTGGGGAGATTGTGTTGTCCCCTTTCAGGGAACTGCTGCGTGGTAGTTGCCGCTGTGGACTATACGCTATCCGTGGGCTACACCTGATCCGTGGACTACACTCTCTCTATCCGTGGGCTACACCCACGGTTATGCGGATTTAGTCCCTTCGGGACATGCGGCGGGGCATCATCGTCAGTGGGTGAGGTGAAGTGGCGGCCAGTCGGGACAGAGTGATACATACTCATCCACAGGCACAACCCGCAAAAAAATTCCCTGAAAGGGGATAACATAAGTAACCGCAGGTACAGCCTACAGACAATTCCCTGAAAGGGGAAAACACAAAGTAACCGTGGGTGCAGCCCACGGACAGAGCGTGTCGCACAGCGGCTACAGCCTACAGACAATTCCCTGAAAGGGGATAATACGAGTAACCGTGGGTGCAGCCCACGGATAAAGGAAAACACGAGTAACCGTGGGTGCAGCCCACGGACAAAGGATAATACGAGTAACCGTAGGTGCAGCCCACGGATAAAAAATAAAATATATGTCAAGTTACAAACAGATTATCTATCACATCGTCTTCCGAACAAAGTATGGGAAGAAGACATTGCCACTGGAACAGTGTGATGAGCTCTACAAATATATCTGGGGCATCATCAAAGAAAAAGGGTGTGTGCTTTACCGGATTAATGGAATGGAAGATCATATTCATATTTTATCCGATTTGCACCCGTCAATTGCTTTGGCAGATTATCTTCGGGATATCAAGACCGCCTCATCGCTGTGGTTAAAGGCGAAAACTGAATTCCCGCACTTTGAAGGGTGGGCAGATGGATATGGTGCTTTTACGTATGCAAAACGGGATAAAGAAGTGATCGTAAATTATATCCGCAACCAACGGGAGCATCATAAAATCACTAACTTTGAAGATGAATTGCGACAACTTCTGAAGGAGCATGGTGTAGAGGTGAATGAAAAGTACTTCCCGTGAGGTTCAACCCCTTCGGGGCTGCACCTGATCCGTGGGCTACACTCTCTATCCGTGGGCTACACCCACGGTTATGCGGATTTAGTCCCTTCGGGACATGCGGCGGGGCATCATCGTCAGTGGGTGAGGTGAAGTGGCGGCCAGTCGGGACAGAGTGATATATACTCATCCACAGGCACAACACGTAAAAAAAATTCCCTGAAAGGGGATAATATAAGTAACCGCAGGTACAGCCTACAGACAATTCCCTGAAAGGGGATAGCACGAGTAACCGTGGGTGCAGCCCACGGATTAGGGTATAGCCCACGGACAAGGATAATACGAGTAACCGTGAGCACATCCTACGGACAGGGCACGACCCACAGACAAGAGTGATATACAAGTAGATATAAAAAACATATGACAACAATAGAATTCGAAAAAGAAACCAAGTCCCTGATAGATAGCCTGAAAAGCATCTGTTCCACCTACGGGTTGGGCGGCGATGGCAATGAGTTTAAGATTATTACGCAGGTGTTTCTGTATAAGTTTCTGAACGATAAGTTTATATACGAGATAAAGGCGATAGAGCCGGAGCTGAAGGATGAGAAAAAGCTGCAGGAGGTGTTGCTGAACTATACGGAGGACGATTACGAGATGCTGCTGATGCAATTGAGCGAAAGCACAGCGCGGTTGCAGCCCGGACAGTTTATCAGTGCGCTGTTTAACCGGCAGAATGAGCCCGATTTCGATAAGATATTCGATGAAACGCTGCTGAGCATTGCCAAACTGAACAACGACATTTTCTCGGTCATGACTAATGGCGGAGAAAAGATTCTGCTGTTTGAGAACATAAGCAAGTACGTGACCGACAACCGCGACGAGTTTTGCAAAGCCATCATCAACAAGCTGGTGGGCTTTAGCTTCGA
>CAZHNZ010000197.1:0-4598 GCA_964534355.1 uncultured Parabacteroides sp.
TTGAAAATCCTAATAATAAACAAAGGGTCGGAATGCAATTGCCTTTCGGCGAACGTTGTTTCCGCCCTGACAGTTCCGCGGCTTTCTACTGCATATCCGGGGAGATGGGGGTATAATTATGCTCATTCGAAATTTGTCGAATGCGATATTGCATCAAAGATATTCAATGCCCAGGGATTAATGTTTTCAACATAAGATTTTTCAATAATCCCATCCGTTACTCTAAAGAGTAATTTGGGTTCAGCAAAATCTACAGAGTTGTCGTAAACATACAATCTGTCAACAAGGCTCGCCAGGTAAGAACAATTGGCTATTGATTTCGAATAGCGCGAAATAATCTTAGTAATTGGGACATCATGCCCCCCTTCCATCACTCTGGCCGCAATCCGACTTGCATTGATTAATGGCGTGTTTGTACCAACAAAAAACAGACGAACAAAGTAGCCTGACTTTTTTGCCCGTAAAATAAAGTCAATTTTATCATCTGCAGACAATACTGTTTCAAACAAAATGCCCTCATTTGCCTTAAGACAATCTTCTCTCAATTCAGATGCATATTGGGCTGCTTTCCAAACTGCTTCAGGAGAATTCCAGTCGCCAAAGATGTCGTTGGCAATATTATCGGGGTTTACATATTGGCAACCTTCTACCCACTCATGTTCAAGTATTTTCCATGTTATGGATGTTTTACCAGAACCATTGGGGCCTGCAATAACTACTAGCTTCGGTTTGTCCATAATCGCTATTTGCGTTTAGACAAGCAAAGCAATCTCAGTTCTTCCTGAAAATGCGCATTTGCTTCCTGAAATTTCCGTTGAGCTTCCTGCGAAACCTCTTTCATGAGCTTTTTTAACTGACTATCAGAAGGTTCTTTGTCAGATGTAAATCTATAAGAGCTTAAAATCACCTTGTTCATACATAATCATTTAGTTTTGCAAAGATAACATTAATCAGATGAAAATGTGAAATTAATTCAGGATATTCATTATTGGCTTTTCTTATTTGCCCTGGTCGCCGTTCGCACCGCCCCTTCGCAATTATCCTTATCAGTGATGCGAAACCCCCGTCCCGTCGGTTATGAAGCCGTAGAAAGGTGATGCTCCGTTGCTGGGAACCATCGGTCAGCGTAGCTAATTGCAATCCAACCTTTAAGGTATTATAGGAATCGAAGATCAGCAGAGCTAATTTGTAATTGCCATGCGGCGAACGTTGTATCCGCCCTGACGGTTCCGCAGCATTCTGCGGTATATCCGGGTCGACGGGCGTAAATATTTACCGATTTAAATTATCTTTGCATTTATGTTGGTTTAAGAAGATTGATATTGTGTAAAATTATGAATAAAACAATGGGATACATTTTAATCGCAATCGGGTTGGTATTCTAAAAATGCAGATTCGATGCAAAAAGACGAGGATAAATTTAAGATAAACAAGGTGCTTGATCGGATTAATGAAATAATCCATTCGGAAGAGGAGACCGAAGACCTCACTTTAGCACAACTTGCTGAGGTTGCAGGATTATCTGAACGTCAGTTTAGCCGGGTTTTTCCACGCTATTTATCAGACTCATTCAATAAATATTACTCAACATTGCGCTTGGAGCACGCCGCCCATCTGCTCAAAACCACCAATCTATCAGTATTGGCAATCAGCGAGAAGATTGGATACTCTTCTGCTCCGGCGCTCAATAAAGAGTTCAAAAAACGGTTCGATACCTCGCCACTTCAATTTCGCGCCACCCATCAGCTTCAACTATTCGAAGCCGGATTTCGAGAATTTGAGAATGTGCAATTACCTGCAATTCATCTGATTTACAACTCGTCGATAAACAATTACAATCAATGTGTTAGTGCCGATTTTGAGCAGCAAAACTGGGATGAATTAGAATTGGAGGCGCAACGAGTAGGTATCTCCCCCGAAAGTCCGGGGTATTGGGGTATTTGTTTCGACGATTCGAATGTCAGAGTTGCCGAAGCGTGCAGGTATTACGCTTGTGTTGAAGTCACCAAAACATTAATGAATCAAGATAAGATTAATTCACTAACAGTCCCTGCCGGCAAGTATGCTAAGTTCATCCACAAGGGTAGTTATGATGTATTGGAATCACTCTACGAAGACGTTTACAGGCAAGCACTTTTCTCCAACCAACTTACGTTGCGCTCCGGATTGGTATTAGAGAAATACCTCAACAGCGTTGCAAACACTCCTCAGGATGATCTCTTGACTGAAGTCTATTTCCCCATCAAATAGCATCTTTCTTTTGGCGATTTAGGATAACTGACCTCGTTGTCCGACCTTCTACTTTTGTATCGAAATTCAATCTGATTGAGTTTCGGTATTGTTTTTTTATTGCCAAAAATTTAATCATTTAATACTGAAAACTATGAGCGAAAAAAGTGAATTAAAAGAGTTGATGATTGCTTTGAATAAATTAAATTGGAGTCTTGATCCCGAAAATCTATTTTTAGTAGATGTACCCAAATTTGAAACGGTGGAGAAGATTGGGCTACTGATCGAAACCATTGCAGCGAAACTTAACCTGCGCGTTTCGAAACGGAATGTGGCAAAATTCTTTCTCCCTCCCTTTTCTACCGAAAAAGATTTTGATGAACAACTGCAAGGCTTGTTGGGCGTGTCGGAGTTGCCATCAAAAGCACAAAGTGAACATGAATCGGAAATGGCTCTGCTGATTGAGAGTAGAACTTCTTTTGAGCGATTCTTGATTTCTCAATCAGTTCGTCCTCAACTGAAAGCTTTGTTTGCCGAAAAACGAATATCTGCCAACTTCTATACCCGGTTCGTTCACCAACGGATTTTGATGGAAGAACGCGACTATTTTGTAAACATTGCCGAAGCACTACTTTGGGGAAGTGACCCGGATACTGAATTGTTGTTGGAACGCATTGGTTGTGGCGATAGCGATTTGAACGAAGAAGAGCTGGAAACTCTTCTCGACCTGGATTTACCCTATTTCGATGAATTCAATCGCTATATGAGAACCGAGGTTTTCAACCCTGTAAATGAGATGTGTTTTGATTTCGAAAATCCGGATACATCGATGGCGGAAGCCGATTTGCTCGAACTTTATGCGTCGCAATTGATGAATACGGTCTATCTCAAAATCAATAACCAATGTTATCAGATTTTGGCGGTCGAAGGCGCGCTTTACTCCGAAAAACATCCCGACCATCACACACTACGCTATCTTGAAAATGGGTTAAGTGGTCGATGGAATTTAGGCGAAGAAGGCGTTTTTATCTCCTTCAGCAGTTCCGAAAATGGGAATGAAATGTACGGTGGACTGTTGATTTCGGCACTAAAAGATTTGGAAGAAGATTATATAATAGGCAATCGGGAAGGCGTGAAAGAACTGTTTCTTTTGGCTTACAATGGGGCGATAAAATCTCACTCTCCTTCCATCTCTTTTGTCGCAAAGAAAAACTTCGATGGCGATATTATGAAATCGAAACGTAAAGAGCTTGTACCACCCGCCGCTTATGGCAAAGAGGAGTTTGCCGACAAGCTCTACCGTTTTGTTTTTCCGCTGACCGTCGATTGTCTCTGATTGGAGATTTCGGACAAATCGGTTCGGGGGTGACGAACTCATTTGTCAAAATTGTTTGTTTTGCTGCTTAATTGTGAATTTATTATTAATAACTATCAAATAATTTTATACTTTTGTTGAAACATTTAAAAACTGATAGAAAATGGGAAAAATTGAAAAGTTTGTAGAGAAGCTCGAAAAGTTTAATTCAGACACAAAAACTGAAAATTGGTCAGAGTTATTTAGAGATGTTGCAGAAGATTTAATTCGCAATTTTCAGATTAAATTCGGAGAATCTATTTTTGACATTTTAGAAGTTGAAGTTTATTTTTACAATCAATACCATAGAGATGGGTGTGTTCATAAACATAATTTGAATGCGGGAAGCTGGAGAGGTCATTTAAGTGGATTAGATATCACTTTTGGGAGCAATATAAAGTCTGATTGCGTTAAAAAAGAATGTAAAGAATGTCATGAAAGTTGTCATTATGGTGGAATCTTAATAAGAAGCATTAAAAATACAATAACAAATGAAATTATTAATGGTCCGTTATCTACTGTTCTAAATGGGTTGTTACAAGGATTTCTGATCACTTCGTCGCCCGTATTTAGCTTAAGGAATAAAGAAAGAGATGAAAAATCAACAATTGAATCGACTTTAAGGTGTGGAATTGGAGGCAATGGAAAAGAATTTGCTGACAATGAATATTGTTTTTTTGTGAAAGATAATATCATGACTTGGAAATCTAGCTATCGGTCACAAAACAAAAAACGTTTAAAATTGCAATAATGCTAATCCAAGATAACCAAACCAATATCCTCTACCTTTCGGAGCTTCTGAAAGGAGATGCCAAAGGTTTTCAAAAGTACAAGCCGTTCTGCGAGCGGTTTGTGCCTCTTTTGGAGGAGAATAAGATCGAAGTCCGGTTTTTGCAAAGCACTAAGGATATTTGGGCGAGAGATTATATGCCGATTCAGATTCGTGACAATGAATTTGTGCAATTCGACTACCAACCGCCTTATGCGTTGAAGTACAAAAAATATCAACACACCA
>CAZHNZ010000198.1:0-4577 GCA_964534355.1 uncultured Parabacteroides sp.
AAACCACCATTACCAACTGGCAGGATGGCGATGAAGCCGGAATAAAAACCGTAACAATTCAGGTAGATGGCGATATGGCCTATGGCTATCTGAAAAGCGAAAACGGTGTACACCGACTTGTTCGCGTTTCACCATTCAATGCACAGGGAAAACGGATGACCTCATTTACCTCAGTATTTGTGATACCTTTGGTGGACGACTCTATCGAAATAGAGATTAATCCGGCGGACATTTCGTGGGACACATTCAGATCGGGCGGTGCCGGCGGACAGAACGTAAATAAGGTAGAAACCGGCGTACGTCTGCGATACAAATACCGCGATGAGGCGACAGGCGAGATGAAAGAAATAGCCATCGAGAATACAGAAAGTCGTTCTCAATTTGGCAACAAAGACAATGCCATGCGATTACTGAAATCTCAACTCTATGAAATGGAACTCGAGAAACGACGCTCTGCTCAGGCACAGGTAGAGGCCGGCAAAAAGAAGATTGAATGGGGCTCGCAGATCCGGAGTTATGTTTTTGACGACAGACGGGTAAAAGATCACCGGACGGATTATCAAACATCCAATGTTCAGGCTGTCATGGACGGCGATATTGAAGATTTCATAAAAGCCTATCTGATGGAATTTTCAGATGGCTCAAACTAAGAGTAATACCCAAAAAGACGAAACAGCGACAAGGCTTTTCGTCTTTTTTTATATCCTTGTCCTGAAGGCTTTCAGCTCTGCCCGCAAAGCCGATGAAGAAGAACCACAAAAGCCATCCAATTTAGCCCAGAAACGGGGACTGTGATTCATTTCCAACGTATGAGTAAGCTCGTGCAGGAGCACATAATCGATCAGGTGAGATGGCAACAACATCATATAAAACGAAAGATTAATACTCCGTCGCGAACTACAACTTCCCCACCGTGTTTTACTCGAATTTATCTTCACCTCTTCGTACTTCAGGCCATGCTTCGCGGCCAATGACTGTAACCGAAGAGGCAAATATTTCCTGGCATCCGATCGAAGATAGCGCTCTATTCCCCTGACCAAAATATCCCTGACAGCATCACTACCAAAATCGGTAGCACGAGGACAGGCAATATGCAGAATTGTCTCTTTTCGGGTGAAATAGAAATCGTGACGCTCTGTACAAAATATCTGCACAGAAAAGCCCATTGTTTTCAATTGAAAATTCTCATCAAGGATAGATTCGGGCCTGCTTTTTTCCTTTTTAATCAGCAATGCATCTCTGTGTTTATCAACCACCTTCATCAATTCAGACTCAGACATCCCGACAGGCACAGTTACACACAAACCATCCGAAGTCCACCTCATGGTGATATTGCGCGCCCGCTGATTCTCTTTGACGATAATCCGGATAAAATCCTTATCCTCAATCCATTTATTCATAAAAATGCCATTCAAATTTGAGTTGCAAATATAACACAAACAGAACAAAAAAGAAGCGGGTCATTTCAAAAAAGAAACAACCCGCTCCGAAAATATATCTGCGTACCTGTCTGTTACAACGTACGGTTTACCTCTACTTCTTCGAATGCCTCAATCATATCACCCTCTTTCAGGTCATTGTAATTGTTGATATTCAAACCACACTCGTATCCGGTAGCCACCTCTTTTACGTCCTCTTTGAAACGCTTGAGCGAGCCCAAATCGCCGGAATAAATTACGATACCATCGCGAATAAGGCGAATTTTGGATTGACGTTTGATTTTCCCCTCTCTCACCAAGCAGCCGGCAACAGTACCCACTTTGGTAATTTTGAAGGTTTCGCGTACTTCCAGAGTAGCCACAATGTCTTCGCGAATATCCGGTGAAAGCATACCCTCCATGGCCGATTTGACCTCTTCGATAGCCTTGTAGATAACGGAATAAAGACGAATTTCAACACCATCTCTCTCAGCCATTCTACGCGCATTCAGCGAAGGACGAACCTGGAAACCAATGATAATGGCATTTGATGCAGCCGACAACGTGATATCCGACTCCGAAATTTGACCCACGGCCTTGTGAATCACATTTACCTGAATTTCTTCGGTCGAAAGTTTGATCAACGCATCCGACAAAGCCTCTACCGAGCCATCCACGTCTCCCTTTACAATCACATTCAACTCCTGGAAATTTCCGATAGCAATACGGCGTCCGATATCGTCGAGAGTAAGCAGTTTCTGAGTTCTGAGACCCTGTTCGCGCTGCAACTGTTCGCGTTTGTTGGCAATTTCGCGAGCCTCCTGTTCTGTTTCCAAAACGTGAAAAGTATCACCGGCCTGAGGTGCTCCGTTAAGACCAAGAACCAAAACCGGTTCGGCAGGACCCGCCTCTTTCACACGCTGATTACGTTCGTTAAACATCGCTTTAACACGACCAAAATGGGTACCGGCCAACAAGATATCACCAATTTTCATAGTTCCATTTTGCACAAGCACTGTCGAAATATAACCACGGCCTTTGTCGAGAGACGATTCGATAATCGAACCTGCTGCACGGCGGTTAGGATTTGCTTTCAGATCAAGCATTTCGGCTTCGAGAAGCACCTTCTCGAGCAATTCGTTGATACCAATTCCCTTTTTGGCGGATATATCCTGAGACTGGTATTTTCCACCCCAATCCTCAACCAGGTAATTCATTTGAGCCAGACCTTCTTTGATTTTCTCAACATTGGCACCCGGCTTATCTATTTTATTGATTGCAAAAATAATCGGAACACCGGCAGCCGAAGCATGATTAATAGCCTCTATCGTTTGAGGCATGATGCTATCATCGGCAGCCACAATAATGATGGCGATATCGGTAACTTTAGCACCCCGTGCACGCATAGCCGTAAATGCCTCGTGACCCGGAGTATCGAGGAATGTAATCCGTTTATTATCCGGCAAATCTACGTGATATGCTCCGATATGCTGAGTAATACCACCGGCTTCACCGGCAATTACATTGGCACTACGGATGTAGTCGAGCAACGAAGTTTTACCGTGGTCAACGTGTCCCATCACCGTAACGATAGGCGGACGAGACAACAGATCGGCTTCGAGATCCTCCACTTCAGCAATTGCCTCAATAACTTCAGCACTTACATATTCTGTTTTGAAACCAAACTCATCGGCAATAATATTGATAATTTCGGCGTCCAATCGCATATTGATAGAAACCATTTTACCAATACTCATACATACACCGATAACTTCGTTGACAGAAACATCCATCATGGTAGCCAACTCATTTACGGTAACAAACTCCGTAATTTTGATTACCTTGCTCTCGAGCATCTCTTGTTCATCGAGGTCGCGTTGACGATTGGATACAAGATCCCTCTTTTCGCGTCTGTATTTGGCTCCTTTTGATTTTGTTTTGGTAGTCAGTCGGGCAAGGGTCTCTTTGATCTGCTTTTGCACATCTTCGGCATTGACCTCTGTTTTGACCGGTTTCTTAAATTTCGATTTTTTGTCACCGGCAGGTCTTGGTGCCTGATCCGGTTTTTGCGGATGCGGATGCGGATGAGCACCACCCGGATGCGGTGTTTGTGGTGCATTTTTATCCAACTCGACCTTCACCCGTTTGATGCGGTCGCGTTTTTTGCGTTCAGCAGATTCGGCAGCAGTAATCGGACGATCAATTCTTGGACGATCCGACGGTGGTGTAACCGTTTTAGGCGCAGCATTTGCGACTCCGGGCACCGGTGGCGTCACTGTTTTTTTCTGTTCGATGCGTTGTTGCTTATTTTTAGCCTGACGCTCTTTTATTTTCTCTTCTTTTGTTTTTTTCTTCGGACGGGTATTTTGGTTGAGAGCATCCAGGTTGATTTTGTTGATCACCTTGATATTGTTCTCAATAGCCGGTTTGTTTAACCGGAAAACGCCGTCGTTTGTAGCCTCAGACTGAGTTGTATCATCTGATTCCACATCAGAATCAACACTATCATCATCTGAGAAATCATCGCTATCATCGTCAAAGTCTGAATCGTCGAAATCATCTGAAGCCTGAGCAACAACAGGGGCAGCAACAGGCTCGACAACGGGGGCTGCCACAGGTGCTACCGGTACTACAACAGGCTCCGGCACAACAACAGGTGCAGCAACAACCTCAACAACAGGAAGTTTTGGTTCTTCCTTCACCACAGGTATTTCTACCGGTGCGACAGCCACAGGTGCTTCTGCAGGTGCGGCAACAACAGGCGCCTCTTCTACTTTGGGTTCAGCCGGTTTGATGGGCTGTGCAGGTCTTTTGTTTAAGTCGTCAAGATTAATCCGACCAACCTCTTTAAACTTAGGTCTGAAATCGTCGGGTACAGCAGTTTTAATTTCGGTCTGTTCCGGTTGTTTAGCCACGTGATGTTC
Source organism: uncultured Parabacteroides sp. (assembly GCA_964534355.1). Lineage (GTDB taxonomy): Bacteria > Bacteroidota > Bacteroidia > Bacteroidales > UBA7332 > CAXXIC01. Next base: position 4,343 of record CAZHNZ010000198.1, read on the forward strand.
CGCAGCAGGCTCTCCTTTGTGTTTGTCTTTGTGACGCTCCTGACTGAATCTTTCGGACTCAATCTTGATCGTTTTATCTTTGCTAAACTCTTTGACGAGCATGGCAAATTCATCATCACTAATCTTCGCATTGGGGTTTGCCTCAACCGAAAATCCCTTTTTATGCAGGAAATCAACCACAGTCTGAATTCCGACATTTAAATCTTTTGTAACCTTGTTTAATCTTATCGACATA
>CAZHNZ010000199.1:0-4493 GCA_964534355.1 uncultured Parabacteroides sp.
AAGGTATTTGTATCTTCCAGATCGGTCTTGCTTACCAGCGCCACCTTTCCCTTGTCTGCTACCTTCAACGCAAAGCTCATTCCGGCAATGCCCGAGCCAATCACTAAAAAATCAAACTTCTTTACCATGATACTTTTCTTTTTATCGACTCGCAAAATTAATCATAAAGTTCGGTAAAAAGCAGGCGTTTGGGTAAAATGTATCGTTTCGTTACCTTTTTAAGCTTTTTGATACCTTATCTGGTGAGGGTTAATGGTCTGATTTAATACCTCAGAGATGGGGTAGGATGTTGTGGGCAACAGCTTTGTCGGTAAGTTATACCCACCTCCTTACCCTCTCACAGTAGTCGGTGTAGTTTTGTCCAAACTCCCCGAGCATCAGCTTTTCTTCCTTTAAAACAAATACAAAGTGCATCAGGATAATAAATGTAAAAGGCACCATTAAAGAGAACAGATTGCAGAAGCAAATAGCAATACCCAACAGTAACAGAAACATGCCGATGTACATCGGATTGCGACTTTTTGAAAATACGCCTTCCTGTATCAGAGATGACGATTTTGTAATGGCCAGAGTTGTTTGGTGTTTTTTGAATAAATCACGCGATTTTCCCATCAGCACAAATCCGGCAAAACTCACCGCGATGCCCGCAAAATTGTATGGGATTGGTAGATAATTGTATTGTGGAAGCAAAAAATAAGAAAGTACAATAAGTATGATTGACAACAAAACAAATACGGGTGGAATAATAAGTTTTTTCATGTTCTGAATGTTTAATCTTCAATTTGGGTTATATCCGCTACCGGTTTGGGCAGCTTCATATCTGAGATAGCTTTTTTTACAGCATCGACATCGCTTTGCGTAATCTGATACAGGTATTTGCTGTAGTCGCTGATGTCTGCTTCGCCGGTATAAAAGAAGCCCCACCGTTCGAAAAATTCGGTCAGGTCTGTTTTCGAAACTTCGCAGGCCAACCGGCAAAACTCCAGCATATAGAGATACTCTTTGTTTTTATCTCTCAATATCTGAAGGGGTTGTTTACGCATAGCCACCATCAGGTCGGGGTAAAAGTCCGGATAACCCTCTCTCTTAAAATAGAGATAGAGCTGCCAGAATGGAACAAGTCGCTCAAAAACATCGGTGTTGCCATCTCCTCCGTATTGGTTGGTATTGTTTCCGGCCCTGCCCGGAAAATCCATGTATGAAATGCCTTTGTCCAGTATCGTTTTTCTCGCCGCGGCATATCTGTTTTCTGCCGAAAGTCTGCTTTTGTTGCCCAGTGTGGTGGTGCAAAAGAGAGTCAGGATGTTGTTGCTCACTTCGGTCATTCCGCCCCAGGTCATTTGCGGACGCATCTGATTGACGTGTCCCACTTCGTGACTGAATCCCCAGCAGGGATCGCCCGAAATCACCGTTTTTGGGTCTGCCACCAGACTCATGGCGTCATTCAGAAATGCAACGCCATCTTCATCGCGAAACATATAATAGTGGTAATTTACCCGGGCCAGTATATGGTTGTCGGGCCTGAATTCCTCTTTGTTCCACCCCAGCATTTGGCGTTGTAGCCCCAGTATCGTGTCGTAGTTATTCAGCAGTTCAACACCTCTGCCTTTGGCATATTTTTTCAGGGCTTCTACGGGGAAAGCGGCCTGTATGTATTTTCCTTTCATGTCGAGAATGGGACTGATTGCGCCTGACAGCAGTTTGTCGAAGAGGGCATTGTTATCTCCGCGGGTGATGTCGAAATAGCCGTTATATTTCCCGGTCGGGAAATGGACGGTAACCGGCGGATAGCTGTCGGGATTGCTCTCCGTGAAGTATTGAATATAGACATTTCCGCCCTTTTTGAGGTGGACGAGATTGGCGCCTTCGTTCAGAATGAAGACTTCCTTTTTGAGTCCCCAGCCCGCAGGGTCTTTGTCGGGTCTGATGTTGGCCGGGGCTTTGCGCGTCCAGTCCGGAACCAGAAGTTTAACTTTGATTCCGTTTGTTTTACCAACAAAGACTATCTGATCTCCCTTCTCCAGTACAATTCCGGTTACGCCTTCCAGTTTGCTGAATCCATTTCCGATACGCATTTTTTCGCCCAACACCTCCGGACTAAGCAGTGGCCGGTAGTCGGCTATCAGCGAATCGGGTTTGTAGCGGTTTTCGAAAAGCCGGGTGGCGAAATCCCGGAGCAACGGAGCTTTTAATTTATCGATATCTTTTTTTCTGATCTCCGGTTTCAGGGCTATGCCTGTGGGGCCGGTCAGCAGGTTCGAAAGCTGAATCAGTTGTGCTTGGGTTATGGCATCTTCGGGCATAGTGACGCACTCAAGTTCACCCAGACTGACCAGATATGTTTTGTCGGAAATGTTGTTGTAGCTCTCTTTGATTATCAGCTTTATCTTCTCGGGGTTAAGGATAGGCCTGTCCGGTTCTATCTGAATGGGGGCGTTGACTGGTTCGGCAGAGATATTGGCCACTTTCCGGTAAACTCCTTTTGTCATTATCCACAGCTCCGCTGTTTTTATTATTCCGTTAATGCCCGTTGCTCTGGGCGAAATGATCACCTTGTCGAGTCTTCTGCCCTTACCCCCGAGTGTGGCCTCTATGGTGATATTCTGTTTGGGTATTCCGGCCCAGCGTGTATGGAATATCTCGTAATCCGTATGGCATTTCCCATCTGCAATATGGCGGATTTCCGAGCCCCGCTGTTCAATCCCGGCTGGTGTAACGGAAATATTACTCAGAGCAATTAATCGTTCATTGAGGTTTTTCCCCTGTGCATAAATTGCGGAAAAGAGAAGACTGAGGGCCGTGAAAGCGAATCCGTTTAGTTTCATATTGCAACGATTTACAGATTAATAAACAGAGAGGTCGTAGATCAACGACACGAGTATGGTTTCATCGTCGAAAATGGTTGTTTGATTTTCAATTTCTGATTCTTAATCTGCCCGGTTTGCAAATTAAGGAATATACCATCCGATAGAATAGATAAGCATCGCATCCGGATTCTTGCTCAGCGCGAAATTAGGACCGGTTTCAACCAGTGCTGCAATGCCCAGTTGTGCGGTAATACCGATCGGATGCCTGTAAACAATAAAAGAAGAGCTAAAAAAAATCTCATAACTTACATTTGTAGGGGTTGATATTTTATATTTGATGCAAAATTATGAATAAATAGTATAATTTGAAAATAAAAATGTTCAGATTATATCACATAGGTGGATAATATGGCTTAGATTCTATACCGGATGTTATTTATTTGGCCCGGCCCGAGTGGGCGAGGGGCCGCCCTGAAACAAGAAATTTACTCTTTTTTCTTTTTCTCTTCGCGCAGCATTTCAGCGAGGGTCCAGTAGCGGAGGGCCATCTCCTGATTTCCGGTTTTGGAGAAGGCGTCGCCGAGGTATTCGGCAGCGGAGGCGTGTTTCGGCTTTTGGGCGAGGGCTTTGTCGAAGTCGCTGACGGCGCCGTCGTAGTTTTTGAGGGCGAAGCGGTTTTTGCCGCGGTTGTAGAGTGCCTTGAAGTTGAGCGGACTGAGTCGCACGGCTTCGTTGAGGCAGATTTCGGCGTCATAGTGCTCGTTGAGGTCGTAGAGGGTGACGCCTTTGCGTATCCAGGTGTCGACGTGTGTGGGCGATAGCTTGAGGGCCTTGTCGAAGTTGGCCATGCCGGCGCGGTAGTCTTTGGCCCGGAGTATGCACTCGTTGCCCATGAGGTAGTATTCGTTGGCGAGGTCGTTGAGGAACTGTCGCTGCTCGTTGAGCCGGTTTTCGAGTTCGGCGTTCTTCTTTTTGAGCTGGTTGATTACGTTGAGTTTCTTCTGTATGTAACGGCGGGGGAGGGGCTTCTCGATGTCGTAGCGGGCGTGTATGGCCAGGAAGAAGGTGTCGAGAAACTTGTCGAACTCGCCGCTGTCGAACTCCTTCACGCTCCGGGCGTAGAGGATGTCGGCCTGCGCCTGTTTGAGGGATTTGTCTATCAGTTGCCGGTCGTTGAAGTGTCTGGCAAACTGCACTATTTCGGGACGGATGAAGATGTCTCCGCGGTTGATCTGTTTTTTGAGCACGATGCCCTCCATAGATGTGCAGCGGCTAAGGGCGACATAGGCCTGTCCGCCGGCAAACACGCCTCCGCTGAAATCGACCACCACGCGGCTGAAGGTGAGTCCCTGACTTTTGTGTACGGTGATGGCCCAGGCCAGACGTATGGGGTACTGGATGAAGACTCCGAGCTCCTCTTCCTCAATTTTGTTCTGCTTTTCGTTGTACTTGTAGCGGATGTTGCGCCACGAGTCGCGCGTTACCTCGCACTCGATGCCGTTTTCGAGCAGAACGAATATCTCGCCGTCGTCGGTGATGCGGGTGATTTTGCCGATGGTGCCGTTTACCCATTTCCGCTCCTGCACGGGGCCGAAGTCGTTTTTGATAAAGATGACCTGCGCCTGCTCCTTCAGCACCAGCTCCATCTGTGTGGGCAGGCTGCTGAGGGGGAAATCTCCCTTTATC
>CAZHNZ010000200.1:0-4491 GCA_964534355.1 uncultured Parabacteroides sp.
CCAATTGTTTGTGGCCTAAGCTCAAACGACGGTTGTCTTTGTCGATTTCCAATACCTGAACTTCGATTTCTGCGCCAATTTGAGTGAATTCAGATGGGTGTTTTACTTTCTTAGTCCAGGAAAGATCAGAGATGTGGATCAATCCGTCTACACCTTCTTCGATTTCTACGAATACACCGAAGTTTGTGAAGTTACGAACTTTTGCAGCGTGGCGAGAGCCAACAGCATATTTAGATTCGATTGCACCCCATGGATCTTCTTTCAGTTGTTTGATGCCCAAAGACATTTTGCGCTCTTCGCGATCCAAAGTCAGGATAACTGCTTCTACTTCATCGCCTACAGACAAGAAGTCTTGTGCGCTGCGCAGGTGTTGCGACCATGACATTTCAGAAACGTGAATCAAACCTTCTACGCCGGCAGCGATTTCGATGAATGCACCGTAGTCAGCCATAACCACTACGCGGCCTTTCACTTTGTCACCTACTTTAAGCTCTGCACTCAATGCATCCCATGGGTGTGGAGTCAATTGTTTCAGACCCAATGCGATACGTTTTTTCTCGTCATCAAAGTCAAGGATAACCACGTTGAGTTTCTGATCCAGTGAAACAACTTCTTCCGGATGCGAAACACGACCCCATGACAGGTCAGTGATGTGGATCAAACCATCTACGCCACCCAGGTCGATGAATACACCGTAAGAAGTGATGTTTTTAACGGTTCCTTCCAGAACTTGTCCTTTTTCGAGTTTAGAGATGATATCTTTTTTCTGTTGCTCAATTTCAGCTTCGATAAGAGCTTTGTGTGAAACCACAACATTTTTGAATTCCTGGTTGATCTTAACAACTTTGAATTCCATAGTTTTTCCAACGAATACATCGTAGTCGCGGATAGGTTTAACGTCGATTTGAGAACCTGGCAAGAATGCTTCGATACCAAATACGTCAACGATCATACCACCTTTAGTGCGGCATTTCACAAAACCTTTGATAATTTCGTCTTTTTCCAAAGCTTCGTTTACGCGATCCCATGAGCGGGTAGCACGAGCTTTTTTGTGAGAAAGGATTAATTGTCCTTTTTTGTCTTCCTGACTTTCGATGTAAACTTCTACTTTGTCACCGATTGCTAATTCAGGATTGTAACGGAACTCATTCATTGAGATGATACCGTCTGATTTGAAGCCAATGTTTACAACTACTTCGCGTTTGTTCATCGAAATAACTGTTCCCTCGATAACTTCTTTGTCTTTTACTGTGTTCAGTGTTTGATCGTAAGTTGCTTCCAACTCTGAGCGACTTTTCGTCCCGAAAACCTCGCCTTTTTCATACGCATCCCAGTCGAAAGTATCGACAATAGGTGCATTTTTCAATTCTTGTTCTTCCATTAAATTTGATTTGTTTTTTTAATTAGTGAATGAGACATTATATTGTTTGTCAAAAAACTGCGCAAAATTAGCCATTTTTTTTGTAACTAAATGATTTTCACTCGTTATTTTATATCAGAATGGTTGATTTTCCTTTTTTTTGACGATTTTAGAGGTTTATTTTACGCTTTTCTTCAGAATTGTGTTGTATTTTACCGGATCATTGAGCAGTTCGATAGCTTTTTGGGCATCTTCATCCTGCAAAATGGCGTGGGCAATTTCACCTTTTTGGTAATGGTAGCGTTTTATAATTTCCGACTCGATAAGTGGGCGAATCTCTTTGCCGAAAAAGTCTAGAGAGCGATCCAGATCATGAGTCAGTTTGGCTTCCAAAGCTTTGAATTCTTCTTGTGCACCGTCGAAATAACCCTCGAATTTAGCCAGCTCTTTCAGCTCTTTCAATGCCTTCTCGCTTTGTCTGTCGTACACAAAATTGCGACCTTTTACAAAGGCCTTGAATTCGGTGTAGTCTGCATCGGATAGCGAAAATTCAATTGCGGGTGAAATCGTGGCATGGGCATTCGCGTAGCGGGTTGCGTAATCAAAAATAACATTTTCAGTAGCCAGATAGTAAATGATATTGGGCATCTTTTCCTCTTTGAAGATGATATCGGGTGTAATACCGCCGCCATCACGCACGGCTCTGCCGTTTTTTGTATAGAATACGCGGCTCAGACTGTCCGGCGTTTTGCCAACGCTTCCGTCTGCGTTGCGGTTGCTGTAATCTATGGCCTGTACACATCTGCCGCTGGGGGTGTAGTATTTGGCGGTTGTTACTTTCAGGCTGCCGTTGTAGCTGATTGGGCGTGTGGTTTGCACAAGCCCTTTACCAAAGGTGCGTTCGCCAAAGATAACAGCTCTGTCCAGATCCTGCAGTGCGCCTGCCAGAATCTCAGATGCCGATGCCGATCCGCTGTTTACCAATAACCCAATAGGGATTTGGGTATCGAGCGGTTCTGCAGTGGTGTTGTACACGCGGTCCCACTGTTTTACCTTACCTCGCGTGGAAACAACCTCTACGCCTTTGGGGATAAAATAGTTGATGATTCGTATAGCTTCCTCCATTATTCCACCACCATTTTCCCGAAGGTCTATGATGAGCGAACCTATCTTTTTGTTATTCTTTAAGTCAAGAAAAGCTGTTTTGAACTCTTCTCCCGTTTTATCTGTAAAACTGTTTATCAGGATATACCCGGTATTTTTGCCTATTACACCGTAGTATGGGATTGAATTCACCACAATTTTAGCCCTGATAATGGTTATTTCCTGAGGTTTTGTATTTTCCCCGCGCAGAAATTTCATCTTTAACGGGGTGTTGGGTAGGCCCTTCAGTAAATTGCTAACCTCGTTAATCGATTTCCCTTTCAGTGCTTTTCCGTCAATCTCAATAATTTGATCGCCCGCTTTTAGTCCGGCTTTAGCCGCCGGCATATTCTCGTAGGGTTCGGATATATAGGTTTTTCCTTTCACGGTCGAAACCATTGCGCCAATGCCGCCATATTCTCCCGTGGTTAAAAACCTGAAATCGTCCATCTCTTTTTCGTCGATGAAATTGGTGTAGGGGTCGAGACTACCGAGCATGGCATCTATGCCGGTTTTAATCAACTTCTCCGGTTTGATTGAATCGACATAATATAGATCCAGCTGTTTGTACATATTGTAGAATATGTCCAGATTTTTGGTGGTCTCAAAGTTGTGTTTCTCCTGACCGGATACAGCAATTGGGCTGCACAACAGAAATGTTCCGAAGAGAAATTGAACCAGAGAGCGGCTATTTATTGTTTTTGACATAGCGGATTGGTGTTTGGGGAATAATTGAACGGTTAGTTCTGACCTAATGTGATTTGATTGACTTTTTCCTTAATCGTGTTCCATCGGCTATCATCCATTTTGGTGCCGATGATCTCAATTACGTTTCCGGCCAACAGCGAACCAATGCTTCCGCATATCTCCAGTGTGTGGTTGTGGATAAGTCCGAAAAGGAAGCCGGCAGCATACAAGTCGCCGGCACCGGTTGTGTCGAGGCAATTGGCTTTGTTGGCACTCACCTTTACCAATTCTTCACCTCTTTTTATAATTGAGCCTTTTGAGCCAATTTTTACAACAGCGATTTCGCAGGTTTCAGCCAGCAAAATGGCGGCTTCTTCCGTCTCTTTGCCGGTATATGAGAGGGCTTCTTCTTCATTTGCAAAAACAATGTCTGTATATTCTCTCAATAACTCACCAAAAAATTCCAGATTTGCTTCTACCACATTGTAGCTGGCCATATCCAAAGAGATTTTGCATCCGGCTTGTTTGGCAAGTTGGCAGGCTTTGCGAATCAGTTCCGGATTTTGCACCAGATAGCCCTCTATATGAAATATATGGTATCCTTCAAACATATCTATGGATAAATCTTCTGCTTTCAGATTGGCTGCTGCGCCCAGATAGGTGCCAAAGGTGCGCTCGCCATCTGTCGAAATCATGGTCATGGCACAGCCGGAAGTCATCTCTTCCTGTAGCAAATGTGCTTTCACATTATTCTTCTCCAGATCCTCTGCATAAAACTGACCATACGAGTCATACCCTGTTTTTCCGATAAATCCGGCCTGAATTCCCAGTTGTGCAAGCCCGCAAACTGCATTTGCAGCCGAGCCTCCGGTGGCTTTGAAGGTGTCGAACACTTTTATTGCATCCAAAATCTTCAATAATTCATCTTCGTTGATTAATTGCATACTTCCTTTGGGAAGACCCATAACTTGCAGTGAATCATCTGATTCAAGCCTTGCAAGTACATCTACAAGGGCATTGCCCATTCCTAATACTTTCATTTTTTTGAATTTTTTTCTGCAAAGATATTGCATAATTGCAAAAAACCTATTACTTTTGCACTGCATTTTTAAAACAAGTGCAACACTCTTCAGTAGCTCAGTCGGTTAGAGCATCTGACTGTTAATCAGAGGGTCGTAGGTTCAAGTCCTACCTGGAGAGCAAAAAGTTTAATGATAGTAATTCTTCAGTAGCTCAGTCGGTTAGAGCATCTGACTGTTAATCAGAGGGTCGTAGGTTCAAGTCCTACCTGGAGAGCAAAA
>CAZHNZ010000201.1:0-4301 GCA_964534355.1 uncultured Parabacteroides sp.
AAATTGTCTGGTAATTCAGGAGGTGAAATACTAAGCGACCAAATAAAATCACTTGCGTAAGATGGTAGATACCATCTATAATAAGAAAAGGTTCCTGCATCTCTATTTGTTATATTGGACAAACTTGTTTGGGTCGCCTGAACAGTTGCAGATGCGTTTATATCTGTAGAAAACAAACAATCTACGTATTCTGTGGGTGATGTACCATCAATTTTAACATTTATTGTTGGCGAACCATTTAGTCTAAAATAGTCTGTTGAATTCATTGGCGTGCATGATATTGGTTTGAAAAAAGAGAAATTATACAAGGATGTAAGTTTGTCTCCTTTGTATATTCTTGGGTTTAAATCAAGATCGTTTCCAATAAGATTAATATCAACACTTGAAGACATGATCGGCTCAATTTCGTTGTTTATTTTTCCAAATATTTCAGGTTGATCTTGTAGTTGTGTTGTTCCATCTGATGATAAATAAAAACCAAGAATAGCATACAACGAAAGCAAATATTTTATTTGTAAATCATACATTTCAAAATACGTTTGGTCTGTTGCATCAAAGGTACTATTTCCAACTGCGAGATCTTCCATATAATCCTGTAAAACAGCGTCAAGCTGATAAGATGATTGTGTACAACTTAATATTTTCCTTATTACATTCTGGTTTTTATCTTTACCGTTTATACATTTTAAATATTTATTAACAAACCAAGAACTTTCTCTTAGCACAATTTCAAAACCAGAACTTCCATTATACACTTCCCCACCAAGTAAAAACACATTATTAGATATAGTTTCTATTTGTGTCTGTGGATATTTATAGGCGCCTATTGATGCACAGTGTAACTGTCTATAATAATCTATATTCGGAGGGGCAGCATCAACAAACCAATCTTCAGAATAATATTTTATTTCTTTTGATATGTTTTGAAGTATTTTAAAATACCTGCCGTTTTCAGGATCAGACACCCCAAAAATAACAGGGATATACTTATCTTTATTTGTCTCTGGAACATAAGGATAATTTACATTGTCAAGCTTCTGGCTTAATACAGTATTTCTACTTTGTGATAAGTTTTGTTTGCATGTTAAAATTATTTCTGTTTCTGTAAATTTAACATCCTCAATTATTCTTGTAGTGTATGTTCTTGTTGTAACACTTCCGGCTGATGCATCAGTACCAACAAACTCGTATATAGTCAACTCGCATTTATTCAATGAAATTGTGTTGCTGTCAATAAAAAATATAAGTTGTGATGTGTTTTTTATTCGGATAGTGATATTACTTGATTGCATAGTATTACCAGATTCGAGCAAATCAAACTTTCTTGTACCTAAATTTATCCCCTTTTTGGTAATAAATCCATCTTTCCAACTTTGGGCTAAACCACTTACAGCACATTCTGAAAATCTAAATTCTGAATAATCGTTTGCAACTCCATACAATCCGTATGTTTCATTGACAACTGACGAATTCGTTTTAATTTTTATACCGTTTATAATGTTCATTGCACTAATCCAAAATTTAGAGACAATTCAAATTCGTTTACATTTCTATGCACGATATTTATTTCGTTTTTTGCTAATTTCACGTTAAAACTTTCACCCGCTGTATTTAGCCCGTTATCAACTCCAAATGGGTAGTAGTTATCCATGCAATTCATTTGAAAGGTGTTTGACCTGCCTAATTCGTTTAATAGATTGTAGCACACGTTAGCGGCATTAGGTTGATTACATACTAAATCAAAGCTTGTTTTATATCCATTTACTTTTGTGTCTATTCCTGATGTGTTATTCCCTAACCCTTCAATTGCAGAATATGAATATACATTTTTCGGGTTAAATCCTTCCGGTGGATACCGTAAACCATCAATTCCACAAATGCTAAAACCACTGTTTGAATTTTCCTGTATTGGTGATGGCAAGCTATAACTTGATATAGGTGAAATAGTAAATTCAAAATCAAGTTTAAAGTACCAATATGGATCTTCAAGAATACCAGATATATCACGATTAATTAGTTTAATGTTGAACGTTCCCGAATCGCCATGATGTGGGCCAGCCGGATAAACCCCACGATCTGATTCAAGATCTAATACCATGCTTGCAGTACGTCCGGTGTTTTCGCTTGTTAGATAACTTGCAAGCGCCTTTGCATCGGTTTTGTTCATAAACATTGCTGGTATTTTCAGAATAGTAGTATCGTACTGCTTCCCATTGTCCCATGCATCAATTTGTTTGTTCTGCAATTCGATCTGATTCAACGCTAATCTAACAAGTACCGAATACCCAAAATCAGGCGGCACAATATCGATATATGTTGAATTAGATCTTATTTTCATGCTGTTGCAAATCTTGAGTTTAAAGTTCTACTTAATCTATCAGCCTGACCGTTTTGTATCTGTGTAATCAGCGTTTCGACTAAATTCCCTGAATAATCAAATATATTATATGTGTCACCCCTACCGGATGAACTATCAGGATTATTTAAAAATCTGGTTAAATTATTTTGTTGTCGCTTTGTGACAATTCTTTCATCTGGATTTACATTCACATTTACAGAATCAGATACAGCCCCTGGATTCCTTTGTGCAACTCCACCGAGCGCGAAGTTTTGACTTGCTATAGTTGCAATCTGTATTGCACCTGTTGCCGCAACTAGCGCACCTGTGACAATTCCAGCTACTCCACCTTGAGCGATAGCCTGTGTTACTCCAAGAGCGGTATTAATAATAGCCTGTACAATCGCAATCGCCTTTTGTGCCTTAGCATTCTCTTTTGTTGCCTGTCCAATAGCTCCCATTAGATCATTAAAAGCACCCCCAACCTGTTGGAAGTTCTGTATTTTCATCTGTTTTTCTTTGTCAGCAATTGTCTTTGCACGTTCCGCCGCATTCTTTTCAATCTCAGCTTTTTTATTATCATACATTTTATCTATTGCTGATTTAGAATCGTTTATCCCTGCATATAATTCAAGCTCTTTAGTTTTCCACAATTCAAGCTGTGCATATTGCTGTTCAAGCTCTGTCCCTTTTGCGCTTGCGTTCGATTCTGCAAGTGCGGATTGAAGTTCTTGCCACTTTTGCCCTTTTTCTTCTGCGTCTTTGAGAGTTTCTTCGCTCGTTTTTTTGATATATTCAGCTATTTTGTCTTGTGATGCTTTTGATGCGGCTTGTTGCTCTTCAGCTTGCTTTATTGCAGCGTCAATATTCATCTGAGACAGACCAATGCTAGATGCATAATCATCAAAACTCTGTTTTTTACCGTCTCCGGATGATGTTTTTTGCGCTCCGGTAGCTGAAACCGTGCTACTCTGTTTATCCTGTGGTGCCAATTGAGATATTTTTAACGCCATGTTGTAATATCTCTCGTAAAAAGCTAATTCATCTTGTAAATCTTGTTTCGTTTTCGCGCTTGTTAATGGTGCCTTGTCTGCTCTGGTAATTTTATCTTTTACCTCTGCGATTTTCTTTGCATAACCCTCGACCTCAGTATCTGGTCTTACTAAGTTACCAATAGCAGCGCCTAGCTTAGTTGTCCATTCAAGCGTTGTTTTTATAGCTGGCAAAAATGTATTTAAAAATTCACCAGCGGCAACAGTCGTAGATGTTTTTAATGCGTCAAGCGCGTCTCCTGTAGCAGTAAAATTTTCTACTGCGTCTTGAGATAAAACTTGGCCTAGATTTTCAGCGGCTTTTCTCTGGTCATCAATTGCAGTTTTGCCCTGTGCGAGTAATGGGAGTAATTCGCGTCCTGACCGACCGAAAAGATCTTGTGCTTTTGCAGATCTTTCACTCTCGCTTGATATACTTGATAGTGCTCGTACTGTATCATTGATTAGAGTCTCATTACTCTTGAGATTACCAGATGCATCAGCTACTGATATGCCTAAAGATTTGAACGAGTCTGAAGCGGCTTTATTGCCGTTATAAGCGTCATAAGCTTTTGACGTAAGAATAGTAAATCCCATAGTCACACTATCAACGCTTGCTTTATTCTGTGTGGCTACAAAATTCCATTTTTGCATTTCTTTGGTAGACAAACCAAGTATTTGTGACTGTTTTTCTACTGCTTCAGAAAGTTGACTTGCTGGGGAGTAGAGAGCTGAAAACGTTTTCCCTACCATCCCACCAAGATTTTTTAATACATCAAAAGTTTGATTTAATGCAAAAACCTTTGCAGTAAGCTTTGACATCCCGATAGATGCAGATTGCAACCCTTTTTCTGTTTCGTCAATCGCTTCTATGGTATATTGAATCTTTTTATCTTCAGCACTCATTTTTTCATATCCCTATCAAAAACAAT
>CAZHNZ010000202.1:0-4289 GCA_964534355.1 uncultured Parabacteroides sp.
TTAAGGTTGAAAAAGAAAATGTAGATGTTTATGAATCTAGTCGTCGAAAAAAGATTATTTACAAACCCAAAGTAATACCGATACCCAAAATCATACCACCGGGCGCTAACAGATTAAGGGTAGTTATTGCTGTCTCTGAGAGGCTTGGTCCGCTTTTAAGAGTCCAGGGGTCATTCTTCATGGGGAATGCATACCCAAGATCAAGGTATAATAAGTTTGATTTGCTAATCATCCAGTTGTATGATGCTTTGATGTTTATACAACCCGTTTCATGTAGCCTTAGGGTTTGCTTTGTGACTACACTGTTTTCATTAATCGTCAGATTAAAGCTATTAAGTCCCATACATTCCGAGTAACCCAACCCGTATGACCAGCCATTTCCTTTGCGCATATCGTATCTCAATCCGATTGAGTATTTTTTACCCCAGCCACCTATTCCTAATCCTCCCTGCAGAAAGAATCTGTCTACCAGTTTAACATTACCCGAGATACCGAGGGCGGAAGTATAGCTGTTTACTCCTGAACCAAGTCCCAGCGAGAATTTCGGGGTTGTGTACTTGTCGTTCATGTAGTGAGTACGGGCACTACCTGTAAATGCAATAAATAAACAGACTGTAATTAGCAGAAATTTTTTCATATTCAGATTATTAGATGTTATTGGTATGTAATTATCCCCGATACAACTGCCTGTTCCGCTTTTTCAAATAGGGTATTGTAGTCGTAGTCGCTCACTTTGAGTGGAGGGTGTACAGTGAATGAGAGTCGGTTGCCCAGTCCCAGCGGGAAATTTCCATACCGGAATACTTTCCACGAATTGTTGATAGTGACGGGTACTACATAAGCGCCCGGTGCATATTTGCACAATATTTTCAGCCCGTTGGGGGCAAATGCTTTAGGTTTCCCGTTTTTGGTGCGGGTACCTTCGGGGAAGATGAGTACCGAACGGCGGTTCCTTTCGATGTATTCTCCCATCTGTTTCAGCACCGGCAGAGCCTGTTTCGGGTCTTTGCGGTCGATAACTACAGAACCCCCGTATTTCAGATTAAAAGATACGCTGGGGATACCCTTGCTCAGTTCAATTTTACTGACATATTTGATGTGATAGCGGCGCATAAACCACCCCATACCGATAATATCGTATATGCCCTGGTGGTTCGACACAAATATCACGGGCTCCCCTTCGGGAATGAGCTCCCGGTTGTGGATTTCGAAGCCCGAAAATAGTGGGTACAATGTGCGAATCAGAAAGAAATTAAGTAGGTCGACACTCTTTTTGTGTGCTTCGTAGCCGCCGGCTTTGAGGCAAATCCATTGGATGGGGTGAAACAGACAGAGGAAAAACAGAAACAGGAAATAGGTTATAAGCGATGAGGGGTAGGCTAATATCTTTTTCATAACAGCAATTTTTCTGCAAAAATAGGCTATATCTTTGAAAAGATAAAATCTGAATCCCCGATTGTGCAAAAAATCGGGGATTTACAGATTGTATAGCGGTGACTTTTAAAAACGGTATCTGAACCAGTCGATATCTACATAACCGCTTTCGCTGAGGTCATTGTAGTTGTAGATGCCGATGTTATCGCCCCGGAAACCGCCCCAGCGAACGGTGTATTTCTCTCCGAATGGTTTAAACAGTTTGCCGTCTGTGCTGTAAAAATAGCTGTTTATGCCTTCGTTGTTGACCACCGAGCGCAGCCAGATGGTGGGTGATGTAATGATTTCGCCTTCGGTAACTTTTCCGTTGTCGTTGTATTTTAATACTTTTCCTTTGTCAGTCACTCTGATGCCGAGGGTGCAGTAGTTCGAGCCTCCGTTGAAATGGCTGATGCCGGCTTCCTGTCCGATGGCCATGGCCGAAATATCCATTTTGACGTCGGCCTGTGTGGTGTCGCTTTTTACATATCGTTGGCAGATGGTGTTTCCGGCTTTGAAGAATGTGCTCTCCTTCAGCGGTTTGAAGGCATGCAGACGCAGGTGTCCGCTTCTTTCGGTCAACGACCATTTTTCGGCACGTGGCTGGTAGTTCCACATCCATTGCGGATCGAGCTTTTTGCTGTTGAACTCGTCGCTCCCCTGCGGGAATGTTTTCTTCTGACCTTTCACCGGTTTTTCGGCTTCCCACACGGGTTCTGCCACTTTGTCGTTGTCGTAATCGACTCCCGCCATGGGCCAGCCATCTACCCAGGTCACGGGCAGCAGACTGATGGGGCGACCATTCTGATACCCCTCGCCCTGATGCGTGAGGAAATACCATTTTTTGCCATCGGGCGAGTCGATAATTGTTCCCTGGTCAAACCGACCTCCGGTGCTGTCGGGGTGCACCAAAAGATAGCATTGTGTGCCCTGAGGCGATATTTCGTATAGGCCGGGATCGCCTGGTTTGCCGGGCGTTCCGTCGGGTTTAGTGCCGTATATGTTTTTCGACCGGACTATGGTTGCCCGTCTGTCGTAGTTGGGCAGGTAGCACTGGTTGTGGTAAAAGTAGTAATAGCCATCTCTTTTGAAGATTTTATTCCCTTCTCCCCAGGTCGATTTGGGCAGGATGTTTGTGCCACGGTCGGTTTGGTCTTTTGTCTTTATTTTCATCTTTTCGATATCGCCATCCAGCAGTTGGGTGCCGTCCCACGACATTTGAAAGAGTATCGGGAACCAGTTTTCGCCCGGGTTGCTGGCCACCATGTAGGCTTTGCCATCTTCGTCCCACAGCGGGCAGTTGTCGTCCCAGTTGATGCCAAACAGCTCAACACCGTTTTTGTCCTTCATCAGCTTTACATCCCACGGACCGGTGATTTTTGAAGCGGTCGCCACATAGATGCCTCCTTTGTTGTAGGTGGTGAAATAGACCCAGAATTTCTTGTCGTGATAGCGCAGTGATGCAGCGTAAACCCCCTTGTCGTAGTGATCCATCACGCGCCAGTCGAAGCGGTCGTCTTTGAGTTGCCCGGGCAGGTCGTGAATCACGCTGCCGATTGTTTTCCAGTTCACCAAATCGCGCGAGTGCATAATGACGATTCCGCCCGAGAACTGAAAGGTGGATGAAATCAGGTAATAATCTTTGCCGACGCGCAACACCTCGGGGTCGCTGTAGTCTGCCGGTAAAATCTGATTGCGGTAACGACCATTTCCCAGGTCGCCCCAGCGTTTGCCGTTGTGCTGGGCAAAGGTGGCCATTGCCTGACAAAACAGGGCAATAATACAGATTGCTGTTGCAATCTTTCTTCTCATTTCTTCTCTTTTTTTCATTGTGTTTGTAGTGTTTATATAAGTGTGTGATAAACAAATCAGAACTACAAATAGGATTGGTCGGAACAATGTCCGGCCAACCCTATTCAGAAAATTAGATGAAGAAAAGATTTGATAAGTATACTATTCTTTTTTTTATGGGTAACAAGATGACTTAAATGGTTTAGTTTGCAAAAGTAGAACTTTATACTCAATTTATCTACCTGTTTTGTATCATGGTGCGGTTTGTTTTGAAAACAGATCAAATTGTTTGACCTCTCCGGCTTTGATGAGGAGTCGGGTGGCGCGTGTTTTCACGGTGTCGAACGCTTTGCTGCAAATGGAGCCATAGATGCTGTTGCTTTGAATGGTTTTCCAGCTTCCGTCGGGCATTTGTATTTGCAGCTCGTAGGGTATGCTACGGCCCCGCAAATGGCCGGGGTTGGTGATGGTGAATTCGACCCGGTTGATGAGGCAGTCGCGGCCGAGATCTGTGGTGATGCATTTGCGACCGGTGCTATCGGTGGTTTCCGTGCGTTGTGCACCCTGCGTGACCGAGCCTTTGGAGGGTAAGGCCATCGCAATTTCTTCTACCGAACGGTCGAATTCCAATTTTACAATGGTATTCAGCGTGTCGGGGGTGCCGGTGAGCAACCAGCCATCTGCTGTTCTGGTGACTCTGATATCCCCTGTTACGGATGTATAGCTGGTCAGTTCGCAGGGAATAGCACTAAGTTTTACGCCTTCGCGTGGCCAATCGAGCGTATGCACATACACGGTGTTCCCTTTGAAAACACTGTTTTTCCACGGTCCGGCCTGGCACCCTGCAAGCGTGTAACCATACTTCTCCGCCCATTTTCCCGTAGCTTTTCCGGCCACGGGTTGCGCATCGGGTGCTGGCGGCAATCCAAACAGGTAGTTGTGGTCAGCCAAAGCCACTTCCACCATCGTCCGAATACGTTGTTTGTCGGTAGCCATATTGACGATGTCGGCGCGGCGCGACTCGGGCGTTACTTTGAGCGACTGCACTTTGCCGTCGCGGTATTCACATTCGATGGTGGTATTGT
>CAZHNZ010000203.1:0-4187 GCA_964534355.1 uncultured Parabacteroides sp.
TTTCTGGCGATTTTTATTTGCGAAAATTTGGCGAAACAAAATTACTGATTACATCATTCGTATCAATTTTCCATCTTCGTATTCAAAAACACCTATTTCAGTTAACTCAATTTTACTGATTTTTCTATTTTTGTACACATTATTGTTGTTACACGAAAACAAGATAATTGAAAAAAAGATTATTGCATTTATTTTATATAACATATTAGATATTTTAAAGAGTAGTTGGTGATTATAATCACCAACTACAGTTGAATAATAATTAATTAACTCGTAAGGATAAATTATAATATTAATAACGCTAAGTCATATTCAGTTTGTCCGTAGGAATTGCTCGGGCATTTCCAACCTGTACCTGGGCATAGCCACCAGCCTGATTTGACACCGATTTCTCCTTGCGCCAACGCTTCCACATTGGCCAATGCCAGCATACTTGCTGCATCTTGTTTCTGGTTACTTACACTTACATTAAATGCCACTGCTACCGCTATGGCAACTATGGCGATACCGCCGAAAATATTTGTTTTCATAAATTTTTATTTTAAAAAATTATTCTTGATTTATATCTAAAAATTGAAAAAATGATATCTGCTATATGTATCGTTTCAATAGCAGCACCCTCTGTAGGGTTGTATTAATTGTTTTTTGTATCTTTGCCGGGCAATCCTCCTTTCTGTTTTTATGTGGTTTGGGGCGAAGTGCAGGGGCGGGCGCTTGTTATTCGGTTTAGTTGGATGTGACTTTAAGTCGCACGCCAACTATTGGGTCACTGAAGAACAGCACCGCCCCAATTTGTATCACTTCATGTTGTTTTATATTGTCTTTGGCTGCATTGCAATAAATATGTATGTTTATATATAATATAGCATTTAAGTAAGTTTGGTACAAAGATGCAAATCAATCTTTAGAAACAATTAAACGCGACCGCAGTGATTTGCGCTACAAATAAAATAAAAAAAAATCAGAAAACACCAAATAATTTCAAATCAATTCTTACACAATTCTCACTCAATTCTTACTCATCTGATTTTTAAGCATTTCAATTTCATTGCGCATCTCCTCAATAGCCGGCGAATGTATTTTGGGCTCTTTTTGCAAAACGTGATTTGCCATCTTTTCAAATTTTGTCCTATTGCCTGTTTGCAAATAGAGTTTGGCAAGCAGGTAATACGGATATATCCGGTTGGGAACCATGTTGGCAGCCATCAGAAAATTTAGCTCTGCGGCTTTGTAGTTTTTTAGAGCCTGATGGTTTTTGCCTATTACATTGTGCAGCATCGGGTCGCAGCTTAGCGTTGTGGCCAGGGTTAGCACCTCGTTGCTTTTTTGGTAGTGAGCCGTTTTTGATAAAATTTGTCCGTATTCAAACAAAAACTCCACACGATCGCTCAGATGTGGTGTAATTCGTGCATATTCGGGAGTTGCATCAGTGTATAGCTGCATTGCGTAAAGTGTTTTTGCACGGCTCCATTCTTTGTAGGCTTTGTAAGTAGGATACCGGTTATACAGGCAATAAGCAAGCACACCGAAACTAATAATCACAATAACATAGATAGGGACGAGCGTGCTTCCAGTCTGGTCTGGATTTGTTGCCTCATTGCCATTTGCTAAATCGGCTAACAAACAGACGAATACAATTAAAAATGGCAACACACTAAAAGGATAAGACATAGATGCAAATACAAGTAAGGACACCACAGCGCCTACGGCGCCGTATTTCTGCTGCTTTATCCCTTTTTTAATTAGCATTATCACAGCTGTCGCAAACAGCAGGAGCCCCGCAACACCAAACTCGAGGCATATTTGCAGGTATTCATTAAAGGCATATTCGGGATTTCCGGCCACATTCTGCTCCTGCCCGGTGGCGGTTGTGGTTGTGGTTTCAAAATAGGCAGCCTGCACCTTTCCATATGCACCTGCAAAATGCCCAAGCCCTACACCTAAGGGCTGTTCCTCAATGGCCGTCAGTGTATTTTTCCAAATCAAGACTCTGCCATCGGCTGAATCTTTCTTGAGCCGATACATGGCTACGCCAGCACTGCCGGCAATAAATGCAACCAGCACCAGCGCAACCAGCAGTTTTTTCTGATACCGTACCACATACGATTTGAGTCTATAGCGTGATGCAAAAAAAGCAAGCCCTACAAACAAGGAACCAGTCGTCGCAGCCAACCAGGCTGCCCGGCTCATACTTGCCGGAAGCACCAACATAGTGGAAAGTAAGGTGATTGTTGCCAAACTCCAGCGCAAGTAAAACAAACAATATTTTGTATGGTACGGCCGACTCCAAACCCGATAATCGCGCAACACATAATACAAAGCCAGGGGGCTAAGCACAGCTAAATAGCCGGCATACGGGCCGGGGTTGAAAAACGAACCGGTAAGCAGAAACAAATTATGCTGCGATGGCAGGTAGCCATACAATTGCGCCATGCCCCACAGTGCCTGCCCCGCAGCCGTAATAAGCAGAAGCAGATATAGCGCGTAGCGACAGGATTTATCTACCCTCAATGCTATTCTGAAATAGAGATAAAGCACCACCAGTAGCACCAACAACACCGCTTTGGTATGTATCACTTCCGCCCCCGTGAGGAAAGGAAGCAAGCCAAGCAGCGCAAACAACAACAGCAAAAGCTCAGCAAGCGAAAACCTGATTTTGAATTGATTGCCTAACGCTAAATACAGGGCCGTTGTTAAACCGCATATACCCATAGCAGCATAAAACCAATAATATTTGGCACTAATAACCCCCATGGCGAACTCGTGGCTTACTGCAAAAACAGATAACAGCGGTAAGCAGCAAGCAACAAGCGGTAAGCGGTAAGCTGAAAGCAATAAGCGGTAAGCAGCTGTAAGGCGTGAGTTCATTAGCGCTTCATTTTGGATTTGGTGGCTGTGAAAATTTTCACTAATTCGTTTATTTCAGTCATAAAATGTTTGCATGCTTCTGGTTTAATCAAATCAGCCTCAAGCATTAGCTCTATCCAAAATTGTGACTCATCGGCTTCTTCAACTACAATACAGAGTTTAGCAAACTTCTCCGCTTCTGACCGACCCCTCGTAAAAGCTCTAAAATTTGCAGCAACTGATGTGCCCGAGTGCAATAATTGCTTTCCTAAAATGCGCAGCTCATCACTACTTTTACACTGCTTTGAATAAAACTTCACAATTTCAACCGCAAAACGCTTTGTTCGTTCCCGATATTTCGTATTAAAATCAGAATAAGTATCCATATTATTTTCTATTTGTTTGCTTATTTTCTTACCGCTTACCACTCACCGCTTACCACTTACCACTCACCACTTACCGCTCACCGCTTACCGCTTACCGCTACAACTACTCCACCCCTCTCATCACCCGCTTCCATCTCACATCGCCACTATTCGGATCTACCGACTTCCATACGATGGCCGCCTTGCCCACAATATGATCTTCGGGCAGCAAGCCCCAGTAACGTGAGTCGCGCGAATCGCGCACCAAATCGCCAGCCATAAAGTAATAATTGCTCGTAAAAGCATAGTTGATTATGGCGCTATCGTTGAGTAAAACGGTATTCCCTTTTTTGGTTACTTTCATGCCTGTCTCGTACTCTATCAACCTGCGATATAAGTAGAAGTTTACGCTGTCCATTTTCAGGCAATCGTCTTTGCGGGGCACATAGAGCGGTCCAAAGTGTTGGATATTCCAGTTAGGCGATTTCATACCCGGAAAGCAGCGATACACTTCGGGCGTAAAACTGCCCGAATCTCTTTTTCCAATTTTGCGTTGCGCATCCACATTCCCCAGGCTTTCCACACATCCCTTTACTTTGTATATCCCATTTTCGATGTAAAAACTATCACCCGGAATTGCCACGCAACGCTTTACATAAAACTTGTTCATATCCATTGCCAGTTTATTCCAGTCGGAATACGGAAAATGGAACACCAATACATCGTTCCGTTTCACAGACCGGATTCCTTTTAGACGCCAAAACTCAGGCTTTGAACCGCTTTTAAAAAAATCAAGACTTTTGCAAATTCGTGGCCCCGGGATTAGCTTTAGTGCTATTATATAATCACCCGATTTAAGTGCCGGGGCCATAGAATCGCTGGGTATTTTGAATGTGGAAAACAAAAACACACGCAGCACCGTAAGCATTCGGCCAACTACATCTTTTCCACCATTTTTTAAGCAATTATCTTTGT
>CAZHNZ010000204.1:0-4171 GCA_964534355.1 uncultured Parabacteroides sp.
CGCCTGTACCAATAGTCAGAGCCCCGGTATTGCTGATTGTCGCATCACCGCTGAGTGCAACAGCTGCTGCAACATCTGATGAATTACCGACCAGAATATTTCCGGAAGTGAGAGTTGTACCGACTGGTGAAGCTGTGATTGTCGCTGTTCCACCCAAAGAAACAGCAGTTCCGTTGATAGTCACTGCACTGTTAGCGAGCTGAGCGTTTGTGATGCCAGCTGTACCGCTGATGTCAGATGTTGTGATGGTACCGTCTTCAATTTTAGCTGAAGTAACCCCACCATCATTTAATGAAATAACCGGTGTAGATGTGCCGGTTGCAACCGAAATAGGTGCTGTTCCGGTAACACTAGTAACTGTACCTGACGTATAAGCTTGAGTACTAAGGTTTCCTGAAGCATCTGCAACGACCATTCTGGAGCCGGAACCGGACATATTACTGATGTTTAATACACCCGCAGAACTAATTGAAAAACGCTCTGTATTGTTTGTCATTAATTTCAAGGTGGCAGCAGCTTGAGTTCCGACAAACATTGACCCCGTTGAACTATTCGATTTTACCCAAACATCACCGGCAGCTGCAGTCGGGAAACCATTTCCGGAGGCACCGGCAACACCGAGTTCTGCTTCCGTGGCAGTTCTTCCCCATGTAAAAACGGATGGAACTCCTGCTGCTCCGGATTGTTTATTCAAATAGCCTGATCCTGAAAATGTCAGACCGTTTGTACCCTGAGTAACGGTTGTTGCAGCACTCAAATTGCCGTTTCCTTTGTAAATTCCTCCAACACTTACTGCTAAATCTGTATTGGCAATTGTTCCGTTTGTTATTTTTGCAGATGTTATTGCATTGTTACCAATGGTTAATACACCGGTATTACTGATTGTTGCATCTCCACTCATGGCTACCCCTGTTGCAATTCCGCTACCGTTACCTACAAACAGATAGGTGTTTGGCAGTGTGGTTGATAACGCAGTGTTATTTTCCCATGTAGCATTACCGGTTGCATCAGATGTTAATATCTTTCCGGCTCCCGGAGTACCTGCACCGGCAAACAAAACGGATCCGGTGGTGTGTAATTGAGCACCAGGGGTATTGGTTCCAATTCCTATACGATTATTGGTCCCGTCTATGACAAACGTGTTGTTGTCAAAGTTAACTTTATCTGTAACTCCAATAGTCCTGTTTGTGCCAATAGTCCCGTTAACCGTGTACATATTGTTCAAATCCTGCCATGCTGCTCCGTCATAGTATTGAAATGAGGCAGTGGTAGTGTTGTACACTATCAATCCGGTGGCTGGTGTAGCAATGGCGTCTCTTTGCACCGTTGTAATTCGTGGTAGTAAGAACCCTCTGGTTGTACTTTCAAGTTGCAACAATGCAGAACTTTGCAAAGGTGATACAGATGTATTATCACCTATTTTTACTTGCTGGGCAAATCCATTAGATGCATAAATTCCTAGCAGTAACAGACAAAGACTATTTTTTATTTTTCTCATAACTATTGATAAGTTATATTCTATTTTTCAATATTTTTTAGGGGAACGGGTTTTATTTTTTCTTCATTTTTAAAACAGACTCAACTCCTCTTGACCGGAAGAATTTTCTACACTCTTCAGCTTCAGCTTTTGTTGTTAAATTATTAGATTTTATATAAAACTCTTTTCCTTTTCTTATTCGTTTGATGCTATAGGGTGACTCTTTTCTTAGCAATTTGTATACAGTTTTTGATGCAGATGATTTCCAGAAAGAACCGGTTTGAACATAAAACTCTACACCTCTAATGCTTAAATCAACCAATGAATTGTCAATGTCATTATCAACCGGTGGTTCTTCACTGTTCAGAACTGTGATATCAGCATCGGTTTTTTCAACTACAGAATTTTGTTTCAAAAACATCTCCAGTTCTTTTTCCTGAAGCCATTTAAAGCAACTGTCTGCCGTGTTTTTTGCACGGAAGTATCCAAGTTTTAGACAAAACAAGCTATCTTCTTTAACTAAAGCGATGCCATATTGATGATTGTATTTGTTTATGATATTTAATAATGATTTTGCCTCATTTTCTTTGCTAAAACACCTCGATTTGATGAAGAAATTTCCACCCATTATTTTCAGGCTGCCCGCGAGTAATGTGTCTTTTTTTCCGTTTGTCAGAACTGTTGACTTAACTTTATTAATCAGATTGTTTGCATTAAGGATGTTATCTGCCGAAATTGATTTCGGAAGTGTTGTGCTATTTATTATATTCAGAATTTTCTTTTGATTGAATTTCTCAGACTGAGAAGCATTTATTGGTGTGTATTTGAGAATAGTCTTGCTGATGCTGCCCTGTCTCGAAAGCACCTCTTTTCCTCTTTGATTAAACCAAAGCGAAACACTGTCTGCCTCAGCCTGTGTTTTGTAGCGACCCACCTGTACTTTATAATAACCATTTGCAAAAACTACACTTGTTTCCGGAAAGTCCTGTTTCAACGACTGTGCCAGCCTATTTGCTCTGTCTGAGGTGAAAAATGCCCCGGCCTGAACCACATATAGTGCGGAATCTATCGTTTTTATAGTATCGTATTTTGTTTTCTGTACAGGATTCATTATTTTTTCGGTATTCTCAGCCTCAATTAACATTGAATCTACAGAATAACTGTTCGTAATCTCTGCGATCGGATAGATCGTAAAATTGATGTCACTTGCTATATCACCTTTATAAGACGGTCTTATTTTGAAGGATCTTTTCTCCGGAAGTGCAACATATTCCAGTCGCTTCATTTGAACTGTATCAATCTGGGCAAAATAGCTTCCCGGTTTTAGTCCTAGATAGTTGACATATCCGTCTGATTCAGACAGAGTTTCTGCCACTTTGATGCTATCTTTTGTGAATATATTTACTTTAATCCGGCTGATACCTCTGCTGTCAAACTTGCTTCTAAAAGTTGTAATTCCTCCCATCTCACCCATCGGGCTGATAGGAATTTCAACGTTTTTAAGCTGATTCGGGTCAATCATTACCTTGTGAACTTTATTTTTTACTCGCCAGGATATATTTTCTAATGCTTCTTCGTTTACCGAAAATGTGTAATAAACAAAAGGTTCTAATCCAATGATGCGTACAACCGGGTCATTGTCACGATATATTACCCGACCACCTTGTTGTTTAATCGGCAATTCCATTACAGCAGGCTCCCCTTGGTCTCGTTTTCCATTGAAGTTAGTATCAATAAATGCTGTAATTGCCAATCCACCTCGACCAAGAGATGTGTAATTGTTAAAATTGGTGTATTGATTTGTCGGATCGTAAACAATGCTACCTCTTGCCCCAAAACTATATGAGTTTCTTGTGTTTGAAATACTGCTTGACGCATTTATCTGAGCGATTGAAAAATCATACTTAAGACTTAAATTGACGCTTTTGTAGTTTCCTAATTTAGTGTTTTCGTAGTAGCAAGATATTATACCTTTATTTGAAATCCTTTTTTCAATTTCTGCTCGAATAGATAAAAGTTGATTGATTGTTAAATTATATTGAACTGATGGCCTGAAGGTCAATTCTTTAGCTAGCTTTACCGATATCGTAGCCAATCCGGTTATGTAATAATCTAAACCGGTTATCCAATTTGAAGACAATGATAGATTTCCATTCCAATGGCGTTGAAATGCTGTTAATGAATAATCTGCACTATTGAAGGTTGCTTGTTCGTATTTATTTTGCCTGTAATTCAGTCTGTTAGAGGTGTTTAGTCCCAAAAATCTAACGGGTTTTGATAATCCGATTTTTAAATCAGAGAGATAGTTGTAAATTGTGGCTTTTTGATTTTCTATATATTTATAGTAATCCAATTCGAAGTTTCCAAACTTCCCCATATATAAATTCATTAAACCACGCGAATAAACACCATGTGCATACTCTCCCTTCAGTACCAATTTACTATATGGAAGTGCGGATAGTTGGAGAAATGGAATATTTTTTCCCGTAGTTATTGACGAAAGATATTCCCATCCTGCACCTGCTGTTAGTATTCTGGAAATACCTATATTGCCTTCAGTGCGGATGAATTTACTGTTTTTATCGTCTTCAACTATTCCGCTGCTAATTCTGTACTCGAATTCACCTTTAGGCATAAAAGTATATGGCATATTCAACAAACGCTCTTCAGTTCTTTCTTCACCAAGTGGACCAT
>CAZHNZ010000205.1:0-4103 GCA_964534355.1 uncultured Parabacteroides sp.
TTCCATAAAAATTACCCCAAAAGTTTTTTGTCTAACTTTTGGGGTACAGTTCAATTTCTGCAACAGCCTCTTTTTTATTGTATAGAAATATCTATCGTTTAGTCGGCCAGTTTAGCGCAAAGAAACTCGCGGTTAAGGCGAGCGATATTGCTGATAGAGATGTTTTTAGGACATTCCATCTCGCAGGCTCCGGTGTTGGTACAATTACCAAATCCGAGCTCATCCATTTTGGCCACCATAGCTTTGGCGCGACGCGCACCCTCTACTCTACCCTGTGGCAACAATGCGAACTGACTTACCTTGGCAGAAACGAAGAGCATAGCCGATGCATTCTTACAAGCAGCCACGCAGGCACCGCAACCGATACATGAAGCAGAATCCATAGCTTCGTCAGCATCTACTTTCGAAATAGGAATTGCATTGGCATCGGGCACACCACCTGTATTCACAGATACATATCCACCGGCCTGCATAATTTTGTCGAACGCAGTACGATCCACCATCAGGTCGCGGATTACCGGGAAACCGGCCGAACGCCACGGCTCGATAGTGATAGTCTCACCATCTTTGAACTTACGCATGTGAAGCTGACAGGTAGTCACATCCTCATCGGGTCCGTGCGGGTGACCATTGATGTAAAGCGAGCACATACCGCAGATACCCTCGCGGCAATCGTGATCGAACACAACAGGTTCCTGACCTTTGTTTACCAACTCTTCGTTGAGCATATCCAGCATTTCGAGAAATGAACTGTCTGTTGATACAGCTTTCAACGGGTAGGTCTCGAATGTTCCTTTTTCTTTCGGACCTCTCTGACGCCAAACTTTCAGCGTTATATTTATTGATTTTTCCATTGTTTTTTTAGTAAACGAGTAAACGAGTGAACGGGTAAACCTCCGCGACAATCATTTTCTCCGGTTTAATTATTTATTAATCAACTTTCTTTGAGCGAATTAATGAAACTAACATTTTGATTATCTCATTTAATGAAATACTCAAAGCATTAAATTCTTCTTCCATAAGGAAGCTTAATTTATGAGCAACAATCAACTGTGTCTCTAATTCTGATGCTGAACCTAACGATATATATAAAAAACGAACCAAATCTTTATCAGATTTTCTTCCATGTCCTTCTGCAATATTGCTTGGGATAGAAAGAGATGCTCTTCGCATTTGTGATGATATTCCAAAATTCTCTTCTTTTGGAAAACCTGACGTTCTTTTATATATACATACGCTTAAATCAATAGACTTTTGCCATACGGTTAAATTCTTATGTGTAAGCATAAATCAAAATTTTTATCAGTTTTCTAGTTTACGTGTCTACCAGTTTTCTCGTCTACCAGTCTACTAGTTTACTCGTCTACTAGTTTACTCATTCATCTCATTAACTTCGCTCACGCTCAGTCATTACGCCTTATAATTCCGTTGTTGAACCTTAATAAATTCGTAGTTAAGCTCTTCTTTCAACAATTCGGGCTCATTACCCTCTCCATTGAATTTCCAGCAACCCACGTACGAAAATTTATCATCCTGACGCAAAGCCTCGCCCTCTTCGGTCTGATACTCTTCGCGGAAGTGACCACCGCATGACTCTTCGCGATGCAGAGCATCTTTGGCCATCAGGTATCCGATTTCGATAAAGTCGGCCACACGAAGTGCTTTTTCAAGCTCTACGTTGAGGTCGTTGCCCGATCCCGGGATACGTACATTTGAGTAGAACTCTTTGCGAACCTCTTTGATTTTGGCTAATGCGTTTTCGAGACCGGCTTTGTTACGACCCATACCTACGAAATCCCACATAATCAGACCCAATTGTTTGTGCAACGAATCCACAGAACGCGTACCCTTGATGCTCATCAACTGATTGATGCGATCCTGAATAGCCTTTTCTGCTTGTTCGAATTCGGGCAACGATGTGCTGAAACGCGGTACGCGAATCTGATCAGCCAGGTAGTTTTGGATAGTGTATGGCAATACGAAATATCCGTCGGCCAGACCCTGCATCAGAGCAGAAGCACCCAGGCGGTTTGCGCCGTGGTCAGAGAAGTTAGCCTCACCGATAGCGAACAGACCGGGGATAGATGTTTGCAGTTCGTAATCGACCCAAACGCCACCCATCGTGTAGTGAATAGCCGGATAGATCATCATCGGCGTATTGTATGGATTTTCGTCAACGATTTTCTCGTACATTTGGAAGAGGTTACCGTAGCGGGCCTCTACTGTTTTTTGTCCCAGTCGCTCAATAGCTGCCGAGAAGTCGAGATAAACAGCCAAACCGGTAGCACCTACACCAAATCCGGCATCGCAACGCTCTTTGGCTGCACGCGAAGCCACATCGCGGGGAACAAGGTTACCAAAAGCAGGGTAACGACGCTCCAAATAGTAGTCGCGCTCGTCCTCTTTCAGGTCGGTTGGTTTTTTCTTACCTGCACGGATAGCTTCGGCATCCTCTTTCTTTTTGGGCGTCCAAATACGGCCATCGTTACGCAAAGACTCCGACATAAGAGTCAGTTTCGACTGCGATTCTCCGTGAACGGGGATACAGGTCGGGTGAATCTGAGCATAACAAGGATTCGCAAAATAGGCACCTTTTTTGTATGCCTGAATAGCGGCAGAACCGTTTGATCCCATCGCATTTGTAGAGAGGAAGAAGGCGTTTCCGTAACCACCGGTAGCGATTACTACTGCGTGAGCAGCGAAACGTTCGATTTTACCGGTTACGAGGTTGCGGGCAATGATACCGCGGGCACGACCGTCGATAACCACTACGTCGAGCATTTCGTAACGGGTATATAATTTTACAGAACCCTGATTCACCTGACGGCTCAACGCTGAGTAAGCACCGAGCAACAGCTGCTGTCCTGTTTGACCTTTGGCATAAAAAGTACGCGAAACCTGAGCACCACCGAAAGAGCGGTTGTCGAGCAATCCGCCGTATTCGCGTGCAAAAGGCACACCCTGAGCCACACATTGGTCGATAATGCTGTTGGCAACTTCGGCCAGACGATGCACATTGGCTTCGCGGGCACGGTAGTCGCCACCTTTGATTGTATCGTAGAACAGACGGTAAACGCTGTCGCCGTCGTTTTGGTAGTTTTTAGCGGCATTGATACCACCCTGAGCAGCAATCGAGTGAGCGCGACGGGGTGAATCCTGAATGCAGAAGTTCATCACATTGAAGCCTAATTCGCCCAGTGATGCAGCTGCCGAACCTCCGGCCAAACCAGTTCCCACCACGATGATATCGAGGCGACGTTTGTTCGATGGGTTCACTAATTTTTGGTGAGCTTTGTAATAACTCCATTTCTCAGCCAACGGGCCTTTTGGAATTTTAGAATCTATCTTTGTCATAACGAATATTTTTCTGTTGTTTCTATAATCAATTAGCGCAAGAGCAGTTGCCTGTCATGTAAAAATAAACCACTACAATCGCAAATCCGATGAAAATGATTGTCGAAAATGCATTTGCTACACATTTCAGGCGGGGCAACCACGTTCTGTTGTTCAGTCCAATGGTCTGAAACGCACTCCAGAAACCATGAGTCAGGTGAAACCACAATGCGGCAAACCAGATCAGATACAACCCACTGTAAACAGGCGACGCGAAAAGCTCTTTGATCAAAGAAGCACCAGCTTCGCTCTCCATACCAGCCAGTTCGGCAAACATCATTTTGTACCAAAACTGATACAGGTGAAGACCTGCGAAACCCAAAACAATAGCTCCCAAAACAAACATGTTTTTAGAAGCCCATTTTACCTCTTTCGGGGCATCGGTGTAGGCATAAGGTTGATTACCACGTGCATTCTTGTTTTGCAGAGTAAGCATACCTGCATATACAACGTGCACAATAAAACCGGCGGCCAATACCAGTGTTCCCACCAGTGCATACCAGTTTACTCCCAGAAATTCACACACTTCGTTGTATGCTTCTTCCGAAAAAACGGCGACCACATTCATCGACATGTGAAAAAGCAAAAACAAAATAAGGAAAAGGCCTGAAATACTCATGATCAGCTTTCTCCCGATTGAAGAATTAAGAATCCACATAAAATTTAATTTAGAATTATTTATTAATGAAATTTTGAGTTGCAAAAAAAAC
>CAZHNZ010000206.1:0-3270 GCA_964534355.1 uncultured Parabacteroides sp.
GACAGAACACC
Organism: uncultured Parabacteroides sp.; assembly: GCA_964534355.1. Classification (GTDB taxonomy): domain Bacteria; phylum Bacteroidota; class Bacteroidia; order Bacteroidales; family UBA7332; genus CAXXIC01. The sequence continues at coordinate 12 of CAZHNZ010000206.1, forward strand.
ACATCGGATTGTCGCTTCGCAGCCGGCGTGAATTTCTGGGTCGCGAAATCAAACCCGTAAAATTGATTTTGCCTTTTGCCAAAGAGGGAGAAACAGATTTACTCGAAGAGTATTTCAGCTGTCCGCTCGAATTCAATTCAGATTCGCTCTGCATTGTCTTGCCACTGGAGATGCTCGATTGGCGAATCCCCACATCCAATCCGTACGCTCTCGATATGTACGAAGCCTACATCAACCGCATGAAAGGCAAAAGAAATGTATGGGCCGAGCATACCAAACAGCATATCTTTCAACAACTTAAACTCACGTCCCCCAGCCTGCATCACATCGCTTCTCTGATGAATATTTCGCCCCGAAACCTGCAACGACATCTCAAGGAGGAGGGTTTCACTTTCAGACAATTGGTGGACGAAATCAGACTCGAAGGCGCTCGCCTCTTGTTGATGCAGCCTCAAATACAGATTTCGGAAGTGGCCGAAATACTTGGTTTTGATGTACAGAATTCATTCAACCGTTTCCTGCAAAAACATATTGGAAAAACACCGAAGGAATATCGGAAAGAGTTGCTGGTTTAGTTAGTGGTTACGGGTTACGGGTTACGGGTTACATAAGAGTGATTGGGTTGGGTGTATATTTTATATTGTAAAACGTCCTAAATAAATTCTTTGTATATTTGCAGATTCATTGATGAATATTTCATCAGGTATTAATGACCATTTTTTCAGATATTCTGCAACATGAAGAGAATTTTACTGTTTATCATCCTGGCTACGCTAATTTCAGAATCGTTGAGTGCACAGTCTGTAGGGTTGGTGCTCAGCGGTGGCGGCGCCAAAGGCATTGCACACATCGGACTCATAAAGGCTCTGGAAGAGAATAATATACCCATCGACTATGTAGCAGGCACATCTATGGGGGCCATTGTAAGCGCACTGTATGCCGTCGGAATGTCGCCCGACGAAATGATTGAACTGATCAAATCTGACAATTTCAAGTCGTGGCAAACCGGCAAAGTAGATGCCCGGGATATGTTTTACTTCAAACAATACGATCCAACCCCCGAATTCGGACACTTCAAAATTGACGTTAAAGATACGACCAAAACGAAAACTACCTTTTTACCGGTCAGTCTGGTCAATCCTATTCAGATGAATCTTGGCTTTATAGAACTATTTGCCAAACCAACTGCTCTGTCCGGAGGCGATTTCGATCGACTGATGGTTCCTTTTCGTTGCATTGCATCGGATGTGTACAACAAACAGGCGGTGGTATTCCGCAAAGGGAATCTAGGAAATTCCGTCCGGGCATCCATGACCATTCCCTTTGTGTTTAAGCCCATCGAAATAGACGGAAATCTGCTCTACGACGGTGGCATTTACAACAACTTTCCGGCAGACGTCATGCTCTCTGATTTCAATCCCGACTACATGATAGGTAGCGTGGTAGTCGAAAATCCCAACAAGCCCAAAGAGAACGACATAATGAGCCAGATGGAAAACATGGTGATGCAAAAGACCAACTACAACATCGAAAAAAACAGAGGTGTCACCATTCAGTTTAAACTGGATGACGTGGGTTTACTCGATTTCGATAAGGTAGATTATCTCTACGAACTCGGATATAAGAAAGGTTTGGAATATATAAAAGAGCTCAAACAAAGGATTAATCGTCAGGTGACTCCCGAAAACATGGCACTTCGTCGGTTTATATTCAAAAGTAAACAGCCCGATCTTGTTTTTAAGAAAATTTCAGTCAGTGGCGTTTCAAAAAATCAGGAAGCCTACATACTGAGTCAGATTAAGAAAAATGAACGGGGAGAAATCAGTTTTAAGGATTTCCGAAAAACATATTTCAAATTGTTATCTGACAAAAAAATTGAAGAGATAAATCCGGAACTGACATACGATCACGAATCGGGTTACTTCAATCTAAATTTGAAAGTAAAACTAAATGAGAACCTGAGTGTGGCCATTGGCGGCCTGATTTCTTCAATTAGTTCAAATCACGCCTACCTGGGTCTGAAATACCAAACCCTGAGATTTTACAGTTTAGACCTGAATGCCGATGCGCAGATTGGCGACACCTACAATGCCTTTCAGCTTTCTGCCCGGATAGAAATTCCATCGGTGGTACCTCTCTACATGAAAACATTGGTGGGCACCTCTTCTAAAAAATATTTCGAAAGCAAACGACTGTTTATTCAAGAGTCGGCAGCGGCGTATCTCAACCAGAGTGAAACATTTTGCCGGGTGAGCTTTGGTACGCCTTACAAGACTACCGGACGTGCCATTCTGGGACTGACCTACGGTGTGCAGACTGACGAATACTCGGCTTCTACGACCACCAGCAGCGAGGTACTGCTCGATGAAACCGAGCACCAATTATTGGGTGCTTCCCTCCGATTCGAGAAAAACACGCTCAACTCAGTGATGTATCCCTCGCGCGGTATCAATGTATTCCTGCTCAATCAGGCGTTCAGTGGTAAAGAGGAGTATTTCAAAAACGAATCCGGTCGATTAGTATCATCCGGCACACAGAGATATTACTGGGGACAATCGCGGTTTTGTATCAAAAAATACATAGCAAACAAACGTGGCATATCTATTGGCACTCTGCTGGATGTGACGGCTTCCAACAAAAACGCGTTTAAAAACTACCCATCAACACTACTCCAGGCGCCTGCTTTTTCGCCCACACCCCATAGTAAAATTGTTTTCAACGAAAAATTAAGAGCTTTCAACTATCTGGCTGTCGGAATAATGCCCTTGTGGAGCACCGAAAGTGGATTTCAGATTCGTACCGAGTTCTACGGTTTCCTGCCCTATCAGGAGATACAACGAGATAGCGAAAACAAAGCTATTTTGGGCAAAAAGCTCAACTCATTCAGCTACTTAGGTGAGGCTTCCTTAGTCTATAATCTCCCAATTGCCTCCATTGGCGTATTTGCCAACAGGTATAGTTTCCCGTCCAACAACTGGAACTGGGGCATCAACATTGGCTTTCTGCTCTACAACGCCAAATTAATTGAGTAAAAAAAACAACAGATTACTTTTGTATTTCAGAAAAATGAATTATCTTTGCACTCGCAAATGAGAAATCAATGGCTCCGTAGCTCAACTGAATAGAGTATCTGACTACGGATCAGAAGGTTACAGGTTTGAATCCTGTCGGGGTCACTTTTTTTACCTTTGCTTTTTTACATTGAATGGCTCCGTAGCTCAACTGAATAGAGTATCTGACTACGGATCAGAAGGTTACA
>CAZHNZ010000206.1:3370-3958 GCA_964534355.1 uncultured Parabacteroides sp.
GGTTTGAATCCTGTCGGGGTCACAAATGATATTAATAACCGATTGAATTTTCAGTCGGTTATTTTTTTGTTTATTACAAATTCGATAAGGTGTACCACTTTTATAGAACCCCACCTGCTTAAAACAACATACTCCTCCGAAAGAAAGTATAATTCATTTGCGATTGAACTATACTTTCCATCCGGAAAACACAAAACATTTTAAATTGAACTATACTTTCTGTCCGGAAAACACAAATCATTTTAAATTGAACTATACTTTCCATCCGGAAAACACAAAACATTTTAGATTGAACTATACTTTCCACCCGGAAAACACAAAACATTTTAAATTGAACTATACTTTCCGCCCGGAAAACACAAAACATTTTAGATTGAACTATACTTTCTGTCCGGAAAACACAAAACATTTTAAATTGAACTATACTTTCCATCCGGAAAAGACGGAACAACACAGAGAATTTGCATCAAAATGTTATTACGGGTCTCCTACCCTTTCCATTTGCGGGCGTTTTGCGTTCTGTCCAATCCGCGCTATTGCAGAAAACAAATCCGGCCAAAATCCGCTAAATCCGCAGCATCCGCATTC
>CAZHNZ010000207.1:0-3734 GCA_964534355.1 uncultured Parabacteroides sp.
CATAAAATTTAATTTAGAATTATTTATTAATGAAATTTTGAGTTGCAAAAAAAACAAAACAGATTGAACCTTTTTCAATTATACGCCGCAAAATTACTGTTTTAGCACGTACGCACCAACAAAATAGAGAAATATTTCTTTAATATAATCGCAAAGCTTTCATTTCATCTCTTTTTGTCGCAAAATGCTTCTATTTTATCTCCCGAATGTCAAAAGGTGTCTCCTGATAGACAAAATAGTTGAGCCAGTTGGTGAAAAGCAGATTGGCATGTGCCCGCCAGCGCACCAGAGGCGGCAGTTCCGGATTATTGGCCGTATAGTAGTTGGCCGGTAGTTCAATGGGCAGACCTTTACTGACATCGCGTTTGTATTCGGTATCGAGCGTGTAGGGCGAATATTCGGAATGCCCGGTAATAAAGAAGTCGCGACCGTTTCGCGCCATCACCATATATATGCCGGACTCTTCCGACTCGGAAAGGATAGTGAGCTCTTTCACTTTCTCAATATCTTCGCGCCTTACTTCGGTGTGGCGGCTGTGCGGAACAAAAAACTCGTCGTCGTATCCTCTGAAAACCGGATTTGTGGGGTCGATGGCCGTGTGCCGGAATACACCGAACATTTTGGCCGGTAGTGCATATTTGGGCACCCCGTGGAAATGGTACAAACCAGCCTGCGCCGCCCAGCAGATGTAGAGTGTGGACGTCACATGATGCTGTGCCCAGTCGAATATCTCCTGAATCTGTGGCCAATAGGTTACCTCTTCGAAATCGTAAAGCTCCACCGGTGCACCGGTAATTATCATACCGTCGAAATTCTGATTGCGTACTTCGCTGAAATCCATGTAAAACTCATCCAGATGCTCAATGGGGGTGTTTTTCGAATTGTGCTCTTTGATGTGCATCAGTGTGAGCTCAATTTGAAGAGGCGAATTGGACAGCAACCGAACAAGGTCGGTTTCGGTGGTTATCTTGACCGGCATAAGGTTGAGAACCAATATTTTGAGCGGGCGAATATCCTGTTTGGATGCCCGCGAATCGTCCATCACGAAGATGTTCTCTTTTTTTAGCAATTCAATTGCGGGAAGATTGAGGGGTACATTAACCGGCATTTTACTTGTAAATTAAATATTCAACAATAAAAAGGCTGTATGAACAGGGGGCAAAGGTACAATATCCTGAAATAAGGTGCAAGTTATGAAATGTTACATTTTGTCAGGGCTGACCGTTTGTCTCTTCTAAATCACTTTTAGTCAGCATATCTTCAAGCATTTCGGGGGTCAGATGGGGATAAAGTTTGTTTTTGTAAGCCAACGAAATAGTGCCACGCTCTTCCGATACCACTATCACTTTGGCATCTGTCTCTATCGAAATACCCAATGCTGCCCGGTGGCGAAGCCCCAAATGCTTGGGCAGTTGCGAATCGTGCGAAACCGGCAATATGCAGCCGGCAGATGCAATACGGTCGCCCGAAATAATCATGGCACCATCATGCAACGGGCTGTTTTTGAAGAAGATATTTTCTATTAAACGTGTTCCTATTTCGGCATTGATGCGCTCGCCGGTACGCTCAAATACCGAGAGATTCATATCGCCGGCAATTACAATCAGAGCACCGGTTTTGTTGTTCGACATGTTTCGGCAGGCAATAACTATTGGCATTTTCGATGGTTTATCGGGCTCATTTTCTGCATCTTTGAGAAAAAGCTGCAACAGATACCGCCAGTGCCGGTGCGAACCCAGATTAACCAGAAATCGCCGGATCTCGTCCTGAAAAAGAATAACCAACGCCACCACACCCACGCTCACCAGCTTATCGAGTATAGAGCCTAACAGTTTCATTTCCAATACGTGGCTTACCAGCAACCAAATACCGATAATCCCCAAAACCCCGACAAAAACATTCAGCGTATGCGAAGCTTTCATCAGGTGATATACGTAGTACAACATGCACGCTACGAGCAATATGTCCACAATGTCTTTTACCGTAATATAGTCCAGCATAAATCTATTCGTTTTTCTTACAGGTTTCGGAATACAATTGTATGGCTTCCACCGCCTCCTTTACGTCGTGCACCCGCAATACCGATGCGCCCTGCATCAGGGCAATCGTATTGAGCACAGTAGTGCCATTAAGACTCTCTTCGGGTGTGATATTCAGCGTTTTGTATATCATTGATTTTCTCGAAAAACCAACCAGCAGCGGCAGGTCCAGAATACGGAATTCACGTAGTTTGCCCAGCATTTCGAAGTTCTGAGCGGTCGTTTTGCTGAATCCGAATCCGGGGTCTATCAGCACATCGCATACGCCCAACAGCCGAAGCTTTTCCAGCTTTTTCGAAAACCAGAGCAAAATATCGGGCAGCAGACTGTCATATTGGCACTGTTGTTGCATTGTTTGCGGCGTTCCACGCATGTGCATCATCACATAAGGAACACGTAGCCGGGCAATGGTTTCGAACATCGAAGCATCCATTTCACCACCCGAAATATCGTTAATCATAGCCACCCCAAACTCTTCTACACCTCTGCGGGCAATGCCAGCCCTGAACGTATCCACCGATACCGGCATTCCGGGCGTTTCGCGGCGAATAATTTCGAGTGCAAAGCGCAGCCGGTTCCACTCTTCCTCTTCGGGTATATCCACACTTTGCGGACGCGAAGAATAGGCGCCAACATCTATTATCCATCCACCCTGCTCCGCAATCTCAATAGCCCTGTCTGCAATACACTTCTCTGTTTGGTAGCGGCTGCCACCGAAAAATGAGTCGGGCGTTACATTCAGTATCCCCATTGCTTTGGGTATTGATAAATCGTGCAGTTTTCCTTTTATATTGATGTAGAGTGGATTGGGTTTCATTGTAGTTTATTCACAAAATTAGTACACCAGCGTATTTAGCATTTTGTCAGAATCAGGCGGCTTTTCAGGGCGAACAGGGCCTGTTTTATCATCCTTTATACTTTGCTATAAATCTTTATAGTGCAAATCTATGAAAATATTGGATATGTTTTGGGGATTCGGCTGCTGATTTGTACTTTTGAGCTCTCATTTTTGTAATAATCCCGATATGAAACATTTTTTATACCTTATAATTCCGGCCTATCTGTTTTTGGCATGTGGCTCCGGTCAGACAAAAGCCAAAGAAGTACAGACAACCAAAGCGATTTCCACTGCCCCGGCATTCAATGCCGATAGTGCCTATTTTTACATCGAAAAGCAGAGCCTGTTTGGTCCGCGCGTGCCCAATACAAAGGCTCATGTGGCTTGTGGTGATTATCTTGCCGCAAAATTGCGCAGTTTCGGCGCAACTGTATATGAGCAAAAAGCCGATTTGAAAAGCTACGACGGCACCATCCTCAAAGCCCGAAACATAGTGGGCGAATTCAATCCCGAAAAGAGCAACCGCATACTTTTGTTGGCCCATTGGGATTCTCGTCCGTTTGCCGACAATGATCCCGACAAGGCGAATCATCAAAAAGCAATTTTAGGGGTGAATGACGGTGCCAGCGGCGTAGGTGTATTGCTCGAACTTGCGCGTTTGATTTCGGCCAAAAAGCCCAATGTCGGTATCGATATTCTGTTTGTGGATGCAGAAGATTTGGGCGCACCCTATTTTTTCAAAGGAACAACATCCGAAGATGATTGGTGCCTCGGCTCTCAGTATTGGGCCGAAAATCCGCACAAGGCCGGATACAAAGCAGACTTTGGTATATTGCTCGACATGGTGGGAGCCGGCG
>CAZHNZ010000208.1:0-3709 GCA_964534355.1 uncultured Parabacteroides sp.
TTCAGGTCTTTTGCCGAAAGTACTTCGGCGTGAACTGCCGCATCGTATAGATTTTCGGGGAAAATATCCCATCCGCCAAACACGATATCCTGCAGTTGCGCTAACGGCACAACTTCACTCATCTTTTTGCTGACAGAGGCATCTCCCTCTTTTACATCAATTCTTGATAATTGCGTCATCGAACCAATGGGCTGCGCCAGTCCTTTGCGAACAGCCAATGTTCCTGCTATAAATGTTGACGCAACCGCACCGCCAACACCAACCACTAAAACACCGAGTTTTCCATCGGCCTCTTTTACCTGTAAGTTTTTCATTTCTATTTATTTATGTAGAGAAATCAAGGCTTTTTGCGGTCTTGTTATCCCAAATATTTAATCAATTCTTTAAAATCCGAAATCACAGCCAAACAATTTCCGGCTGTCTGACTCTCTGTGCCGGTGGTCTCCCACGCCTCACCTTTAAGCCAAATAGTTTGACATCCAATAGATTGCGAAGGCAAAATATCCTTGCTCTCCGAATCACCAATTACCACGCACTCTTCGGGCAACAAACCCAAAGCTTCAGCCCCCAAACGGAAAATCTGCGGGTCAGGTTTTCGAATACCAACCACCGACGACTCCACAATGTGGGGAAAAAAACCGGCCAGTCCGAAATCATCCAGCACAGCTGCTATATTCCCGTAAAAATTGGAAACCAGCGCCATCGGATATTTCGGGCTTAACAGTTCCAACGTCTGTCGGGCACTGTTTGTACGTTGTTTAGCTTCGTTGTAGCAACGGGCAGAGACACCAATTGTTATGCGATCAGCATCTTTCTGCGAAATTTCGCCCCGCTCCAGCAGGAAACCTGCCTGCAATGCGCACTTGATGTGCAACACATCGCCAAAATGGTGATGCGGTAGCACCAAAGGCCGTTGCGCCAATGTTCTCTCACCAAAAACATACGCCTGCCGGAATTGTTCTTTCGTCACCGAAACAGACTCTGCAACATAAGCCTCCCAAAGGACTTCCGCCCAATGCCTGCCATTTGTATCCAGAGTTCCACCGTAGTCGAAAAGCAATCCTTTTATCATAACGCTGCAAAAGTATTACTTCTAAGCCTCATTACGAAACATTTTAGTATAAAAATGACAGCAAATCCGCTCGTGCTTCCACCTCATGTAAATCCACAATCCGTTCAACACCGTTATTTCGAATAGAAAATAGAGAAGCGGATACCCTGCAAACAGAGAAATGAACAACACAATCACGCGGGTATTGAACGACAAAATATTGGTATATTTCATCAACGGTTTGCTTTTTTGACGGAACTCTTCGCGAAGAGAAACAGGTATATCATCGCCATATTTTTCCCGCATTAGCCGGTAAAAACGCTGAAGATTAGGGGTCAGGCTCTCCTGTCCGCGGGTGTAGTTCATATAGGTAAACTCTATCAGTGTGGGTATAAACTCTTTTCGCCACGACAATTGGGCATAAGCAGCCCGTTTTTCGTCATTCCGGATAAACTCACTCTCTTTTTTATTTTTCAAAAACATCAAATGAAAAGTTCTGTAATAATCGGCTAATGCTGCCTGCTTCGAATGGAAAAAGCCCACAACAGCCAGAAATGGCCAGATATACAAGGGGTAACCATCGACAGTAAACCGGATAGCCAGTGCCGTGTATATAGATATAAACCAAAGATCGCCACAGGCACCATCGAGCCATCTGCCAATGGGGCTGAAATTGCGGGTCATGCGGGCCAGTTGTCCATCGGCGCTATCCATTGTATTGGCTGTCATCAGCAGTAACATGCCCACCACATTCAACACTAAGTCATTGAAAAAGAACAACACACCTGCCGCTATTCCAAAGAAAATGGATGTAATCGTTATCTGATTGGGCGTAATACCCCATCTCTGAGCCAACATCGCCATCCGATAACCCAACTTTCGGTAAAAGACCAAATCGATCCACTCTTCGGTGTCGTTGGATTTCAGGGATGATTGCAGATTATTATTTTCCATAACAATTTGATTTATAAGCATATTCATTCACCAGCAAGGCAATGGCCGTTGTTGCCGCCTCTCTGCATGGCCTGAAACTCGGGAAGTCATTAAAATCAATCAAATGAATCTTCCCGTCGGGCGAAACAATGACATCTCCGCCCCAGACCGAGAGATGCAAAATATCTGCCGCTTTCCGGCAAAGGGTTTCGAGCTCTTTTTCTGAAAAAGAAATTCCCCGTGAAATTCCGTTCGCAGCTTCGAGCCCAAATTTACTGTGATTGACGCTGTCGGGGTAAAACCAATGAAAAAAACCGGTGCCTGATACACCATAAAACTTCACCAGATCGCCCTCGGCATGAGGGCTTAACACAACAGAGCCGACTCCCCTGCCAGCCATTTCTGTCAAAGCCTCCAATAACTCAGCCCGGTTGTTAGCCAGACAGACATCTGCCCGACACATCGAATGTCCATCTCCACGTTTCACCCATATTTTTGAATCAGAAATATAGCCCGTTGATGCTCCCACAGCATGAATAATCGTATCTGATGAAACTATTCCTGCCTCCAGAAGCAATTGGGTCATCGGCACACGTCCGCAGTTGGCTATTCCCGCAGGGGAATTGATTATAAAACAACCGTTGGCCTCCAGCTCTTTCAATTTTTGAAGCGAGCCGGCACGACGCGCCATGTGAACGACGACCGGTTCCGCATCATATTTCAGCACAAAGTCGGGTTCAGAATACTCCGTCACCCCGTGACCTGCGAGCTTCAGACGCATCACCATCTCCGAAAAAACAGCATCGTCATTTGCCTCCGAGTTGGGCGAAAATTCAGACGAACGCCGTATTGCAGCTATCCTCATGATTAATCTTTGTTTTGCAGAAAATGATTTGCACCGACAATATCTTCGGCATGGTCTACATCTATTATTTTCGAAAACGGAATGGCCCGCAACCTCATACCGGCCTCCACCAGCGCGCGCTGAAACTCCCTCATTCTGAGTCTGCCTTTTGCAAAGCAGTCATTCAACACCGATAATGATCGGGGGGTTAACCCGTAAATTCCACCGGAAATATACCTGAATCCGGCATATTCGGTATCGAAAAAACCATCAATATTGAGATTATTATCGACCGAAACATAGAGTGGCTTTTCGTCGTCGATGTAGTCGGTCACAGCCATGCAACCGTCTGTATCCGCCATTTCTTCGAATGTGCGAATGTATTGTTCAAACTCTTCTTCCCGAAATATGGTATCAACCGTAGTCAGGCAAAACCGGCCGGTCGTGAGGTAAGGCGCCAACGCCACAAAACTGTGCATCGATCCCGGGGTACTTTTTACGATACCGCGAAACGGAACAGTCGGTTGATGTTCTTCGACCCACTTTTGCACTTCGGTCATCTCTTCGTTGATTATCAGAGTGATGCTTTCTGCATTGTTTCTTTCGAAAATCCGGATTAACCGCTCAAGCAATGCCTCTCCGTTCACCTTTACCAATGGCTTGGGCAATAAAACACCCTCCTGCCTCAACCGCGAGCCTTCTCCGGCCGCCAATATCGCATAGTGCATATTCTCTGTTTATTTACGACCAAAATCAGCGGGAATCTCTCCCCAGCCTTTGGTATCCCATTTTATCACCCGGTTAGAATAAAAGTTCTCATTCAACCATTTTTCGGCTCGCTCGATCAGGTCAAAAATGACTCCGTTACGAGGGGTTCTTTC
>CAZHNZ010000209.1:0-3652 GCA_964534355.1 uncultured Parabacteroides sp.
GACCGGATGCTCGACATGGGCTTTATCCGCGACATCAACCGGATAATTGCCAAACTGCCCAAACAGCGTCAGACACTCTTTTTCTCGGCAACTGTTTCGCCCGAAATAAAGGCTCTATCTTCTACCATCCTGACCAGGCCGGTACACGTATCGGTTACACCGGTATCATCGGCGTCGGAGTTGGTATCGCAAACAGTCTATTACGTAAGCAAAGAGAACAAACGCGCCCTGCTGAAACATGTGCTCGACGAGCAGGATATCCAACATGCGCTTGTCTTTACCCGCACCAAACACGGTGCCGACAAAGTGGCCAAAGAACTTTCGCGCAACGGCATCAAAGCCGAAGCCATCCACGGCAACAAGTCGCAAAATGCCCGCGAACGTGCACTAAAAGGCTTCAAAGAACGCACCATTCGCATATTGGTAGCTACAGATATCGCCTCACGGGGTATTGATGTGGAAAAACTGAGCCACGTAATCAATTTCGAAATACCCGAAGTGGCCGAAACCTATGTGCACCGCATTGGCCGTACAGGGCGTGCCGGATCTGAAGGCAAAGCTCTATCGTTTTGCGCAACCGAAGAGGTGGCTTACATGAAAAGTATCACTAAATTGATCAATAAACGAATTTCTGTGGTAAAAACTCATCCGTACGAGGGGTAATTGCCCCTTATAAACGGTAGTATAAATAGAGGAAGTAGTATAATGTCGCATCTAAGCTTTTAACAAAGCTGACATTATTCTGCCTCCTCTAATTGTGAATTATTAAATGTGCATTATGAATTACAATATCGTGCTAAAAAAACAATTTTTACAGCAAAATGGACACACTGACAAGCAAATTTGAAGACTAAATTTCATTCTTTCAAAATATTAATGTACATTTGCGCAATAGTTTTTCACATCACGTTTTTTGTATCTGTTTACTAATCTATCATTTATCTATTTCTCACTTACTAAAATTTCATTTTTCATGAAACGACACGCACACTTGCTGGCATTTCTGATGCTATTTTCGGTTGCGCCCCTATGGGCACAAAGCAACACGGTTAAGAACGAAAAAATGTGGTACAAAGCTGCTGCTACTACCTGGACCGAGGCATTGCCTCTTGGCAACGGAACTCTGGGTGCCATGGCATTCGGAACATTCCCCAACGACCACATCCAGTTCAACGACCATTCGCTGGTAAACGGTACCAGCACTGCTGTTGGTCATTACCAATCGTTTGGCGATCTCTATTTCGACAGACCAGCTGCCACCATCTCGAACTACAAAAGAGAGCTCCGTCTGAATGAATCAGTACACGCATCCTCCTACGATGCCAATGGAGTTAGCTACCAAAGCGAATGCTTTGTCAGCTACCCCGACAACATCATGGTGATTCGCTACACCGCCAATCAGGCCGGAAAAATCAGCGGAAAAGTAAGACTGACCGACACTCACAGCGCAGTCATTACCATTGGATCTAACCTCATCACCTCTACCGGTAGCCTGACAAATAACGGCATGAAGTACGAAGCTCAGGTTTTGGTCAAAAACAGCGGTGGAACACTCACCAAAGAGACAGATGGTATCACAGTGGCCGCGGCCGACACACTCACACTCTATCTGGCAGCCGGCACAGACTTTGTGCTCGATATGGCTAAAAACTTCCGCACAACAGCGCCTCACCAACGTGTAACAAATACTATCTCAGCTGCTCTGCTCAAGAGTTACGATCAGCTAAAACAACGACATCTGAACGATTTTCAGGGACTTTACAACCGCATGAAACTGGATTTGGGCGGTGTGGATAATGCCACTCAGAGCACATCAGAACGCCTCACTGCATACAAATCGAAAGCCAAAGCTGTGGGAGATCCATTCATGGAAGAACTACTCTATAAATATGGCCGTTATCTGATGATTACCTCATCGCGTCCCGGCGGACTACCGGCCAACCTGCAGGGTATCTGGAACAATGAGCTATCTCCGGCCTGGTTTTCTCAACAGACCACCAACATTAACATTCAGATGAATTACTGGGTAACCGAACAGACAAACCTGCAAGAGTGCACCCAACCCTATATCGACTGGATGGACAATCTGGCTAAAGTGCATCGCGTCACCAACATTGCCGACCTCAAAACCGACAAAGGCTGGATTATCTACAACACCGTCAATACCATGGGAGGTGGTTCTACCTGGGGTGTAAACAAACCCGGTCCGGCTTGGCTGGCTCAGCATTTGTGGGATCACTATACCTTCAATGGCGACAAAACATTCCTCCGAAATATGGCATATCCCATATTAAAAGAGACTGCCGAATACTGGGAAAGTAAACTCATCACCGACTCGGTAGGCGAACTTCTCAGTCCGGCCGGATTTTCGCCGGAACACGGACCGAATTTAAAAGAAGGAGATCGGACGCTCTACAAAGGCGTATCGTACGACCAACAAATTATCTACGACCTGTTCAGCAATTACATAGAGGCAGCACAATCATTGAAAATAGACACCGCCTATTGCTCGAAAGTAAAAAAAATGCGTAATCGTTTGCTCGGCCCTAAAGTCGGCAAATGGGGACAATTGCAGGAGTGGATGCAGGACTGGGATCTACCTACCGATCAACACCGACACTTCGCTCACCTTTTTGCTGTACACCCTGGACGTCAGATCAATCCGATACTCACTCCTGATTTTGCCAAAGCCGCCAAAGTTTCGCTGATTGCCCGTGGAGAGAGTGGTGTAGGATGGAGTTCATCCTGGCGTGTTTGCGTATTTGCACGTCTCTTCGAAGCAGAACTGGCCTATTTGCATGTCACCCGACTGATGAAGGTCTCTATTTTGTCTAACTTGTTTGACTCTTATCCTCCTTTTCAGATTGATGCCAACTTCGGTTATACCGCTGGCGTTACCGAGATGCTGCTGCAGTCGCAACTATTAGCCGACAAAAACGGTAAAGTAACAGCCAATCCCGACACCACATCCCGATACGTTATAAACCTGCTCCCAGCCTTACCTCAGGCGTGGTCTACCGGTTCTGTCAAAGGCCTTCGTGCCCGTGGCGGTTTCGAAGTAGATATGTACTGGAGCAACGGCAAACTTGATTCGGCCAATGTGCGTTCGCTGTTGGGCAACAAAGCCTTTGTACGCTACGGCATGATTCAGAAACTAACCACCGATAGCGCATTTCATTTTGTCAATACCTTCAGCAACAAACTCACCGCCGGCAGCACTGTTACCGGCAAGGCCGATTTGAACTGGAGTCCTTCTATCTTTACCAGCGGGGGTTATACCATCGAGCGCAAGGGCATGGGTAGTGATTTCACAACGGTGGGAGATGTCAACAATGTAAAGACTACATCATTCAGCGACCTGACTCTGCCCGAAGGCAGCTATTTCACTTACCGCATCGGCTACTACAATGCAACCAAAGATTCGGTTTACTACTCCAACGAAGTTAATGTAACACCCTTCAACACCAAATACAAAAATGTGGCTCTGCTAAAGCCTGTCACAGCCAGCTCCACCAACAGCGCTTACTCTGCCAGCTATGCTGTGGACGGACTGGTTACCGCTACCGATGCCAATCGTTGGGTTTCGGCCGCATCATCGCCACAATGGCTGAGTGTAGATTTGGGCGGCAAATTTATTGTTGATGCCTGCCAC
>CAZHNZ010000210.1:0-3620 GCA_964534355.1 uncultured Parabacteroides sp.
CCTCTAAATACATGATAATTGCTCACCCCAATTCCGGAAGCAGAAATAAAAAAACCGGTTCCCTGATATTTTTCTTTCTTATTTTCTGTATACACAACAAAGACTGCCGATTTTTTCTCTGAATACAAAGTGGGTATATCCTTTTTCGCCTGAGATTTTGCATCCTTCAGTCTTTGAACACCACCTGCATTGTCAGGTGAAGAACGTATATAAAGAAACAAAACAGCAAAGATGACTACCAAAACAGTTACTATATATTTCAGTGCATTTCGTTGTTTATCCTGATTAATATTAATTTCCTGACCAGCTTCTTTTTGACCTTCTGCCATATCCATTTGCTCCCGGTCTAATAAACCCCAATCAAAACTTACGGATAAGGCAAAAACAATTTTATCACCGTATGCTATGTGAATATCCTGATTTTTGGGGATTTTTCTTCCATTTACAATCGTTCCATTACGACTAATGTCACAAATTGAGTAATCACCATCGTCAGACACTGTAATAATAGCATGAAATCCACTCACTGTTTTTGAATCATCATGAATTACAATGTCGTTATCAGGTTTTCTGCCAATTCTATAAGTTTTCATATATGTATAGTCTATACTTCAATCAAGAAAGCGGTTAAATTATCGTGTTTACCCCCCTTAGCAAAGCCAATGCCATCTATTCTATTCATTAAATTTGTTAATGATACTTCAACAGCAGATTCTTTGCAAGCATCAGCAATCAACTCGTGTTCGGGTACTGCATTCCACACACCATCTGTACAAAGCAGAAAACGATCTCCTTTGTTTATCGTCAATTCAGCAGACACATCTATTTCAACTGTATCATCAACACCTATTGCCCGGGTGATAATATTTGATTTACCTGAAACCCGTGCTTGCTCTTCTGTCAGAATACCAGCTTTAACAAGTTCAAAAACGTGAGAATGATCGAAAGTTCGGAATATTACATTTTTACTTCTGAGCTGATACACACGACTATCTCCAACGTGAAAGCTAATGGCATATTTAGGTGTCAGTAGCAATGCAGCAACTGTAGAACCCATGCGGCTCCCTTTTTTATATTGTTGGATGTACGAATTGGCAGATCTCAGGGCATCAATAATAATGCCTGAATAATTTAAACCGGAAGCATTTTGAAAAGCTTCTAATACAATATTTACAACAATCTCGGCAGCTATACGACCATCGCTGTACCCTCCCATGCCATCACATACTACAAATAAATCTCCAAACTCATTTTGGATTAACCCATAATAGTCTTGATTCTCAGTTCTTCCACCAATTCTTGATTGTATGCTGAAAATATTTTTCATACCGCTTTTGAATTTAAAAAAAAATAATTATCAGTGAGGCAAAACAAACTTTCACTAATCTATTAAGTTTTATTGGTATTGATATTAGGGTTTATTATTACGCCGCAATATTACAAATAATTATTGTATTTAATAACATTATAAGTAGAAAGTTATGAACAGTGCCAGATATTTAACTATCTCTTATTTCCAGCAGCACATTTTCGACTATTATACACCCAACAATTGCTACATACAGGGCAAAACACCGGTAGGTGATAGCCCGCGAAGGATGCGGAAAATCACAAAGAAGGCGTGAGCACTGTTGTGCTATCTGTACTCAGGTATCGCCAAACACCCACCACACAAATAGACAACAGCCCCACGCCCTATATGGACGTGAGCGCTATCGCTACTACTCTTGTGTGGTTTGAAATTGGCGATTTCGAGTACAAGAATAATATCTAAACGCTATACGTTATTTTCACATGTCTTTCGGATAATTACTTATCCGGCACAAATGTAGTGGTTTCTGCGGAATCGAACAAGGGATGAGGGGAAATTTTAATAAATAGGAATGCGGATGCTGCGGATTTAGCGGATTTTGGCCGGATTTGTTTTCTGCAATAGAGCGGATTGGACAGAACGCAAAACACCCGCAAATGGAAAGGGTAGGAGACCCGTAATAACATTTTGATGCAAATCCTCTGTGTTGTTCCGTCTTTTCCGGGCAGAAAGTATAGTTCAATTTAAAATGTTTTGTGTTTTCCGGATGGAAAGTATAGTTCATTTTAAAATGTTTTGTGTTTTCCGGAGAGAAAGTATAGTTCAATTTAAAATGATTTGTGTTTTCCGGGCGGAAAGTATAGTTCAATCTAAAATGTTTTGTGTTTTCCGGACGGAAAGTATAGTTCATTTTAAAATGATTTGTATTTTCCGGATGGAAAGTATAGTTCATTTTAAAATGTTTTGTATTTTCCGGGCGGAAAGTATAGTTTTATCCACGAAAAAAGCGGCAATCCACCGGGGAATGCCGCTTCATTTTCAATATTAACAAACAATTTTTGGAATTACATACTTCTCATCAAAATGTTTGTATCGGTGAGATTAGGCTGATATCGCATCTGTCTTGCCACCGGATAATTGTGTTGCTTCTTCAGGATTTTCTTCCGGAGTTAACTTTGCTGTTGCCGGTCGTGAGCGAAACATCTCTTTATTCTGAGCGAGTGCCCCCTGCAAAGCGATCCACAAATCAGACTTCGGCTCTTTCGCCTTCACGGCTACATAGTTGTCGAAATCCCGCAGATTAACCTCCAGCAGCGATTTGTGATAACCCGCCCGGCTCGACTCCCGCATCGATTGACAATACTTCGAGTATTCGCTGTGTATGGCAGAGTAGTCGGCTGTCAACTTTGCGTGATTGTCGATGTTCGGCTGAATCTTCAGCAAAGTCACAGCGGCTTTGTTTCCCTCGAGTTGCAATGCATTCAATACGGATTTGAAATAAAAAGAACGGGCATCCACTGTCATGACATTTACTTCAGACAAACTTTTGACGAAGAGGGGTTTGATCTTCTCTGCCGCCGACTTCATGCCAGCCTCTACAGAATAAGACCAAACATCAACCAGTTTATGCAAAGCTACGTAGCTGGCATGCTGCGCCTTGCCGGCCAATGCCAGTTTCGACCGCATACGCCGCGTTTCACTGGCATTGGCTGTGGCGAGCAGGTTTTGCAGGTTCTTTTTCATATCAACGATCAAATAATTTTCGGCAATAGCCGGAATCTGGCTTTGATCGACCAGATTCAGGTACTTTTCGGCGTACTCGCCTAAAGTATTAATAGAGCTTTTGGGCACCATTGTCGTCAGTTTTTTAATAAATAATTTTTGAATTACCCATCAGAGGTCGCATCGTGGCGCGTTGGGATTGGCTGACCCGGTGGGGCGGTTTGAAGTTGTTGGAATTCTCTGTTCCGCTTCGTATCGTTTTTGCCCTTCGGGTGAGTCTCGTCCGGCTGCAGAAGTTAATGTTTGTGTACTTCTTTTACCCGGCGCGGAGGCCTCTGATTTTGATTCCCTGCAAAGGTAATACAAATTATTTTGTTTTCCAACATATAATTAACGAAATGTTGTAGAATATTTACGTAATAATGCACAACTATATATAATATCTTTGTTTATTTGAATAGTGTTTATATATTACAATATGATAAATATTATATTATTTTATCACCATTATTATTAGTTATAATAGATATATATTTTCTGACTTCTGGTGTGTGTGTGCGTGTTAAGCGGCGATATTGCCGTAATC
>CAZHNZ010000211.1:0-3616 GCA_964534355.1 uncultured Parabacteroides sp.
GGTCTGGAGCACGGCAAGCCGTGGGATCAGTACTACGGCGGCAGCACTTCCACCAACCCCTACCTCTACAACGGCAAGGAGATGGACCGTATGCATGGGCTGAATCAGTTAGACTATACAGGTAGATGGCTTGATAATTCTGTGCCTGGTTTTACTACAATTGATCCTTTGGCTGAAAAGCGCTACGGTGAGTCCCCCTATACATACTGTGGAGGTAATCCTGTAAATAGGATAGATCCAGATGGAAGAGATTATGTGATTAAAATAGAGAGGAATGATCAAAATGAGATAACCAGAGTTACTTTTACTGCAACTATATATATTCAAGGTGCTGGCGCAGATGACAAGAGAGCTAAAGAGCTAACTAATGCGGCAAAAGAGACTTTCACGGAACAGCCCGTGGGGAATGTTAAGGTTGGTTTTAATGTTAAGTATGAGTTTGCTCCGAATAAGACTATAGGAGATTTAGAGGAGGGAAAAGGACAAAATTTATTGAAATTCACAAAGGAGTTGCCGAGTAAACCCGGTGTTAAGCCTAGGCGAGATTCACATATTGAAAACTCTGATGGGTATGATTATAATACAGGATATAGAGGTGTAATATATAATAGTGGGAAAAATGATTATGATGTTTTACATGAATCTGCTCATTTGTTGGGCTTGAGCGATCGATATAATAAAAAAAGTGGGGTTGCTTTTAGTGGTTATAGGTATGATATTATGGGTACAAGAGGCGCTTTTTTAATATCACCAAACCACTATAAAAATATGTTAAGGTTTGTAAATGTCCAACCTTCGATAAATAACAATTATATTATTCGAATTTATGAGGATGTTGTTGTTGATAAATCATTTCCAGGAGGAAAAGGTTCTGGTGTCTTAAAGAGATAAGCTTATGAAAATTAGTAATATAATATTCTTGTTTATAGTTTTGTTTGCATGTAAACCTGATAGTAAACATGTTGTTGATCAAATGCATGTATGCAAAAAACAGAAAATGACAATATCTCATTATTCTGGTAATGCTGTGGCGTTTATGTCTAATGGGGGGTATGAAACGATGATTTTTATACCTGTGCAAGAGAAAGATAGTGAGGTTTTTAAGAAGGATTGCTTTGATTTATTTAAAGCAATAAAGGGTCGATGTCGTATAAAAATGATGATTCCCGGGCTAAAACAAAGTTTGCTGGAATGTAAAAGCCTAAAAGTGCTTGATCGTGAAATTTGTAATGTGCAAGACTATACGCATTATGCAAAAATTTGGATTAGTTATAAAGGTTATAACGAAGGGCCATATAGAAAATTAAAGGAGCCTGAAAGTGGTAGTTGTGGTTTAAGGATTATAGGTGATTTTGATTCTGATTCTGCAAAAATTCTAGAATTTAAAATTTTTGACAAGTGATTCTCCCGTTGTCAATAGCTGTCCCTCTTTGTCGCGGGTTTGTAACCCGAGCCTTTAGTTTATACAGTTTGTAACTGTATATTTTCGCAGCAAAAATGAAAGTCTTGCAACTTCAAAGCAGTTGCAAACTGCTTAAGAAAAGAGGCACAAGTCACAGACTTGCGCCAAGGGGGGGACAATCCGACTGTGCACAATAAGCAGGATGAGTATAGCACCCACCACCGCCCACATTCTGTAAATTCTAAAATCCTGAAAATTCTGAATCAGACAAACACGACAAAAACGGCAACCAAACCGCAGATTTAAACAAAAAAATAGCATGGATTCGCTACAATTGGCTAAATTTGCCGGAAAAGATACAGTTTATGAACGGAAATACCAGCGAATACTATTATGATGCCTTGGGTGTAAAGCGTAAGGCTGTTTACTACACATCAATAGATGTACTGGAAATTCCGCTGGGCGATGTGAGTCAGGAGTTTGTGGATAATGGAGAGAATGTTTCCGAATGCCATAGCACCGACTATTGTGGCCATTTTATATATGAGGGTAGTTTGTTGCGTAAGGTGCTCACCCCCGAGGGATACCTCGAGCCGACCACCTATTACAGCCGCCCCGATGCCAGCAAGCCGGGTGTGTTCAAAACCTGCATGACGCACAACTTCTTCCTGCGCGACCACCTGGGCAATACCCGCGCACAGCTGAAGCAATATATGAATTACAAAGATTTGAGTGGTTTCTACATCGCCGATACCAAAGACTACTACGCCTTTGGCCTGGAGCACGGCAAGCCGTGGGATCAGTACTACGGCAGCAGTACGACCACCACCAACCCCTACCTCTACAACGGCAAGGAGATGGATCGTATGCATGGGCTCAACCAGTTGGACTATGGTGCGCGGTGGTATGATGCTAGCTTGGGACGTTTTTCTACATCAGACCCGGATATTGAAGATGCCTACCACGAAAGCCCGTATGCCATGTGTGATAATAACATGGTTAATCGGGTTGACCCGGATGGGCGGTTTTGGAATTATGTGGCGGGTGGTGTTGCTGGAGGATTAATGGAAATAGGCACTCAAGTAGTTGCAAATGCAATAACAGGTTCTGATCAATCCATTAACTGGAAAAAAGTGGGAGTCAGCATTGCAGAAGGAGCTTTAACAAGCGGAGGGAGTGTGGCATTGAAAGTGGGTGCGACAGTAGGAGCCGCCTTTGCTCAAAGTGCACTCGACGGAAATACAGGGATTAAAAATCTTGCAATAGGAGCCGCCGTTAATTTAGGTTCTGGTGCTGTAGGAAGTGGTGCTTCTAAATTAGCAAAAGGCGTTGGTGAGAAAGGATTGGAGAAAGTTGCCAACAAAATGGTCGGTAGCAAAACGGCAATTACAAAAACTGTTAAGAATCTAACTAATACAAGTGCAAAAAATGCAAGAGTGGTTGCAAAGATAGTACAAAATGCCGAAAAAGCAGCGGCTAAAGAAGTGAGAGAAGCAAATCAGTCTGCAGCTAAATCTGCAACATCTGGTGTTGCATCTGGTGTATATGAAAGCGACAAAAAGAAAAATCCATGAAATCAATAAGGTCAATATTGTTTGTATCTCTATTTTTGGGAATAATAATATATGGTAGTTACAAAACAGTAATATCAGATTATTTAATAAAGAATAATTCAACATGTATAAAAGCTGTTATTTTTGATAGATCAACTGGCAAAACATCTTTCCCGGTTTATTCTTATTCTTTCACCTATCAAAGGATGGAATATACAGGATTAGCTCAGGAAAATGAAACTAGGAAGTTGCATGTGGGTGATACTATTTGCGTGGTTTTTTATACCAAAAAACCTTCTATCAATAAGCCATTATCTTATTTTGATAATGGAGATATTAAATGTAACTGTAAATAATATCCTGCGCGACCATCTGGGCAATACCCGCGCACAGCTGAAGCAATATATGAATTACAAAGATTTGAGTGGTTTCTACATCGCCGATACCAAAGACTACTACGCCTTTGGTCTGGAGCACGGCAAGCCGTGGGATCAGTACTACGGCGGCAGCACTTCCACCAACCCCTACCTCTACAACGGCAAGGAGATGGATCGTATGCATGGGCTGAATCAGTTGGACTATGGCGCGCGGTGGTATGATGCTAGTTTGGGGAGATGGGGATGTGTGGATCCGTTGGCGGAAAAATACCGTAGATGGTCAC
>CAZHNZ010000212.1:0-3592 GCA_964534355.1 uncultured Parabacteroides sp.
AATACATTTTTGATTGCGATGCAAAATTATAAATAATGTACTAATATAAAACAACCTGAATTCGATTTACCTTTTTTTAACCTTAAAATCCAATCTATTACAGAAACTCTTGGTCCAATAATTCAGATCTCAACATAGGGGTTGAAGAGAGAATCTGTTCGATTTATTCTACCTCCCATACATACGCAGATAGGCCTCCGATTGAGTTTCGCCCAATGATACTGCTTTTTTCCAATCCCTTACGGCCTCGCTCTTCTTGCTTTGCCGGTAAAGACAAATCCCCCTGTTTGTATAAGCAGGGGCCAGATTTGGATGAAGACGAATCGCCTCATTAAAACAATTGATGGCAGAAGAATATTGGGATAAATGATAATAACAAATACCCTGACTCAGGTGATAATAGGGTAGTTTTGTCGAGTCACAGCCACCATTTTTACTATTCTTCAAAGCGAGAGCATATTCGGCTATGGCTTTACTGTAGTTTTTATTTTTTTTTTGCAACTCACCAGACAAATAACAGAGCTCCGAATCTTTTGGGAATATTCTTCTCCCCTGTGATACCAACTTAAGCAAACCGGGCGTTGCCAGCGACTGGTCGCCAACAATCGCATTCAACAATTGCAGATAACTGTTGTAATAAGCAGAATCTATACGTATCGTTTCCCGAATATAGCTAACAGCTTCTTCATTATTATTTACAGCAAAACACTCTGTTGCTTTATTGGTCAACTGAATAGCTTGATTCCTGACCTTAATATCAACATCCTCTTTATCATCCTGTGCTTTTGCACAAACCACAGCAAATAAAGCGATTAAAATTAATTTACCCTTCATATTATTTTCTTATAAGTATTTCCATAATTTTGCAAATATAGTACTTATTTCGAAAATAAACACAAATAGAGAATGAATATTGGTTCCTATTAACCAGAGCCTATTCGACAGCGCCGAAAGGGTTGAATATCGTGGTGTGAAATACACGGACATCTTTTTTGCTTACGCTAAAGCGGACTTTATCATCTGGCTGAAACCGCATTCTGTTTTCGCTTCGCCAAACAGGGCAATAACAGATTTCTCTCGTACCGCAGAATAATGCGGAACCGTCAGGATAAAAACAGCGTTCGCCGCTTGGCAATTGTAAATCCCACCGATATAACATCACCTTTCTACGGCTGTAGATCCGTTGCGACGGGGTATTGGTTTAACGCAAAACTTTTTTATACGACAGGGAAACCACTTGTATTATTTCTTTCACCTATTCCAAAGGTTTAAAATTTTGGAATAGATGAAGATATAGTTATGTACTAATCCTTGATGCAGCGCACTGAATACCCGAACTCACTGTCGCTGAAGATCCTGCTCACCATGCTGTTGTTGTAATACATATACCTGCACCAGGCCCTACCCGTACTGTAAACGGTACTGCTCCACCAGTAGCCGTAGTTGCCAAGACCAAGGAACGTACCCATATAGCTACGGTAGCCACCAGGAAGAGCAGAAAAGCCGGTAGAGTTATTAAGAGCACGATTGCTGCCTATATCAATAGTACCACCGCTAACCGCAGCCCAGTCGGTAGTCGCAGCAAGGGATTTGGCTACACTTAATGAAGTGCCTAAGTGGGCTGCCATATAATCGGTAAGCGTTGACCATTCAGCATCGCTAGGTACGTGCCAGCCCACAGGAGCTATTTTTCGGGCATCATTTACAGCATACCAGTTGTACAAAAGCCCATATTTGGCTGCATATATGGAAGAGCTATAGTATGCGTCTCTTGCGCCGGTAGTTAATGCACTCCAAGTGCCAAATTGGCTAGGTATGGCATCACCATTCCTATATTTTACAGCTTTCAAGTTTTCAGCCATCCATATTTGATTTCCTATTTTTACCCATTTATAGGTAATACCATCGCGTGAATCGGTAAATGTGCCACTTGTGCCCGAAAAATCTTCAATTGATGCATTTATAATAACATTTTTACTCACATACGCACTACTATCACACTCATTGACTGCGCATACTTTCACATCACCACTTTGTGTGCCAAAGTTTACGGTAATACTAGCAGTACCCTGACCCGAAGCAATAGTAGCTCCGGCGGGTACTTTCCAACAATAGGTGGTGGCATTGGTTACGGGTGTAATGCTGTAGGTTTGTGCTGTGGCATTGGTCGCAACTGTGTCTTTGCCTGATATGGAAACTGGTGTGGTGAGTATTGGGCAAGGTGCGTCTTTGACGCAACGAACTGAGAACCCATTCATCTTGCCATAGTTGTACCTATACTCTATACCGTTGCTGTTATCCAAGTACCTGCCCCATGCGTTGTTCGTACTGAATTCGCCAGAATTCCACCAATAACCGTAGTTGCCTATGCCGCTAAATGTACCGTTGTAGATTCGGGCGCCATCTGGAAGAGCTGAGAAACCAGTTTCGTTGGTAGCACCAGTATTAGGGTCTAACCAATTAAGCGTACCTGTTTCTTTTAGCTTTCCTCCAGCTACGTTCTCACCACCCAGATAATCAGTTAATTTTGACCATTCAGCATCAGTAGCGACATGCCAACCTGCGGGTGCAATATTGCGGCTATCGTTTACTGCATACCAGTTGTAAAGGTGTCCGTATTTAGTGCCGTTGGCAGCTGTGTTAATGTAATCACACCATGCGCCAGTAGTTAATGCTGCCCATGTTGAGTTGGCTGTCACATTTGGTATAGCATCTCCATTCCGATATTTTACCGCTTTTAAGTTTTCAGCCATCCATATTTGATTTCCTATTTTCACCCATTTATAGGTAATACCATCGCGGGAATCTGTAAAATTACCGCTTTCTCCGGTGAATGAACCATCGCTCGGATAGCTGACAGCTATGCTTTTACTCACGTATTCACTACTATCACACTCATTCACTGCGCATACTTTCACATTGCCGCTTTGTGTACCAAAGTTTACAGTGATACTAGCAGTACCCTGACCCGAAGCAATAGTAGCTCCGGTGGGTACTTTCCAAAAATAAGATTTTGCACCTGTAACGGCAGCTATAGAATACGATTTACCTTGTGCGTTAACCACGGCAACGGAATCGCCTGTAATAGCTGCGGGAGTACTAAGTAAGAAACAAGGGGTTTTAATCACAATTTGTTTGCCATAGCCGACACCCGCACTGTTTGTTGCGTAAGGTCGGATATAATAGGTTGTGTTATAATTCAATCCGGTAGCGATAGAAGTGAATGAGAGATTGCGTTTTGTGCCGGATATGCGACTGTCCTTAACCGTAGGATTTGCAGATGTTGACCAGCAAACTCCAACTTCACTGATACTGTCTTTACCAGCACTATGTATTGTATTCGTTAGATTAAAGCCATCCGAAGTAACCGAGTTGATGACGGTTGCAGTATCGAGGATTGCCAATTGGGGCACTACTGTAGGAATGATTTTTCCGGTATTGTCAACTTTTAAATCGTAATCATAACCATCAGGAGAAGTAAGTCTGATGCTTTCGGCACTTTTGGCTTTTTCAGCATAAATTGCATACGGCACACTAACCAACTGATTAACACTGTTGAGCGAGTAATTACTTCCACCATCAATATCAATTT
>CAZHNZ010000213.1:0-3514 GCA_964534355.1 uncultured Parabacteroides sp.
GATGTTGTAGTGGTGTTAGGGATAAACAGAAATGATAGACATGAATCATTGAATATCTGTGGCATACCAGAAGTCAGAGCATCAATAGCATTAGGAATAAGAGCAGCCGGACATTCAAGAGCAGCTATCGTCCTGTACGCTACCAAACCATAAGTACCTGCTGTAGAGCCAATACCCATCGTTACACTTGTTATAGTGCGTACACCTGTGTCACCTGCTGCCAGAGCAAGCCTAGTGAAGCCCCCTGCTGTAGTTGAGAAAGCATCAATAGCTGTTGTAGTAGTTCCAGCATTGCCCCCCTCATCAGTATATGAAAGGGTAGTGAATGTTGGAGTACCTGTCATAGCTGCAAAGTTCTCTATACCTATTTGCACTCCAGCACCGTTAGCTGTTCCATCAGCAGAACGAGCAGGGAGAGTCATAGAGATTGCTTGTGCGGCAGAACTGTTGACAGCGATAGTGTTCTGCCACAGTCTGTCAATCAAAAGTAACTGACCTGCAATAGTTGCTGCTCCTTGAAACCTAGCTAGATATGAATTACCAGTAACAGGATTAGTAAATGGAAAACAACCTGCTGTAGCTGCTGTAAGCTGTGCTCCGTTGATACCAGCAGTTGCAGAGCCAGCACCAGGAGTCCCTGCAATAGTCCAGAATGAGTGAGGCTTACCTGCAACCATAGTACCACCGACAGCCTTAACGAAAGGTCTAGGCCATTGCATTCCTGCTATAGCACCATCTAAAGTAGTTATCGCCATAGACTATTACCCATGAGTAACAGTAGCAGCCGTAATGGATACCGTGTTACCTGTGTTGATGGAAGTAGTAGCCAAGTTAATGTCTGATCCTGAAGTACCTACAGTCAACCCTGAGACCACCACAGCATTAGCAGAAGTCCACAGTTCAGCTTTAGCAGCAGTACCAGTACCTGTAGCAGACACAGAGAGAGGGAGACCAGAAAGAGTCAAGACACCCCCACTAACCGTACCAGCAGTAGCAGACAGAGGTATCTTAGCTAGTACACCAGTAGAAGGTGTAGCAAGAGATGACGTACCAATAACCAAGAAACCTGAAGTACCTATAGCTGTGACTACAGAGTTCATGCGTGTATCTTTAAGGGTGGAACTATATGTTACTGCCATTAATTAATCTCCTAGTAGGTATAAGAAGCCCTATCGTTCCATACCTTAGTGAATGTTGACACAGCATCAGCAAATGAGATGGTAGTATCAGTAACCTTCTTTATCTGCCATACTGCTGAAGAAGTAGATGACCCAGGTAGAGCCTTACCTACATAGAGTGCTGTACCTGTGTCATCTAGTTTAATGTTGTAGTCTGTATCTATACTTACGGTATCTATACTACCTGTGATAGGATTAAATACTTCCATTAGGTTCTCACCACAGAGGTTATAGTGGTCTTACTGGTAGAGCTATAGTTCACTGTAACAGTCCCCTGTAGTTCTCCTGAAGCACCGCCTATCTTGTATGTATAGACATCTGAAGTACTTCCTGATAAATCAACTCCCATATAATCATAATGTCTAGGTATCAGGGGTGATGAAGTGTCCATAAACTACATTACCTCCTCTAACGCATCTACAGCCTCGCTAAAGGGCAACCTCTCGTTCAAGAAGGGGAGAGGTTCACCTTTAAGAATTGTAGGTTCTACGGGCTTATTTGTAGGTTTCTTGTTCTTATTCTGTAACCATTTCACAACTAACTGCATTTCACTAGAGTTTAGAGGTTCCTGTTCTCTAGCCTTCTTTAATATCTGGTCAATGAGAAGTTGCTCTAATTCTTCTAGCTTTTGGTCTATATTTAATTCTTCCATTATCACTTCCCTGTAAAATAACCATGATTATACAAGAGGTAGAAGAAGCCTCCTATGATAGCCAAGAGAACCCATTGGACTCCAGAGATAACCTTATCTTCAAACTTCTTGAAGAACTTTGAGAGTCTTAACATATCGTCCATTTGCTCATGACTAACTTGGAACTTGCACGGATGTTGAGACAACAGTTCTGCAAGAGCTTTTAGGTCTGCTTCAGTCAATACATTCTTGCGTGGGATGTACCCTCTTGAATCCTTTTCTTGTTCTTCCATTTTATACCTCATCCCACTCTATAGAATTTTTACAATGGTTCTCATCTTGAAAGACAAAGTTGATAGCTTTCTCATACCAACTACCAGGATAGTGATAACCTACCCACCCACTAATGGTAATATCAGCAGGGATACCAAAGATGGTTCCTACAAACTGATCTAAACCAATCAGTAGATTCTTAAAGTATCCCTGCTGTTTATTCATGTCAGATAATACCTCCACCAACACTTCCATACACAAAGCTGAACGTCTGTGGAGTAAGACCCAAATCCGCAACAAGTCCTGTGTCAAAGTAACCATAGTCTGCCAGCCGGATCGTAACGAAGCCATCAACATCAGGCGGGGTGTTTACATCGCCAACGAAGCCCTCTGGCTGCTCGGACAGGGGATTGCACTTGATAGGGCGAGGGAATGTCGTACCGTTTACCGCCTGATTGAGTGCCTGAACTTCTGTAGCTACATCAGCGAGGGTGAAGCCGGGTTTTATTTTGATCTTTAACTCTGTCATGTTGTTATCCTTATGCACTCAATATTTTTAGTTCACCAAACGTGGCTACTGGCTGACTTGCCCCGTTCTGGCTACCTAATTGAAACGTAGTGCCAAACACCGGAGCAGTTGTATTCGCCTGTGTTGCCTCTGCACTACCATCCCATGATACAGCCATAGTGTTGTCAGCATTAATGGTCGCTCTGTATGTGTAGGTTTGACCAACAATCGGAGTGGTTATTGTTCTATCAGCACTGTAGTTCACACCAGCAATACGCTTCAGGAATAGGATGAAGTTAGGTGCGTAGTAAAGAATCTGAACGTAGTTGTTAGCGTCCTGATACGATGACCAGATAACAGGATCATACCCACCAGCAAAGCCGTTGAACGTGACCTTGCCTGTGATAACCTTCTTACCTGCTGGCAGATTCCCACTCACCGGATAACTCAAAGCCGTTGCCGCACGGGTGGAGGTGGCGGCGCTGGACAGCATCGGACTTGTAGCAACCGCACCTGTCTCAAGTTGTGGGGAAGTAACCGAACCTGATAGTGTAAGCGTAAGGGTGCCAGCAGTAGGGGTGAAGGTCTGCGTCACTCTGTTGTTAGCACCCGTTCCATTAAGCGTGAAAGATGCCGTACCAGTAGCAACTATTGAACCTGTGCCATAGAATGATAGGGTGTGTTGCACTGCTGTGACAGTGATACCCTGTGTTGCAGGAGCAAGCGGATTGCTAAATATATTCGTCCCCGCTGGCTCACTCAAATACCCCTGCGAGGTGTAGGCGGGAGTCCTCACGCCGCTATCCGTCACAACTCCGTTGCCATCAACTGTATAGGGGTTAGCGTAGTCGAACCATTTTGTGACAGGGGCGGAGGTTGTGGCTACATACTCGCCGGGGTTCTGGTTGGTGGCTCCGGTGAGGT
>CAZHNZ010000214.1:0-3362 GCA_964534355.1 uncultured Parabacteroides sp.
TTTTTACTTTAAGTGGAATACGTTACCTAATTTATTTTGTAGCTTTTTCATATGGGTTGGAACTTAAACCATTGAGCAAGGTTGGTAATAGAAAATATTTCTAAGTGGAACCTTGAACTTGGTTGGTATTCATATTGGTAAATGGATTTTAATGTTGAAATGCCAACTTTCTTTTTAAAAATTCTTTGTAATTTCGTTGATATTTCATGGCTTCTCATCAACTGTTTCTAACTAGATTGAGAAGCCTTTTGAGTTTACCTTGTTAATTAATTTTAACCGAGTTACCGTTGACATCTTCGAGGTCACAGTAGTTAACTTTGAGGATAGGCGTTTTCTCACCTTTAAGGTTAGCATTCTGTCCTGTAAGGGCAAGAAGCTCTGCTTTTTCCTCTTCTGTGTAACCTGCATAAAGATCGTCACTAGTTGCTGCTGCCTCGGTTGCCTTAGTTGATTTTGTTGCCATTGAAATGTCTCCTTGAAATGGATGTTTGAAATATGGGGAAAGTTTTAACGTGTTATCATTCCCCTCTTCCACGTAGCCACTAGCTTTATCACTACTAGCGCTAACTCAGCATTTGCCGCCTTTTCCTTTACCCTTCGCCATCGTCGTCTCCTTCCTCGACATCATCTTCATCTATGTCGTAGTAACTACTATCAGATAGATAGTTTCGGTTAGCCGAACGGTCGTAATCTCTAATAGACTTGAAAGCCTTAGTAGGTGGAGCGATCGGTTTGCGAATTTTGTCAAAGTATATTTTGTTATTCGTTTTGCTCATTGTTTATATACTATAGCACAAAAATATCTATTTGTCAATAGTTATTTTCAAATAAATAAAAATAATTATGAGAAAGCATCGAACCATCTTGGATTGTCTATGAAGTCAATCCACCCATTAACATAGCAAAGCTCAGTAAATGCGGCTTCTTGTACTACGTTTTCAGCCTGTAACCCATTGTTAATCAGTTCAGCAATTTTTGATGTATCCAACTTAACAATGACTTCCCATTGTTCGGGAGTCCATCGCAGATTCATAAGAGAGTACCCAAGTTTAAGCACCTCGTCGCTATCAATTATGTTGGCTTTAGCCTTTGCTGTAAGCCTTGGGATATCGAGGTTTTCTTTGTTGATAAGTATCTCTTTAATTGAACCGTACTTCTCAATAAGTCTAGTGGCGCCAGTATCGCCTAGACCGTCAATTCCTGGGATACTATCAGAAGTATCACCAGTAAGCATCTTCTTCTCAAACCACTGGTCAGGGGTAAGTCCCTTTGTGCTGCAGAACCTCTTCCAACTAAGCCAATCATCTGGTGTAACATACCCAGTAGCCGCTATCTTCTTTGCCATCGTCTTGTACGACCCTTGTACTGTATTGGGTCTTGAAAGCAACTGAGACCAGTCAGAGTCTTCTGATAATAGCAACAACTGATACTCTGGATACGGAAGAACAGCACATAGATAACCCGCCAGATCGTCCGCCTCCGCCCCAAATACCTGCAGGGTATGAATCCCTAGCAGCTTTAAAGTGTCTATCAGCGTATTGGTACTTTCAATAAACTTTAGATAGTCGTTCTTCTCTGCTTCGGTCTGCTTCTCCCTACGCTCCCTACGAGCAGCTTTGTAGGTAGGAAGGAGGTTCTTACGATACTCAGAACCTCCCTCTTGTAGTAGTACTATCTTGTCCACGCTGAATGTGTTAGCAATCTCTCTAATATTCTTAGTGAAGTTGTATACCAGATTACCGTCTTTAGCGTGGTGGTGGTAGTAAGCAGAACCCATAAAGTCTACTAGTATTACTCGTTTCATACTAAGCCCTCGGTGTTAGTAGTGGTCTTGTCAAAGCGCAGTCCTACAAAAGTAGGGAACCGCAACGAACCGTCTTGTGTAACTTCTTGCGCACTGACCTCAGCTATCTGCCCTTTAAGAGTTCCACTTAACCAAGAGAACCACAGCTCTGTACGGTCGTCGTCAGTGAATCCAGAACCTACCTTAGTAGAAATCTTACCATCGTCGTCTTCACAGACTAGAGCGCCAAGCATACCAACATACTTGCCTGTCCCCTCAATTGCACTTACGATACGTAAATCCATATTGAAGAACTCTTTCAGTTTAAGTACTGCATTGCTACGTTTGAAATCGTAACCGGAGTTAGGATTCTTGAGCATAACGCCTTCTTTATTCTGCCGGCGCATCTCTTTAAATAAGGACATAACTTCGCCCTTATCTAGGCATACGGTGTTATTGGCTTGCTTGAGGTTATTGAACTCAAGTCCGTGTCTTTCAAACAAAACTTCCAGTTGCATCTTTCTGTCTACTAATCTCTGATTGCGACCCGTTACGCCTGACGACATGAAGAACTCGTAGTCTATACAATCCCAAACTATGTAACTAAGATGCTCTGCTACTTCGTCTCTGGTCTTGTCTTGAGTCTTTACTAAACTCAATCCGTAATTGAAAGGCCAGTTACCATCAGCGTATTTCTTACAGGTTTTGTTAGCAGGGTTAAACTTCGTGGCAATGAACTCTCCGTCGAGGACAAACGGCAATCCAGGAGCGAGTTGCTTAATTTGCTCGGCAATGACGCCGCATTCGTCGAACTCACGCCCTTCTCGACTAAAGAATTTAACTTCAATGCCATCGTATACTGCCAGTGTTCGGACTCCATCAAACTTCTCCTCTACAATAATAGGGTAGGAGAGGGCATCCCAATCTTCTACCTTATTGGCTAGTTGTACTTTAAACACAGGTATCAACCCTGGAAATGCCTTGTTACAC
This sequence comes from uncultured Parabacteroides sp., assembly GCA_964534355.1. Lineage (GTDB taxonomy): Bacteria > Bacteroidota > Bacteroidia > Bacteroidales > UBA7332 > CAXXIC01. The sequence goes on from CAZHNZ010000214.1 coordinate 2,774, forward strand.
GTACTCTCATCAAATCCAGAACGTAAGTCCCTGAGTAGAACATTTGTAAAAACCTGCGCACCTTCTGCTGTGTTCTTGGCTAAGAATCTCTTGATACGCAGAGATGCCTCTGAACTGCCAATGGTGTGACTAGCTAGGAGTTTACATAGGTCTAAGAAGTCTTCCATAGTATCCGGCTGGACAATATTATATTCAGTAGGTTGCGTAATAGTTGCTACGCGATAAGTTTTGAATTTGTCGTAAGCCGCTACCAGTAAGTCTCTAAGGTAAGGAGAATCGCCCTTCCGAAGAAGGGCTTCTTTCTCTTTTTTGGAGCTGGTTGCGGCAATGTCTGCTAGGGTTTTGAACGCTCTTACCAACATTGCCTGATCTTTCATTTCGTCTCCTTTTGTTTTTTCTGCATAGCCTCTTTGTCTTCGCATTCCGCAAATAGCTTACAGGTCTCTTTGCTGCATTTACGCTTACCCATACTACCACCTCCTTATGATACTACATGCACTATCATCCCACGGTTAGCCCATTCAGTAATCAGCAGGTTGAGACTACGCCGCGCCGTACGAAAGTCGTAACCCGTGCGCAACTCGGCACC
>CAZHNZ010000215.1:0-3344 GCA_964534355.1 uncultured Parabacteroides sp.
ACAAACTATTTTTCTGTTTTCTGCTAAAGAACATATTTTATCATTCTAATATTAATTAATTGTTAATTATTCCATATTCCAACACAGAATATTTGCACAAACGAAATAATTTTCTATTTTTTTTAATTACAACAAAATATATTAATATTTTACCTTCAAAGGAAAATATTATATAAGTTTATATATTATAATACTAATAGTATGTAAATAAAAATAAATAGTGTTTTTTGTTTGTTTTAACGTCTATAAACAACAATAAATAAAAACAAGGTGTTTGGTTGTTTTAATACTGATCGTGTCCCTATTGCCTTAAAACGATAACGTATGAGGCTGTAAATACTCATTACATACTTAAGCTATTCTCTAAAGGCATTTATACAATACTAATAAAGAGTATTACTATACGTGTATATATAAACAAATAAAAACAGCTTGTCTGTTTGTTTGTGTACACAACAAAAATAAAACCCGTTCAGGGTTATTTTGTTTGTTTACTTTGAAATACAAAGTAGCTGATAACAAGGGATTCAAAAAACTATTTATCGATTATCAATAAATAAAAAAATGGTTTGTTTGGTTTGTGGTGTTACTTGTCTATACAAGTTAGGTAAGTTATTTTAGTCTAATCGGAAGCAAATAACAACCAAAAATAAATAATTAGTCAATATTATAACACTTTGGAAAGTGTTATCTTTAGATATTAAAAATAAAAACAATGAATGCTAAACTAGAAAGAACAAAGCATATTTACGTTATTTTAAACCATGTCAATAAACTGTATAAAATTGGAATATCAGAAGACGTACAAAAAAGAATTGGTAATTTAATAAGCGGGTCTGGTTGTGATATGTCTTTAATATATAAATCTGATAGATTAAAAGATGCCATTAAATATGAATCAGAAATACATTCTATTCTAGGTGAATTTAGGCGAATTGGTGAATGGTTTGATGCTAAGGAAGACGTAATAATAAAAACAGTTGAAAAGGTTTGTAAAAAGGCTGAAATAGACGAAATAGTCTTAATGTATAGAAAAAATAAAAGTGTTTCAGATATTCAAGTAAAAACAAAACTTTCTAGGTCTGGAATAATAAAACATTTAGAACAGTGTGGCGAATGGAAAGAAAACTACACACATTCCGATAGATCAATAAAAAAGCAACAAATAATATCAGAGGTTAAAAACGTGTTTAATCCTTTAGTCCATAAAAGAATAAGTGCAAACACTTATTCAAATACAAAAAAGAATGAATTTTTATATATGGAATATTTAGACGGAAAGTTCATTGAATATCTTTTTACGTCTTTAGATGAATTAGAGGTGTTTAAAACAGAACTAGACAAGTCTAGGAATAAAAAATAATCAAACACAAAAAACCTCTTATTTGTTAGATAAGAGGTTTAAGTCAATCAATCAATAATCAAAACAAAAAACAAATGTTTTATTTTAGTTCCAATAATCTGTATGGGTCATATAATACTATTGAATTTCTAAATCTGGCTGAATAGAAATTTTCAAGGCATCGTTTTGCTATTTTCAATTCTCTTTCCATGCACCCAAGTGAAACAAGATAATCAATACACTCATCTAATTCTGTAAATGCTTTAAATGTTGTTTTCATAACAATAAAATTTAGTTTTGTTTTTTTTTACTCAAAATTGTATTTATTTTTCAATAGATTTTTATAATTATCTATTGTCTTTTGTTTCCATGAAAATTTCTCTTTCATATATTCATCAAGTTCATTTAATTCTGATTCTAATTGAATAATATAACCCAAATAGCGATTAATAGTTTGTTGTTTTGTTTCTCTTTTCATATCGTTTATTTTATTTGTTTAACGTCTTTTCTTTTCATTAAGTCATTAATATCCTCTTGTGTTGCATCGTCTTCGATTTCTAGTTCAACAAAGTGTTGGACTGTAACCCAATGTTTGATCATGTCGAATTCTTCCGATTCCCAATATGCTTTTATCTTTTTCATGTCGATAATTATTAAAGGTAAATACTTCTCATTTTAAAGGCAATTTTAAGCCCCACAATCAATTATAACAGTTTTAATATATCTTTACCCATCGCAGCAGATAAGATCATTAAAACGAACATAGAGTAAGCAAACACAAACAATAAAGTTTGTTTTGTTGTTTCGGATAAATGTAAAATGTGTTTCATGTTTTTGTGTGTTTTTAAGTTTAAATAAAATTGCTATCTTTGTATTGACATGTTTGCCCCGCTTCCCGATTGATCAGCGCGCTTAGGGCAAACCTTTTACTTTCCAATATTAAACAAATCATTTATTTCTTTTTTCATTTCGGCTATCGTGGCAGTCAAAATAGGTTGGTAACCTTTCCTTTTATTCGAGTAATGCGAACTTAAATGATGTTTATTGAATCCGTATTTGTGGGGCTCAACACTGTCAAAAACAACAAAATAAACTCCATTGCTTTGCGGCTCAATAGTGACATAATTACCTTTTGAGTCGTTTGCATCAATACCAATAGAAAATACTCTACCATGAGATTTGTATCGAATATCAGTTACTTTAATTCCTGAATTTTCTAAATGTGCCTTGAGTGATTTAACAAGTGTTTTCATACTAATAAAAATTAAAGGTTTGTTTTGTTTTTAAATTGTCCGTTTTTGATTAGATACGGACAAACTTAAATAAGGTTTTATTGTTGCTCTATAAAATCGATATGAGCCACACCCTTTGTTGTTTGCGCTGCTATTTCATTTCTCGCAATATCCTCAAAGAAGCTAATTATCTTTGCTGTTCCGGCCTCTTTGTCTTGATGTTTTACAACTTCTCCGACCTCAAATAAAACTCCATAAGAGTTAATTGCAGTCTTTTTGTCACACGATAAAAAATTCTGTTTTGTCGTTTTCATAATTTTAACTTTTAAATTTGTTCAAATCTGATTCTTTTTTCACTCACTAAATGATAGATATTGTTTTTGTCTGGTTTCCACAATTGTAAGATATAACCAACAATTAAACCGTTTTCAATCAATGCGATTTCTTTTCTTTCCATGATGTTTTATTTTAGTGATTAATTTATACGCCAAAGATAACACAACCGGATAACACAAAACAAATATATTCGTATGTTATAAAACACATTTAACCACTTTTCTTTTATGCCTTTAGATGAATGTATTATCTTTTGTATGGAGTATAATAAACACTCTATTTTAGCCATCTAATAACGTCTATAATCAACGATCTATTAATAGATGTATGTTTGTTCAAACAAAAATAAATCGCTGTTTTGGTGTACCAGAAAGAATATAAAATGTGTTTTGTTTGTGGGGTATGGGGTTAGCAAAAAACCATTTCAGGACAAA
>CAZHNZ010000216.1:0-3329 GCA_964534355.1 uncultured Parabacteroides sp.
TTCGTTCATTCCGTACAATACACGTCGGTGAACCGGTTTGAAGCCGTCTCTCACATCGGGAAGTGCACGCGAAACAATCACAGACATTGAATAATCAATGTAGCTGCTTTTCATTTCGTCTTCGATGTTAACTTTAATAATTCTGTCCTGATCGATCATTTAAAATTGTATTTTATAATAATGCTTTGTTTTGTATTTGAAAAACCGTGCTAAGGTAAGACTTTCCCGTCAAATAATAAAGAATATGGGGTAAAACTTTCACAGAAATGTAACTCGGCTTCCAATCTATTAATAAGAAAAAAAACAGAAAACAAAAATTGATTATTTTTTCACAACTCTGAAATAAATGCGTTATATTTGCAATTATAGGGTAGGGGGTGATTCCTGTATTTGATGTTGAAAAACATTATTTTATAGCGATTCGAAACAAATACAGTTTGTTGTTTGTTTTTTTTATATAATGATAAATAACAAAATCCGGCCCTGGGTTTTTTAATATAACACAGGAAGAATATGAAAAATAATTATTCTCAAAAGGTAAGAGATGTGTTGGGGTATAGCAGGGAAGAAGCCGAAAGATTACAATGTACATCTATCGGGCCTGAGCATCTTATGTTGGGCATTTTCAGAGAAGGTACCGGACGTGCCATTGAAATTATCAGAGGTTTAGGTCTGCAGGTAAGTGATCTGAAGCAGCATATCGAAAAGAATGTGACAAGAAGTAATGCTTATTTGCCGCATTGGGATAAGGTGCAGGATGGAATTACCATCAGCCAGAGTGCAGAGCGTGTTCTTAAAATCAGTATTCTCGAAGCTCGGCTTATGCGAAGCGATGAGACTGATACCGAACATCTTTTTCTGGCCATTCTCAAGGATAACAATAATCTGGCCTCAGAGGCATTTATGGAGTGGAATGTTACATACAATACCGCTCACGATTTTATTGATGGAAAAACAACAGATAAACCAATAGATATGGGTGCAGACTTTAGTGATGATGACGACGATTCTGATGACAGAATGATGCATAGCGATTCTTCCTCTCACGGTGGAACGCATACCAAAACCGCACAGGATACCCCTGTGCTCGATAATTTTGGTAGTGATTTAACAAAAGCGGCTGAAGAGAACCGTCTCGATCCGGTAGTGGGTAGGGAACGTGAGATTGAAAGGCTGGCTCAGATATTAAGCCGGAGAAAGAAAAATAATCCGGTATTAATAGGGGAGCCCGGTGTTGGTAAATCGGCGATTGTAGAAGGATTAGCATTGCGCATTGTGCAACGTAAAGTGTCGCGCATTCTTTTTGATAAACGACTTATTTCGCTCGATATGGCTTCGGTAGTAGCCGGAACCAAATATCGTGGGCAGTTTGAAGAACGTATCAAAGCTATTTTGAACGAGTTAGCCAAGAATCCAAACGTAATTTTGTTTATTGATGAAATTCATACCATCGTGGGTGCTGGCGGTGCAGGTGGTTCGCTCGATGCCGCCAATATGCTGAAACCTGCTTTGGCCAGAGGCGAAATTCAATGTATTGGAGCAACAACGCTCGATGAGTACCGAAAAAATATTGAGAAAGATGGTGCTCTCGAAAGACGTTTTCAGAAGGTGATGGTCGATCCGACTACTGCCGAGGAGACGCTTCAGATTCTTGAAAACGTGAAGGACAGATACGAAGATCACCACAATGTGTTCTATACACCGGAAGCCCTGAAGGCTTGCGTTAAGTTGACCGAGCGTTACATCAGCGACCGCAATTTCCCCGATAAGGCAATTGATGCCATGGATGAGGCTGGTTCGAGGGTGCATATTACCAATATTATTGTTCCAAAAAATATTGAGGAACTGGAGAAATCCATTGAGCAGGTTCGTCTGGACAAAATCAGTGCGGTTAAAGCGCAGAACTTTGAGCTGGCGGCAAGTTTCAGAGATAAGGAAAAAAACTTTTCTCAACAGCTTGATCTGGCCAAAGAGAACTGGGAAAAAGAGACAAAAGAGAACCGTCAGGTGGTGGATGAAGATAAAATAGCCGAGGTAGTGGCTATGATTTCCGGTGTGCCTGTTCAGCGAATTGCACAGGCCGAAAGTCATAAGCTTTTGCTCATGAATCAGGAGATAAAATCGAAAATAATTGGTCAGGATGAGGCTGTGGATAAAATTGTAAAAGCCATTCAGCGCAATCGTGTGGGGCTGAAAGATCCCAATAAGCCAATTGGTACGTTTATGTTTCTTGGGCCAACGGGAGTCGGAAAAACCCACCTGGCCAAGATTCTGTCCGAATTTCTGTTCGATTCGACCGATGCACTTATCCGTATTGATATGAGTGAATATATGGAGAAATTCACTGTTTCAAGGTTGATTGGTGCCCCTCCGGGCTACGTAGGTTACGAAGAGGGCGGGCAGATGACCGAGAAGGTGCGTCGCAAACCTTATTCGGTGGTGTTGCTTGATGAAATAGAAAAGGCGCATCCCGATGTATTCAATCTTCTTTTGCAGGTGTTGGATGAGGGCAGGTTGACAGATAGTCTCGGAAGACGGATTGATTTTAAGAATACAATCGTTATCATGACCTCTAATATCGGAACCCGTCAGTTGAAAGATTTTGGTCGGGGTGTTGGTTTCGCTTCTCCAGGTGAGGTAGATGAGAAGGATTATTCAAGGGGAGTTATTCAGAAAGCGTTGAACCGTGCTTTTGCACCGGAGTTTTTAAACCGGATTGACGATATTGTGATGTTCGATCAATTAGGAAAAGATTCTATCTTTAAAATAATTGATTTGGAATTGAAAGGATTCTACAAAAGGGTTGAGAATCTCGGTTATAAACTTGTTATTACAGAAAATGCAAAAGAATTTATTGCCTCAAAGGGATATGATATTCAGTTTGGTGCCCGTCCGTTAAAACGTGCAATTCAAAAATATCTCGAAGATGAAATGGCAGAGATGATTATTCAGGCAACGGTTTCTGAAGGGGATACCATTACTGTTGACTTTAATAAGGAGGAACAAAAAATAATATCCTCTATCTCAAAAATAAATTCTTAACAGACTCATATTTCTTATACGAATGGCCTCCGGCTCTTTTGCAGAACTGCTGTAATAGAACCGGAGGTTTTTTAATATACTGTAACTCTCATTATTCCAAATATTTGATTATCTTTGTACCCGATTAATGACAAAATGCAGGAATTTCCACTATTCTATCCGGTTCACTTCGAAAGGGCATATTAAAGTAAGCATCCTCCTCCTTTTAGCTTCAATCCAATTAAATTATTATTTACTTTATTAAACCCGATTAAAATGAACATTTTCATTGCAAATCTTAGCTTCGA
>CAZHNZ010000217.1:0-3319 GCA_964534355.1 uncultured Parabacteroides sp.
CTATTGCTTAATAAACTTACATTCATAACTTTTTGCCCCTTCCATTCGAAGATTATAAACACCGGAAGAAAGAGCCGATAAATCGAGACAAACTTTATTATCGGACACTGATATATTTCTCAAAAAAACAACCCTGCCAAACATATCATAAACGGAAATTTTAAACTCCCCGCCCCTATCGTTGGGCATAAGCAATGTTGTTTGGTTCGTGACCAGACTTGGCGAAAGTTTGATTCTACCATTATTATCGATCATAATGTTATTAATCCCCATGGATGGGTAAAACGTTTTCCTGAGCGTTTTCATCACATTGAGTGTAGAATCGCTAACACTTCCGTCCTCCCACATCATTATATCGAAAGACAATGGGACATTGCGTGCACTTGCACTTGTCACCCAATTTATAGCTTGTTGACTTGTGATTTTAGTGCTTATAACCGTATTGGCATTATGTACTCCCCAATCCTGCTCAGTTACGAACATTGCATGTTGCAGTAAACCCTTTTGAGGTCCGGAAGTGAACACGCCATTTCCGCCAACAGCCCCACTACCGGTAGCAACTTCGCCATGACTTCCTTCGCCCATTTGCACATCCTGAAAATCGGTGAAACGACAACCTGACCAGGGATTCCAGGAAATAAGCCTGTTCGGATTACCTGCTCTGGCAGCCTCTCCCAGGGTTTCGAATGGTGCCGGATAATAGTTGCAGCCATCATCGAAAAACCAGCCATCGAGATTGGTTCCATAACGATTTCCCAGACATTTGACCACACTCATCCAGTTATTGAAAAATGTAGTTCTGTTTCCGGTACAGGTGTACGAAAACTGATTATTTGCCGGCCAGTTTTGTTTGGCCAGCCAGGTGGGTTCCTGATTCAGACCGGAGTGGTAATAAAGATAGAAGCCAATCCCTTCTGTTTTTAAAGCAGCTGCGACTTCTCCAATTAAATCACGCGTTGTGGTAAGAGTTTTGGCACCCATAATTGAGTCTAAAGCCTGAATGGGTGCCTGCATACGATATTGATACCAGGTGGCAGACCATATAATGTATTTTGCTCCCGTACTTTTTACCATTTGGACAAATTTCGGCACATCAAACGAATTCGTTGCATCTTCCATCGATTTGGCAGCTCCTGTTTTTGGGTAACCCCAAACACCATACTGAAACATCAATCCGTATTTTGATTTTGAAAGATCTGTCGAATTGGCTTTGAACTGACTGATCCGATTCAAATAAGCGGCTCTATCAGATTCTCTTACCAACTCCAATGATTTGATTACGATGGCAGTTAAATCGGTAGAGTTTTTCACTAATCTCAAGGTAGAAGTTCCGGCCGGAAGCGAGATAGTACCGGCATCAATTTTATTCCAACCCGAAATGGCGGGTGTAAAGATCAGCGATTGTGCGGTTTCGGCCACGTATAATTTCAAACTCTGAGCTGTGGTGGCAGACAATAAAGCGTCTACATGATAAACACCTGCTTCTGAAACGTTAACTTTCCATTCCAGGTAATCGTTTGCGTTTTTCCCAAAATTATCTATCCAAAAATGTTTGGGAACTGATGTAAATACGGTCAATCCCTGCGAGTGCCTTGAAGCTGCGGCCATCAGAAACACGATATTGTCTTTGGGCTTCGACACGATGGCATCCATTAGAACAGGATTATCACCGGACTGCTCTACAAATGGAAATTGCTTAACAGTAATGGTAAAAGATTTCGTCCTGCTTGTTGCTCCTTTTGTTAATGTAGCGGTAAGAGTCACCGTTTTATCAGCAAAATTATTTTGTGTTACTGCACCGGTGTTTACATCAACAACACCCGTCGCATCTACCTGCCAGCTTATGGCGGACGAATAGATTCCGACCACAGGCAAATTGAGTTTGGTCAACACATTATTCAAAGCAGAATTCCCATTCAAAACCAACTCATTGGTCAATGCATCAAAATCTCTGTCAACAATCTGATTTTCAGTCATCGCATTGTTTAAAACCGTGACCGTGAATATTTTCTGAACCGGCGTCGCAGTTCCTCTCGCAATGGTTGCTGTCAGGGTGAGCGTTTGGTCTGTACTCTGACGCGTTACAACACCGGCGTTAGAGATAACATCCGGTTTAGAGGATACCCAGCTAACGGGGGTATTGCAGTCGCCATTCGTATAAAGATTCATATCAAACAGAATGGCGCTTAAAGTGGTATTTTTTCCGAGGATAGCATTTACAGTCAGCTTATCGGCTACCTGAGAAACGATTGCCCTATCCAATGTAGAAGCATCGGGGCCATACACAACACATTGATTGATATACCTGTTAACGCCTGCGCTAACTCCCGAATATTGAATATTGATAAATTTTGCGGGTACAATTTCTGACTTAATATTCTGAATGGCCAGTGCAGTCTGATTGGCCCCCAACAAAGTCCATGAGGCAATATCTTCGGCCAATGGGCAGACAGTGGCGTTGCTGTAATAGACAGAAGCCGTTGTATTTACGTCTGTCGAAAAGCGCAATTCGCTGATGTATTGCCCGTTTTGTCCCAATTGCAACGTTAAGAATCTGTTTGTTCCCACGCCATTGTCTTTGGCCCCATTTGTAGCAATATATGTTTTTCCGGCTAACAATTTGGTTTGTTCAGTGGCATCGGTAACCGAACAAGGCATAAAACCGGCACCCTGAGCTGCTGTTGCATAATTAATATTGGTGGTGAAACTGTTGTAAATCTCTATTTCGGTGCCAATGAAATAGTATGTTGTTTTGCTATTGATCAATGTCATGTTTTTGACATACAAAATAACATACCTGCCCGTTACAGCCGACTGAGCATAATCGTCTAAGTCCAACGTAACCGTGCTTTCGCCGAGGTGACTTGCCACTGTTCCCGATGACATTACTTTGTAAATCGATGTATTTGATAAATCACTCAGGGCAGTTGGCTTTGTATCTGAATAGATAATCTGATAGTCAAAAGGCAAAGCCCTGTATCCATCGCCCTGTCTGAAAAATTTAAAGCGATTGAATGTAGTACTTGCCCCTAAATCAACAATAAATGCACCGGTGCTTCCATCGGCAGCCACCGTAGTTCCGGTATTAGTCCATAAAGTATTGTTGAAACTGACATTTCCATCTGTCAAATTCAAAAGATTATTGGGCGACTTTGAAAAATTATTCGTATTACTATTCGGACCTAAAACAGACACTGTTTTCTGATAGGCAAGATTACCATCTGAAATGGTTGCCGAAACAACTTTCGAAAAATAGAGACAAAGAAAAACGAAGGTCAGGAATAGCGATCTATTCCAATGAAGGATACTTTTAATCATT
>CAZHNZ010000218.1:0-3269 GCA_964534355.1 uncultured Parabacteroides sp.
TCCTGTCTTGAAAAAATGATACGTAAGAATTATCCTTAATATTGAAAGTGTTTGTCTTAAAAAATAATTGATTATGAGAATTGAAGAGTTGATAGAAGAAGGGAAATTATTTAGGATTTCTAAAGGGGAAAATGGCTATTCCGTAAACGATCCAAACGGTTATATAAAATGGCAGGAAAAGTGTAAGCGCTTTTTGAACCAAAATTACCCCAATGATGTGTGTGTTGCTGATTTTGAAAACAATTGCAAAGCTTATCCTAATAGCACTAGCCATATTCGATTAATAGGATGCTTAGAAGCAATATGTTGTATGCCTGAAATTATCCCTATCCGAAACCCTAACGAAAAAAGCACGCCTGATTCCATTGTTAATGTGCATCTAAACCAGAAACAAGAACAAACTCAATCGCAAGAATTGGCAATAAATATATTCATGGAGTCAATTAAAGAGGAATTGACTGGAAAGCAGCTTGATGAAATTAAAGCGATAGTTACAGAAGAGCCTGAGTCGCAAAAGGCTAAAATAAAAGTGGTTGATAAATTGAAAAGCGTCGGTGAAAATACACTAACCAATATTGTTGCTAATATTTTAACTAATCCTGCTATTTGGGGCGGATTGTTGTGATTACTTGATAATTAATTTCAATACGATGGAGCAGAGTGAAAGATTATTCAAGATCCAAAATGCAAGACAAAAATTGGATTTGATAAATGATATGCGTAATTCATTTAAGAATTTCGACAATGTGTCCAATCAATATATTTACAGCAAGTTTAATTTTAGTGATGTTTATGAGTATTTCTGCAAAATATTCGAACTTGTTGATTTAGACACAGATAAAAAAGTTTCGTTCAATGATGGTTTTATTCGGTTTTTCGGATTGCTGCAAGCTATTTACGTGCAACAAGATTTAACTGATGCAATTGCAAATGTATTTGACGTAAATATCAAAGGTAATTTGAATAAGAGATTAAATCGTGATTTGAGAAATGAGCTTATAGGCCATCCCTTAAGTGACGAGAGAAGTAGTAATGAGTGCAAGACGAATAAATGCAACAATAATGCAAATCAGATTAAATCAACAATTATTTTAAAAAGTATCAATTCAAAGTCTATTCATTATATTAGTTATGTACCCGAGAATGAAAATCATCCGGATAAAATTGCTGATATTGATTCAATATTGAAAAGGCATATTGATTTTTTGAATGAGTCTTTTGATTTGATTTTAGCTAAATGCTTTAAAGAGTTGCAAAGACAAGTATCTAAGTGTGAGAAATATATTCGCACCTATTACAATGAGAAGGTTCCCGAAATTGAGAGATGTAGATGTTGGTTTAAGCAGAACATTAATATCACTTCATTCTCATTAGATATGCTTTTATATTGTGCTTCAAAGAAACTAGAGCACAAAAGATATGAAGTGTATTTATTTGATTTTGAGAAAATGCTTATAGTGAGATATTCAGAAATAATTGATAGAGTAGAATTATTTTGTGACAAAATAAAACAGGTTAATTCTATAGGCTGCTGTTGCCAAATAGACAGAGCATTGAAAAATACTTTATTTCGTGAAATTGAAAGGCTTGATGCATATTTTTTACAATCAGAATTAAAATCAAGCCCTGCGGATTTTAGAGATATTTCCGATCCAGATAATCATTTTTGGGATATTGGTTATCATTCATTGATGAACTCTTTTAGCGACAGAGTAGATATACTCGCTGAATTAAACCATCTTAAGATGAAAAGGACTGAGCCCATAGAATATGAGATTAGTTACAGATATATTCGATTTTTGTTAGGATATAGTTAGTTGTTTTGGTTTAGTTCCTGTATGTGCAATAATAATTCAATCACCAATATTTGTATAAGGCCGATTATCAAAAATGTAATAAACAAAATAAACAGCACTAATGCATTATATATAATGGTGTAGTTCATGAAGGAAGCTGGTTGCGCATATGTTAATGTTATGCGTCAGTGTATAAAAAATAAAGACAAAGAAAATGAGTGAAAAAAAATTAATCGAAACTGCGTTTGTTGAGTTGAAAAATTCCACAAAGGGATATTTAATGATTAGAGATATATCAATAATTAAAGATTTAAACGACAATGACTATACAAGAAAAGCGCAATTTATTTTGTTTTACTCTAAGTATTTTAATAATCATTCAGACAGTGCAATTAAGTTTTCAGAATTTGGGCACGAAGTATCTTTAAATTTCGACACAATCGCACAATACGAAAAATCTTTAAAGAAACCTGACTACTTTAAAATTATAACTACTATTATCGCTGCTGGGACTTTTATCATAGTAAGCCTTACATATTTCAACGACAAGGAAAAGAAAGAATTAAGAAAAGAATTAGAAATCAAAAACTCTACAATTGACAGCTTGAAAACTAATTCATTATCAAATTCAACAACTAAACAAAATGAGTTGCAATCTGTAAGTCAATGAGAATAAAATCGTATCTGTGCTCTGTTCGCCGTAGGTTGCCGCAGCTTCGGTATGTCATACGGCTCCAGCCTATGTCAAAGCTAAAAGCCGGCCTCCGGACTGGCAAAGTATTACGCAGCAAGAGAAAATCATAAAGACAGGTATGTCTCGTACCTACGGCACTCCGGCTCACATCAGTCTCGTTCATGTCGCCGGGCTAAAGCCACGTCGTTACAATATGGAATCGTGCCTACGGCACTGCGGGTGTGTGGTGTGACGGAATCCCGTAGGGATGGCCGATGTTGTAGCAACGGGTTTTAACCCGTTGGAATTGAATAAGTCGGGTATTGCCGTGTGCAGCGTAAAGCGGATACATATAATGTGGCAATAAAGACAGGTATGTCCCGTACCTACGGCACTCCGGCTCACATCAGTCTTGTTCATATCGCCGGGCTAAAGCCACGTCGTTACAAAATGGAATCGTGCCTACGGCACTGCGGGTATGCGGTGTGGAGGAATCCCGTAGGGATGGCCGATGTTGTAGCAACGGGTTTTAACCCGTTGGATGGAAAAGCGGAAGATGTTGTGGTAATAATCTAAAAACCGGCCTCTGGCTGGCAGTATCGCGCAGCGAGTGAAAATCATAAAGACAGGTATGTCCCGTACCTACGGCACTCCGGCTCACATCTGTTTCGCTCATATCGCCGGGCTAAAGCCACGTCGTTACAAAATGGAATCGTGCCTACGGCACTGCGGGTGCGTGGTGTGACGGAATCCCGTAGGGATGGGTGATGTTGTAGTGTCTGTATTTGTTTTGTTTTTTC
>CAZHNZ010000219.1:0-3163 GCA_964534355.1 uncultured Parabacteroides sp.
CGCCCGCCCAATGGACAAAGTTCGGGCTGGCGTGCGTATCAGTGGCGACCTTTATCGGTGGCTATGGCCTGACAATGGATAACAAGATTGTCGGTTTTTTGGGATTAGGCATAGGGATTATTGGAACGTTTATTAGCTCTTTTAAGGCATGACACACGGACAAAAAGCAATATCATTAATTAAGCAGTTCGAGGGCTGCAGGTTAGAGGCGTATCAATGCCCGGCTAAAGTCTGGACTATTGGATATGGACATACAGGAGCGCACGTTGTTAGAGGTCTTAAAATAACGCAAAAGGATGCCGACATGATGCTGGAGGATGATTTAATGAGAGTTGATTTACAACTTGAGCGGATCCAATTCCGACCAAAATCACAAAATCAATATGATGCAATAGTGTCGTTCGTATTTAATTTGGGGATCGGAGCGTTCGAAAAATCTACTTTGCGTAAGAAAATAAACCTGAATGCGACAGAATACGAAATACGCACCGAGTTTATGAAATGGGTAAATGCCAACGGGAAGCCATTGCAAGGACTTATTAATCGCAGAAAAGAGGAGGTGGATTTGTATTTCCAAATATAACCACTATCTTTGTATCGGTTTTGATTGGTATCATTATATATCGCACACATTAGCTCAGGCGGTCAGAGCGCTGTACTGTTAATACGGAGATCGCAGGTTCGAGTCCTGTATGTGTGCCAAAAGACTCATGACTTTTTAATATTAGCAAACAAACAGATGCTGACGGCCTGTGAAGATAGTCCGCATAAATGCTCAAATGGTGGAATTGGCAGACACGTTTGGCTTAGACCCAAATTTCAAAAGAGTGCAGGTTCGAGTCCTGCTTTGAGCACAAAATGTAAAGGTGGGTGAATGGCTAACCCAGCAGACTGTAAATCTGCCCCCTATATGGGATTGTTGGTTCGAATCCAACTCTTTACACAATATGTGGGTTGGTGTAATGGAAACATAAAGGTCTCATAATCCTTTGACGGAGGTTCGAATCCTTCACCCGCAACTTATGAAACAACCACAAAAGAAACAAACGCTGATCTCATGTAAAGATTGCAAGCACGCCGGCCCGGTAGATAATTACATGGTTCCGTGCAATGATAAAGAATGCAATCCAAACGGGCATTATAAAGGGACTTACCCACGTTATTGCGACTTTTTTTCCACTAAATCATAATTGTTTATTAGATTGTTTATTGATAAACTGCACCGTTTGCGAAAATAGTGCAGTTTTTTTATTTATTTAACACGAAATATAGTGCACAATTGTGCAAAATGTATTATCTTTGTGGTATAGAAATCAAATAAACAATTACGACTATGAACGCAACATCAGAACAAATAGCAAGAGCAGAAAAAGTAATCGCAATGGGATGCAAACTTCCTTTTGAAAAAGTCTTAGAAATGGAAATAAAGAAAGATGCAAAACTTGAAAAAAAGTTTTCATCAAAAAAGAACGCTTCGAAATGGGACGCAAGAGCAAGAGTAGAAGTGAAAGTAGCAACAATGAGCATTGTGGACGCTCAAAATATAAACGAAGAGGCTTTGGATAGTCAAAAAATAGTAATTAGATAATAAATACAACTATGGAAGCAATAATTGGAAAAGAAATTAACGGTATAAAGGTCACAAGTGTAAAAGGCGGGATTGTAACTTATTCAAAGAAAGTATGGATAGGAAGCATAAGGCAAACAATATCTAAATTAAAACTCAGCGAAGAGTCTTTCTTTGCTTTGTATCCTAAAAACTGCAAACAGCTATGAAACCAATTTTCAGACTATCAAAAACCGACTCGGTAAGAGTAGAAGCGGTAACGCCAAGCGGCCTACTTCTGGCCATATACACAGATGACGGCTATACGAAGATAGCCCAATGCATAGCAGCCATACTACGCAAAATCCCGCATTACGAGGGTGCGAGGATTGACGTGAGAATTACGAACCTTACAAAGGAAACATTTACTAACCGATTAATACGAGTAAACAGATGAAATTACAAACAAAAATCAAACTTAGATGCGCATTAGATGCAATCTTAATTCTGTCAATCGGCGCCATCATGGGCTTCGGAGTATTAATGATGCTTTGTGGCATCGAAAATTTGTAAGCTATGGAAAAATTCCTAAACTGGTCGGAAATATCCCGACACATTACCGGCAGCCGGACAGCAATCCGAAGCTCCGGAAAGATTAGCGCAGAGAATAAAGAGAAGCTCGGGAGGTTCATGGATACAGAGTTGCCCGAGGCAATTAAAGAAATTAAGTGTAATTTAAAAAAATAACGAATTATGGAAAAAGAAAAATTAGGTCAAACTCCTGCGTATCCAACAGACTATGTTGACTCAAAAAATGCAGGCATGTCAAAACGCTTTTATGCAGCTTGTTGCGCTATGCATGGTATTTGTGTAAACGCTGGCAGAAATGGGTATTCTTTTGCAAATGCTAAAGATTTAATAGGTAGGTGTTACGAGTTGGCAGACGAATTACTTAAACAAGAAAACGAATAGGATTATGCAAATTACACTACAAAGCGGAGATAAAATCGCAATCCCGGCAGGTTGCAAGGCGATAGTGTCGGATGGTTATGTTTTGGTGGAGGCTGATGTAAAAAAGCCTAAGTTTAAGAGGGGGGATTTTATTGCAAAAAATGGCGATGTAGCTATATTCTCAAGAATTAATATAGGTGATATTTTTATTGCTTTGGCTTTTGCTACGATAAACGGGAAATATTACCGTTGCGATGAAAACGAAAGTTTCGACAATTATCACGGATGGTCATACGCCACCACCGAAGAATGCACCCAACTACTCGAAGCGATGCACGCAGTAGGTAAAGATTGGGACTTCGAAAAACAGGAGATAGTGGATTGGGAGTGGAGGCCTAAGATTGGAGAGGAATATTTTATTATTGATCCAGAAGATGGAAGCGGAGTAATGGTATTAAGCTACGATAACGACTCCATCGACAATATAAACTTCAAAATCGGAATCGCCTTTCGAACACGTGAATTGGCAGAAGTAGCCTTAGAGATGTTGAAACAATGCAAACACTATTGATATGAAAACTAAACTATTAATCTGCGCCCTGATACTTTTTTCAGGGTGCAAAGTAAAGAAAACAGCGACTACGACCGAACAAAGTAAGTCGGAAA
>CAZHNZ010000220.1:0-3052 GCA_964534355.1 uncultured Parabacteroides sp.
CCGGGCAATCCTCCTTTCTGTTTTTATGTGGTTTGGGGCGAAGTGCAGGGGCGGGTGCTTGTTATTCGGTTTAGTTGGAGCGCGACTCTAAGTTGCACCCCAACTATTGGGTCACTGAACAACAGCTCTGCCCTTTTTCACTTCATTTTATCTCACTATCACCACCGGCGATTCGTGTGCCAGATTGATATTGCCTTCGTAAATTACACTATCTCCCGCCCGTAATCCTTCTGTAACCACATAGCCGGTTGAGTTTTCGAGGCCTGTAGTTATGTAGTTCCAGTTCGCTTGCCCGTTTTTGAGAGTAAACACCACCTTTTTATTGGTACGCAACACCAAAGCCTCTTTCGGTATTACCAATTGAGACGACACGCGGCGTTGTATCAATATTTTTACATTCATACCATCCATCAGTTTTTCGGAAGCCGGCAACAATGCTTTGATGTAAACCATGCCGTTTTTATCAATCAGCGGATTTATTTCGGTTATTGTTCCGGTGCTTGTAAAGCTGCTAATGGCGTAGGGCGACACTTTTACCTTATCGCCTTTTTTTACCAAAGCGACTTCGCTCTCCAGTATTTTAAACTCTACTTCGGGATGCTGATTGTCTATTAGCGAACACAAGGCCTCCGAGCCCGATGAGCTGTTGTGCTCTTTTGTAAATAAGTTGGCTACCGTGCCAGCAAATGGCGCTACAAGTACCGCATTGTGGTGGTTGTAGGCAGCCATTTGATAGCTGTTTAAACTTTGGTCATAGTTGCTTCGGATGCGTGCAATTTTCATTACATCGGCCGGTACTTTTAGCGAGTCGCGCAGGGAGTAACCCTGACCAATCAGCACATCCTGCAGTTCGAGGCGGGCGCGCTCCAGGTTATCTTTGGCTTGCAGCATGGCATTTCTGAGTTTAAAGCGGTCAAGTTCGGCTATTTTTTGCCCTTTACTTACCCTGTCGCCGTTTTTTACATATACCCGCATAATAGGTGCCGACGACTCAAAGCGCAACTCTGCCTTACGCCGCGAAACAATAGTACCATTGGCAACCAAATCGTGCTGAAAATCGCTCAACACTAACTTCAACGCTTTCACAGGCGTTGGAGCATCTGTTTCGGTCTGAGCTTTGCTTTGTTCGGTAGCCTCAGTTTGCTCGCCTTTGGACGATGTACAGGCAACCAATAGTGCCGATACCGAAATAATGAAAAATAATTTTCTCATTGAATAACGTATTTATTTAAACTTATTATTGTTGCAAAACCTGTAATATGAATGGCATGTGCTTTGGTCGTTTTGCTTCTGATTGTTGATAAAATCTATAGTTTCTGACGTATCAGAATTCATTTACTATTAGCAAGGGATTGTCCTCAAGCTTTACTTTTTGGGCTAAGTTTAACAATGCCTTATTGTTGAATTTAATATTGTTTTTTGCTGTTTTATTTATTTCAAAAAGTGAATTTGAACTTATGGTTGTGACAATCATTTTGCCATTATTTAAAGGGAAATACGAATTGCTATTTAGCTTAATTTCATTATTTGCAATTGTTTTAAAGCCAATAAGCTCTTTCGACGTTTTATTATACAAATAGATAGCAACATTGGTGTTAAACAATAGATATTTAGCACTTTCCACAACATCGGTTATAGAGTAAACTAGTTTCTTTTCATTAATTTGATTCATTATATTATCTTGAATCGCATTTTCAAGATCCGCCCCGGGAATGGAATGTTTACCAAAATCAAAGCAATATTTAATACTAATTTTATCATTGTCAAGCTTATATATATTAGTATCAAATCGTCTTGTATAGTAATTATTTAAGGTTGAATTTAATTGATTTCCCTTCGAAAAGAATGAATTCTGAATATTGGTTCTTAAGGCGAGAAAGGATTGTTTGGTTTCTAAATCGAGGCTGAAACAATCTATTTCATGTGAATTATTTGGGTAGCTTCCTATTTCCGATCTATTACAATAGATATTTTTCCCATCAGTTACAATGTTAAAATACAAATCGCCCAGTCTTTTTTCTGCAATAAAATCTCCGGAATAGCTAAACCTGATAATTTTATAGGGCTTATCGCATAATGCCAGAATTTGGTTTCGAACGGTATCTACACAAAAATCCATTAAACTGATATACTCACCTTGACCCTGACCTGTTTTTTGAATGCAATTTAAAAACTTACCTGATTTATCAAAACTGATGATTTTATTTAATGATTTATCTAAAACAAAAAAATGATTTTCATCACAACAGATCCGATTAATTTTTCGGATAATTGAATTTTCGTTGGTTTCTAGTGCAACGAAATGACTTTTGCGAAAGATGGATGAATCAATCAGTTCTGATTTTAATTCATCATTCTGAACCATGATAGATGATTCGCTTTCGATGTTTTTTACCCCACCACAGCCATATATAATAGCAATTGTCAGTACTATGATTGTTGTTATTTTTGAATTCATATTTAATATGTTTTTTGCTGTTTGTATAAAAAGATTGCATATTCAAGAATTACTTTGAATATACAATCTTTATATCTAATTTTTAAATTAATTGTTTACGCATTTACATTCCACGAATTCATGGTCAAATCCCAATATTTCAAAATCTCGGATACAGGAAATTGAGCCTTCACCAATACACGATGTTTCTTTATATTTACTTGTGTATTTAATATCAACTTTATCCCAAGCATGGGCATAAATAATTTCCTCATACTCCAGAATTTGTTTACAATTTACTTTCATTACTCCGCTTTCATCTTCACCTTCCGCCAGCGCCTCCACATTAGCCAGCGCCAATAAACTTAGCTTCTCTTGTTTTTGATTACCGACTGTTACATTCATTGCCACGGCTACAGCCATAGCTACGATAGCGATACCGCCGAAAATTTTCTTTTTCCTAAAATATTTCTTTTAATATTGATTTAATTGTTATTCAAAAAAATAAGCTATGTATATCCTTTCAATAGCCGACAACCGCGCAGGGTCGTTTTTTAATAGTTTTTTGTATCTTTGCCGGGCAATCCTCCTTTCTGTTTTTATGTGGTTTGGGGC
>CAZHNZ010000221.1:0-3033 GCA_964534355.1 uncultured Parabacteroides sp.
GAAAATCCGCACAAAGCCGGGTACAAAGCCGACTTTGGCATTCTGTTGGATATGGTTGGCGCGGGCGATGCCACTTTTTACAAAGACCAGATTTCGGTAAAATATGCCAGCTCGGTAGCCGACAAAGTGTGGGCAAAAGCGCAGGAATTGGGTTATGGACAATATTTTCGTAGCGGACAAGGTGGTGCTATCACCGACGATCATGTTTATATCAATGGTTTGGCTAATATTCCCTGCATAGACATCATTCATTACAATCCGCAATCGCAGCAGGGTTTTCCTGCGCATTGGCACACATTGGACGACACCATGAAGAATATGGATAAGAATGCGCTCAAAGCTGTGGGACAAACCATTACCGAAATAGTTTTCGAAAAATAAACTGTCGATCGCCACAGGAACTACAATATGTTCCTGCAATCTCAATATTTCATTAATCACATTAAATTTCAGAAGAATATGACCATAACAGAAATTCAGGACAACATCATCGATGAATTTTCAATTTTCGACGATTGGATGGATAAGTATCAGTTGCTGATAGACTTAGGTAATTCATTAGACCCCATAGATGAGCAATACAAAGTGCAGCAGAATTTGATAGAAGGCTGTCAGAGCCGGGTTTGGTTGCAGGCCGAGTATGTTGACGGACAGGTCATTTTTAAGGCCGAAAGCGATGCCGTGATCGTAAAAGGGATTGTTTCACTGCTGATTCAGGTACTTTCGGCACACACGCCGGATGAGATTCTGAATACAGAGCTCTATTTTATCGAAAAAATTGGTTTGAAAGAGCATTTATCGCCCACCCGTTCCAACGGTTTGGTGTCGATGATTAAACAGATGAAACTCTATGCGCTTGTTTTTCAGGCCAAAGGCAAACAGGCATAAACCTTTTATTTCAATTTATCACCTAAACCATCAGGAAATGAGAAAATATATATTGACCGCAGTCCTTGCTGTGGCTTTCTGTTTTGCCGGTGCGCAAAATATTCAGTTGCACTACGATATGGGCACAGACCGTCAGATACTAACGTCCACCATCGAGTATTTCAAACCGGATAAATATGGTAATACCTTCTTTTTCGTGGATATGGATTACAGCGGGACAAAAAAAGGTGTCGGGCAGAGTTACTTTGAAATTGCCCGGGAATTGAAGTTTTGGAATGCACCCATCGCCGCGCATATCGAATACAATGGTGGGCAAATGAATGGTGTTGGCTCGTTGGGCAATGCCTACCTTGCCGGACCCTCTTACACCTATCTGACCAAAGATTTTTCGGGCAGTTTTACACTGATGGTTTTGTACAAATACATCGAACAAACACCCACCCGCAAGCCTCATAACTACCAGATTACCGCTGTGTGGAGCAAGAATTTTTGTAAGGATAAGTTAACTATCTCGGGATTTGCCGATTTTTGGCGAGAAGATCAGGTGGTGTCGAAAGATGGTTTTGTCAACGATTTTTCCGACTCAAAGTACATATTCATCAGTGAGCCCCAGATTTGGTACAATTGCAACAAAAATCTATCAATGGGTAGCGAAATAGAATTGGCGAACGACTTTGCCGGCCACGATGGTTTCAAGGTGCGTCCGACATTGGCTCTTAAATGGAATTTCTGACACCCGGAAGAGTAAATGTCAGGGGCAAATGCTATTTAGTAATGGTATAAATTAGGCTTAGACTCTTTCCAAACCCCCGATAAATCGAAAAATATTTCGTACGTTTGTCTGCTATTTGCAACAAAGCAAGTATGGAAATATCCCCAAAAGTGGAAAACGAAAATCTAAAATTTAAAATTCAGAAACAGATTGTTACCGTCTCTGTTATTCTTTTACTGGGAAAGTTTTTTGCATTTTACCTGACCAATTCGGTCGGTATTCTGACTGATGCGATGGAGAGTATAGTCAATGTCGTAGCCGGTTTTATCAGTCTGTATAGCCTCTATATTTCTGCCAAGCCTAAAGATTCCGGTCATCCGTTCGGGCACGGCAAGGTTGAACTTATTTCTGCTTCCATCGAAGGAATTCTGATACTGGTGGCCGGTGGCATTATCGTTTTCGAGGGCATTAAGCGTATTTTTGTTCCTGCAGATATTCAACAACTCGATTTTGGTATCTGGATTGTAGCCGGGGCAGGGCTGGTCAATTACTTGTTGGGCTGGTACAGCATTCGGGTTGGTAAAAAGCACGACTCAATAGCTCTGGTGGCCGGTGGGAAGCACCTGCAGTCAGATACCTATTCGTCTGTGGGATTGGTTTTGGGATTGGTTTTGCTCTATTTTACCGGAAAAGGCTGGATAGATAGTGCACTGGCTATTGTGTTTGGCGGAATTATCATGATAACCGGTCTGGGTATTTTGAGAAAAACGGTGGAAAATCTGATGGATAAAGCCGATGTGGAAATACTGGAAGAGATGCGCAAAGCTATTGTCCGAAATCGAAAAACAGACTGGATAGATGTGCACAATATGAAGGCAATTAAATTTGGCAGTACTTACCATGTCGATTGCGACCTTACGCTGCCCTGGTACTATAATATCAGCGAGAGTCACGCTGCCTGCGATGAGTTGCAGCGGGTTATGGCTCAGGAGATTGGTCAACGGGTGCAGCTCTCTATTCACTCAGACCCCTGTCAGCCCGAGCAATGTGTAAATTGCGCGCTTTCTGCCTGTCCTCACCGCACGTTGCCTTTCGATGCTACCGAAGAGTTGACGCTCGACTTTATTACGCAGGAGAAGCGCAAATAGATATTTCCTTTTTTTTTCTTGATCCCGAAAAACTTTTTAATCGGAAGCATTGTTTACAAATCTGATAATCGATGGTGATTTACCGCATGGAGAGATGGCAGAGCGGTCGATTGTGGCGGTCTCGAAAACCGTTGTACCGGTGACGGTACCGGGGGTTCGAATCCCCCTCTCTCCGCGATGAGTATTGTTGTTCAATGCTTTACAAAAAAAAGGACCAAAAGAGGCTTTTCTTGAACTGTACCCCAAAAGTTAGACAAAAAACTTTTGGGGTAATTTTTATGGAAA
>CAZHNZ010000222.1:0-3026 GCA_964534355.1 uncultured Parabacteroides sp.
TTCGCAGCCTTAACCCTGACCCTTACGACCCATACACCGGTCGGTCAATCATTCGCGCAGCCGCTATCGCCGTCGATACCGAAGATCAGATGAAAGAGTGGAACCGCGGCTTTTTTGCCAACAACGCACGCCCTAGCCTCATATTCAGCAGCGACGAGCCCTTAGACGATGCCGCGTACGAACGCTGGAAAAAGCAATTTCAAGACGAGCACACCGGCACCAATGGCGCCTACAAGCCACTACTCATCGAGGGTGGTAAGGCAACGCCTTGGATGCTCAGCCAAACAGACCTGGACTTCTTGAACAGTCGCAAGTTCAGCAAGGACGAGATACTGGCCATGTTCAAGGTGGCACCGTCAATACTCGGTATGACCGAGAACGTCAACAAGGCCAATGCCGATGCAGCCGACTACATACACGCCAAGACCAACATCACGCCACGCGTTAAGAAGCTCGTACGGCAGATACAGAAGTCGCTCATCAGCGTGTACGACCCAACGCTTGTACTTGGCTTTGAGAACCCAATACCGGAAGACATAGAGACCAAGCTCAAGGCCGCCAAAGAGGGCGTGAACGCCTGGAAGACCATCGACGAAACCCGTGAAGAGTTTGGCCTCGATGCGCTACCAAACGGCGCCGGTGAAGTCATCTACATAGACAACAAGCTCATCAAGATTGAGGACGTTGGCACTCAAGCACCAACAGTGCCAAATGACCAGGTGACGGCTCCTACGAAGTCCCTAACTGGGGTAAAAAAAAACAATTGACAGCTGAGCAACGCCAGGACATAGGCGACGCCAAGGCTGACAAGTACGCACAACGAGCAATCGTCTACGAAACCATGCTTATAACTGCCTGCCGTGGCCAGTTCAACATCCAACTTACCCAGCTGCTCGGCCAGCTCGACACCACGCAGATCAGCAAGAGTTACACAAAACGCGAGTGGCTTGATGACCTCATCAACTGGAGCGCCGCAGACGAATCATTTAAGGAGGCAATTAAGCCATCTGTCTATGCCGTGCTCATTGAGGCCGGCCGTGACGCTATGGCAGAGATAGGGAGGGAAGCAAGCATGTTCGATCCATTTACTCAACCGCTCAAGGACTACTACAACAACCGCACCGAGAAGATTGCAGTTGACGTCAACGACGAGACAGCCAAGCAGATACGTGCCAGCTTGTCGCAAGGCGTGGATGCCGGTGAGTCCACCTATCAGCTAAAGGCTCGAGTCGAAGAGATTATGGGCTCGGCCAGTTCAATACGAGCCGACCGCATCGCTCGTACCGAGGTAGCCAGGGCACAAGGCTATGCAAACATCGAAGCCTGGTCGCAAAGTGGCGTGGTAAGTGGCAAAGAGTGGTTCACCGCGAGAGACGACCGCGTGTGCGCCTACTGCATGTCACTTGACGGCCAGGTATACGGGCTACAAGACAACATCTTCGACAAAGGCGATTCACTCACCATTGATGGTAAGACCCAGCACTACAACTACGACGATGTGCCAAGCGCACCATTACACGTCAATTGCCGGTGTGTTTTATTGCCAGTGAGGTCATAAAGTAGTTAAATATAGACATATATGGCAGGCACTTATAACTTCACACTAGAACAAGGCACAACGTTTCGACGCACTATTACATGGCGTGACCAAAACAACGCTCTGATTAACCTCACCGGCGCATCTGCAAAGCTACAAATACGCGACCGCACTACCGGTGCAACCATTAAAGAATTGACCCAGGCATCCGGCCTCACGCTTGGTGGAGCCGCTGGCACCATCATCATCAACATATCGGCCGCCGATTCAAGCGCCTGGTCGTTCGACTCTGCCAAGTATGACCTCGAAGTCACCATTGCTAGCGAGGTAACCCGCCTGCTGAGTGGCGTCGTCACGCTGTCGTCAGAGGTAACCGTATGAGCACCGTAAACATCACAGAAGTGGTGCAGACGGTCACGATTACCGAAGAGGCACTGACAGTCAACGTGGTCGAAGAGGTCGCAGAAGTCATCACCGTAGGCACCCAGGGACCGCTAACGGCTGATATTGACTACAAGGTGCTGGTCGATGACTACACAACGCCAAATATTCAATACATCGGCAGGGCAGCAATCGGATCCGCAACGTCGGCCGCCGTGTGGCAAATCGCGAAGCTCGACACTAGTTCAGGTCTAGTAAAGACGTGGGCTGATGGTGACGCTTTATTTAATAACGTGTGGAACAACCGCACATCACTAACATACTCATAAGGAGTTAAAACATGGCAGCAGGCGCATGGACCTTCCCCACAGCAGCAAAAACTAGCCTCACCACAGGCACGTTTTTGGATGCAGACAGCTACAAAATAGCGTTATTTTTATCAACTTCAAACATCGGTGCAGGCTCAACAACCTACGCTGGTTTGACTAACGAACACGCCAACGCCAACGGCTACACAACCGGTGGCAACGCCGTGACATTAAGCCGTAGCGGTACAACCACGGTGACCTTTGACACGACTGACCCAGCAGTATGGACAGCTTCTGGTGGATCAATCGTTGCTCGTTACGCCGTGCTTTACGAAGTAGGCGGCAACGTGCTTGCTTACTGCTTGCTCGATTCAACCCCTGCTGACGTGACAGTTACTACGGGTAACACCCTAACTATCACCATTAATGCAAGCGGTGTATTCACACTAGCCTAAGGAGGTTTAGATGCTTCTATTAACCTCAACCTCTGACATCATCAGAGTCATCACCAGTGCCGCAGGAACAATTGAAGTTCACGCCAGCTGGGTCGACAACTTGAGCGGCACCATCACGCCAGGGCGCACGAACACGCCAACAATATCAACAGCAACAACAACAACGGTTGTAGGCTCGCCGGCCGCTTCAACACAACGAACGGTCAAGAACCTCACCATTCGCAACGACCATGCGAGCACTCAGAACGATGTAACGATTGAACACTCAGACGGCACGAATGTCACCACATTATTCAAATGCACATTGGCCGCCCAGGAGTCAGTCGTCTATGAAGATGGCGAGGG
>CAZHNZ010000223.1:0-2931 GCA_964534355.1 uncultured Parabacteroides sp.
CTCCTAGTTGTTTCAGAAATGCACTCGGCTGAATGCACTTGTGAAACTTCGCGGGTCTTATATGGCGCATCCCCGCATCACTTGACTGGTTTCAGCCTCACAGTCGGCTCTTTGCTTTCGCGTCGGCTTTTTGCTACCTGTCCGCTTCGTAATCGCTGCGGCATGACAGAAATTCTATCAAAAAAAGAGCACAAAAACTATCCTAGAAAGAAAAAACATCAAAAAAAGACAAAAAAAGTAGCAACCTAGGGTAAACACCTAGGGATTTGGAATGTGGGGGCGTAAAAAAACCCGCACTAGGCGGGCTTCGTTGGGCTAAGTGTGGCTACAGGCCACCAGTACCGCTTTTGTCGCGTACTCTTCCAATGATGGTGATGTACTCCTGCACATGGTCAGGGCTTATTTCTTCATCACGCGGTAGGAAGTCTGGATTGTCTGAGTGCAGGATTAGCCCGCCATCAATCTTCTTATAGACACGCTTGATGCGTAGTTCGTCACCATAGCGCAGTGCGTACACCTTCCCATTGACTACACTTGTCTCTGCTAGGTTGACTAGCACTGTGTCGCTGTCATACAGAAACGGCTCCATAGAGTCTCCGTGAACCTTGAACCGTTTTGCATTTTCTGGCTTGAATCCTTCTTTGATGAACCACTCTCTACGGTAGGTAGCTGGAACGCTATCTGCCAATTCATCAAAAGAAGCGACACGCCCATTCCCTGCGGCAAATCGCACTTCTGTCTCCCTGATCTGTATGTATTCGTTGCCTAAGTGATCTTCGTCACCTATGGCTACCACTGGCAAGCCACCAAAAGCGTTTGGTTGATCGTCAGTCATTAACTGCGAAACGGTAATCCCAAGTAGGGCGGCAACTTCTGGTTGCTTCTTCCTGGCTGGGGCTGTGCCGTTTTCTTTTTCCCATTGCTGAACTGCACCGCGGGAAACTCCCAGCCTGTCAGCGAACTGCTGCTCTGTCAGTCCTAGGGCTAGTCGCCCACTTCTGATTTTGGTGTGGCTTGGCATTCATAAATCCTAACTGACAAAAAATCTATCAAAGCTAGAAAATGTGGCATACTATCGCCATGATGAAAAAACTAGCTATCAATGAAGCCATTGAACGTGCAGGCGGAATCGTCGCACTTTCAAAAGCGCTAAACGTCAAGGGCCATGCGGTAGTTCACAACTGGCGGCTAACCCAAGTGCCAGCCAAGCACTGCCCTGACATTGAGAAATTGACGGGTGTTCGCTGCGAGGAACTACGTCCAGATGTGAATTGGTCGGTACTTCGCACAACACAAGTATCGGTCTGAAAGAAAAACTTTCAAGACTGATCGTTTACCCATGTGTTTATAGGCAGTGCCCGTACGCCTTCAAGTTACGGGCAAAAGAAAAGCCAGTCAGTGCTGCAACACAAATGACTGGCTTCAAGGTAACGGAGCAATTATGGCACAGCAGTGCAAAGAAACGCAATTGGCAATCCTGAAGGTATTGCTGAAAAGCAAGTTGGGCGTAACCAGCGCTCAAATGTGTGAACTACTGCCAACGGTCACACCTTCTCGTCGCATCTCTGATCTGCGTGAGCAGGGATGGACTATCACAAAGAAGCAAGTTCAAGGAACGAACTACTTTCGTTTCTTTGGTCAACCACCTGAATCGTTTGGGGGCTGATCTTGGCTAAGAAAACATATCAAGAAAAGCTGCTCGACCCACGTTGGCAGCGTAAGCGCCTGGAAGCACTGGAGAAAGCCGACTTCCATTGCGAGATGTGTGGAGATGGCGAATCAACACTTCATGTGCATCACAAGCAATACATAAAAGGATGGGAGCCATGGGAATATGACGCAGACCAGCTTTGTGTTCTTTGCAAAAACTGCCATTCATCAAACCATGAGTGTGATGACCAGCTTAATTTGAGTTGCTCATTTGCAAGTATTGATGGCCCATATGGACGGGACTCATGTGCTTCCTTGGTGGCTGGATACCTTGACCTTCCAATGCATGAAATGACAGACCCAGAACTTCACGTTTTTGGGATGTTTGCGAGAAAGATGCAAAAACACAGATATGACCTTATTGCCCTGCATGATTGGTCTCTAAAAGATGGTTATGACATTGATGCACTGATTAAGATTTTTTCAGTACATCAAAAAAGTGTTGAGGTGCTGTAGACATGGCACGTATTCGCACTATCAAGCCAGAGTTTCCACACTCTGAATCTATGGGTCGCGTTAGCCGTGAATCCCGCCTGTGTTTTGTTCTTCTTTGGACTATTGCCGACGATTCGGGGAGGCTTCGCGGAAATTCGCGAATGCTCGCGAGCCTTCTATACCCGTATGACGATGACGCAAAAAACAAGATTGATAGCTGGTTGAGCCAGTTATCAAAAGAGGGCTGCATTGTTCGTTACGAGGTAGACGGTACTTCCTATATCCAGATTGAAAACTGGGGCAGTCACCAGAAGATTGACAAGCCTTCACCCTCAAAAATTCCACCATTCGACGCATCTTCGCGAACATTCGCGAATCCTCGCGAGGCTTCGGCTACGGATCAGGATCAAGGAATGGATCAAGGAAGGGAAGGGAATGGAGTGGAAGGGATCATTAGCGTCGAGCCGCAAAGCGACTCTCAGCTAGTGATTACGTTGAAGCTGATCGACAAGACTGATTTCAACGTCACCGAGGACATGGTGAAGGATTGGCAGGAAACATTCCCTGCCGTGGACGTAATGCAGGAACTTCGCGAAATGCGGAATTGGTGCAACGTCAACGCACAGAAGCGCAAGACCAGAAACGGAATTGCCAAATTCGTGTCTAGCTGGCTTGGAAAGCAGCAGGATAGGGGTGGACAAGCACCACGCAAAGAAAGTGCCTTGGAGACCCCTTATCAGCGCTCTATGAGGCTCCGTATGCAAGAGGCAGTCCCTCAGATTGCAG
>CAZHNZ010000224.1:0-2916 GCA_964534355.1 uncultured Parabacteroides sp.
GCTGGTACATGGGCTTATTACGGGTTGGAGAAGCTGGGCACAACTGCGCTTTATAGTAACGCTTCTGCTCCAGCTGTTGGCGGACAAGCATTGGTTTTCCGCACGGTGGCACTTGACGCAAATAGGACTTGTTACTTATTTGGAAACGGTCAACTGATAGCGGTTGTTTACGATTCGTCTACCCAAACATGGGGCACCGCTACTGTAGTTGAGGCTGGAAATGTCATGCTTTCTTCAAGTGGTGGCACGGTAGCTGCTGTGCTAAGTGCAACAGATCAAGTGCTTTGTGCATTCCACACTGCTACTACAACACTAACTGTTTTGACGCTATCAATTAGCGGAACAACTATTACTGTTAACTCAGGAACAAAAGCAACAAAAACAACCACCACAATTGGTTCTCAAGTCTATGAGCAAATGGTTGCCGTTAATGGGTCATTTGCTCTAGGCTATTCCACAAATACCGCTGCTGCTGTTATGGTATTGATTACTGTATCAGGCACCACTCCTACAATCGGTGCAGAAACAAGCGTTTTATCAAGTGGAAATAGAGTAGTAATGTTTGTTAGTGGTACTGTTCTAAGGACAGTTGCACAAGACACATCGCAAGTCAAAATAATACCTTGGACTATTTCAGGTGTTACGCCAACCTCGGGAACCCCTGCAACAGTCGCCTCTAACGCATCAACAAGTGGGCGGTTTTTTATGAATGGTAATGGCAACATAGTTTGCCATTACATCAATAGCGGCGGGGCCCACGCGGCAACCATATTCAAACTAACTGGAACAACTGAAGCTGCAAGCACAGTAGTTCTAGGCTCGTCCCCTGCTAGTACGGTAGCTGGTGATGCCGACTATTGGAATGTTACCTCTAGTAAAACCGTATTTATTACAAGAATAGGCACACTGGTAGAGGCAAACATACTTACTGATACAGCAGGAACTGCAAGCGTTGGAACGGCTATAAGTGTTAAGCATCATAGCGCATCGGTGGCATCTATTTCTGCGGCATCATGTGTAGGAAATACATTTAGATTCCTTAGCGCAAGCAACTCAATAGTGCAGCTTACGTCTATAGACTGCTCTGGCGCATCCCCAGTTTATACATCCGCTGTAAGGGTGATGCGTTTAAACAGCGCAGCAATCCCGTATTTTTATGCATCTGATAAATACGGTGCAAGGCATCCTTGGCTTTTGTCCATTGGTTCTAATGTTCTGCATTACGGTGGTCAGCAATCCGCATTAGATGTTTCTGTGAACGGTGACTATGTACGGCACTCTATAAACCCGATGCTTACCGATGCACAGCAGGCAATTTGGAATGGCTACTTTAATAGAGTATCTGCCAATAAGGTGGCGCAGTTCTCCACTCTTGGAAATCAAGATGTTGGGTTTCTGATTATTGAAAAGGAGCTCGCAGCATGAAAGCCCTAATAACAGCATCTGGGCAGTTCGGCCCCTTCTCTCATATTGAAACCTTGGCAGACCGCTACCGCTGTGACGGTGTGGACTATCAATTTGATGTGATCGGGGCGGCATCTATCGGGGGCTACGTTGCGCCTCCAGTTGTCCCTACGCTTGCAGAACACAAAGACAAAAGCGCCCAAGCTGTAGAAGCGATCAAGGTAACAACCCCAGCAGGCCAAAACTTCGACGGCGACGAGACAAGCCAAGGCCGCATGGCCCGCGCCATCGTTGTGCTGGGTTCTGGCACCACACCGTGGGTTCTAGCTGACAACACAGTAGCCCAAGTAACAGCAGCAGAGCTAACAGAAGCCCTCGCACTGGCTGGCGCAGAGCAAGCCCGTCTGTGGGTTCAACCGTATCAGGAGTAAGAGATGCCATTGACCATACCAGCAGGTAGCGTTGGTACAACCACCATCACTGCCCTGAAGGAAATCAAGACTTCCCCGACATGCGCTGCGACAACGGTGCTTGACCTATCCACTGGCAACGCCTTTGCGTTCACGCTGTCTACAGCAATCACCACGCTGACACTGAGCAACGCACCAGCGGCAGGCAACCTGTTCGTGTTCATCCTTGACCTGACGATGAACGGCACTGGGTACGCGATTACGTGGCCTGCTTCGGTGAAGTGGGCTGGCGGCACGGCGCCGACACTGACCTCTACCAACGGCAAGCGCGATGTGTTCAGCTTCCAGACTTGGGACGGCGGCACTACATACGTGGCTTCTATAGTGGGGCAAAACCTGTGAGCAGCTTACTAGCCGTCACCAACGCATCGAATAGCAAGACCTATGTCGATGACGTTTTCAGCGCGTATACCTACACCGGCAACGGCTCCACTCAGACGATCACGAATGGGATTGATCTTTCTACGAATGGCGGGTTGGTGTGGATTAAGAATAGGTCACAAATAGTAGGTCACTATCTATTCGATACAGCTCGCGGCCCGAGGTATGACCTAAGCACAAACTCAACAGCAGCACAAGATACTGGCGGTGGGGCTACAGAGGAACTTTATTCTTTTAACAGTAGCGGTTTTTCGGTAGGCGCAACCTACAACGCCAATGTCAACGTGGCAAGCAACACCTACGTCTCTTGGACCTTCCGCAAAGCCCTGAAGTTCTTTGATGTGGTGACTTATACGGGGGATGGTGTTGCTGGCAGAACTGTTGCCCATAGCCTAGGGCAGTCTGTAGGGATGCTTGTAATCAAGCGTACAGATACCGTTAGTTCTTGGTTTGTATGGCATAACGGACTAGCAAACACAGAATATCTGACGCTAGAAACCACCAACGCTAAAGCCACAGCAACTGGCTATTGGAATAGCACTACTCCGACTTCTACCGGCTTCACTCTGGGGAGTTCGTCCACGAACATAAATGGTGCCACCTACGTCGCCTACCTATTCGCCCACGACGCAAGCACGGATGGGTTGATTCAGTGTGGGAG
>CAZHNZ010000225.1:0-2853 GCA_964534355.1 uncultured Parabacteroides sp.
GGTTATTTATATTTGCGAAAAATTGATGGTTTTATATTTGCTAATTACAAAAGGAGGCCCCCATTATCTGAGAGCCTCCCATCCTTTAGCATCCATGCCCACTATTCAATGTCAATGACGATAACAGCGCGATTGCGTTCGTTTTCGCGGAACGGTTGAACAGTATCTCCCAGCGATTTCGACTTGATTCGCTCTTTTTTGATGCCAAATCGGGTCGTCAGCAAGCGAACAACTTCGCGGGCACGACGTTCGCTCAGTTTGAGATTGTAGGCCGGGTAGGCGGTTTTTACATCGGCATAGCCGGTAAGCGAGATAGTAGCTTCAGGATGTCGCTCCATGTAGGCGGCCACCTCTTCCAGTTTGTAGAGTTCGCTCGATCTCACGTTCCACTTATCTATTATGTAGTGCACCACCACATAGAGTTTCTCTTTACACGGCTGAGCCATCATCTCCTTCAGCTGGCGGCGCAGTTTGTCGCAGCTGTCTTTGGGGCAATACTCTTCTACCTGCGACTGTAGTCGCTTGTTTTCCTCCAGTGCATCGTTTACCCGGTTGTTCAGCTCTTTTACCACTTCCGGATCTATGTATTCGTACTTCGAGAAGGTATTCCGCAAGCGGTAACTGACCCCTGCGGTAAGGCTTGCATAAGCTTCCGCCGACCGGTTTCTGCCCGAAGATATTCCGCGTCCTCCCACCTGTCCGTCAAACGATTCGTTGAGTAAACTTGCTTGTAACTCTACATTACCACTCAATCGGTCGGTCAGTCGCACATCGAGTATTGTTCCCACTTTTCCCACTAGCTCATCCGTGCGGGGAATGCCACGGTAGTTGAACTGGTGAGCCCAGCCTACACCCGCATACACAAGTACCTCCACAGGTCTGTTTACATCGTATTCACTCCACAGATTTATCAGGTTCACCATAAAGTCGAGGTGAGTGTCGAAATATCGCATCTCCTGATAATATCCCGTTCCATTAGAACTTAGTTTTGGATTGTTCGCCAGCACCGGGTCGATGGTGAGTGGCAATCCGTCTGTACCCCATGCAAACTTGTTCCATGTATATACCCCTTCTGCATTTTTACCATCGTTCCAGCCTCTTAATGCCGGTCCTTCTGCCTGAATACGTAATCCATACGATGGTCTCAGCCATTTTCCTACTGATAGTTTTACATTGGGTGTCAGCATTTTACCAAAACCATCCGGGTGGTACAGGTCATCTTCACCAAAATAGGCCGCTACACCTCCGTTTATTCCCACAAACCAGTTGTCCCAAAATCCGGCTTCGAAAAACGATTTGGGTTTGCTGGAGGTTACCGACTGACGGATGGCGCGTTGAGCAAGCACGGGTGCTATATCTATGAGGGATAGCATCACCGACAACATGAGTAGTGTAGTCCGTTTCATTTCTGTAAATTATAAGTTAAACATGGATATTATGCCCGATTGTTTGTTCTGGTTTAGGTTTACGCGTACAAAATCGTCCGGGAAGAAGTTATAGCCGCACGATTCTTTTAATTGGGCGGATTGAGGTTTAGGTTTGGAATTGTTTAAAAGTAAGTTAAAATATAGGTATAATTGTTTAGTCTTATAACGTCGTTATTATCAAAATGTTTTTTTATCCGGGGGATTTAATATAAATTTGTGGAATGTTGCTGATGATACTCCGGTAAATTAGGAGATGATTCTGGAGCCAAAGGTAATGATATTAATATTAAATGTAAATTTTGAATGAAAAAAACGACATTTCACCTCGATGGGCAAGAGTTTATAGAGCTCAATAAATTGCTGAAAATTACGCGTTTGGTCGGTTCCGGTGGCGAAGCAAATGCTGTGATAGAGCAAGGTTATATTATTGTAAATAAGATATTGGAAACCCGAAAACGAAATAAACTTAAGGTAGGAGATGAGGTGCAGTTTCAGGATGTGGTGATTGAGATAGTGTAAACTTTGTGATTTACATATGTTTTGATTCAATAGAAAAGGAGATTGTTGACACAAAAACAATCTCCTTTATTTATTAATCTGATATATGTTTCGATTTATCAGAGAGAGATTCTTATAATAATCTGCTACTGTTTGGTTGTATTAAAACTAACACCATTTGGTGATTCACATACTGCGTTGCAGAGAAAGTGGCTGTTGCAGCTATTTGTAATGTACTTCCGGTTGAATTGAAATCTTGTATTAATCGAAATAGAAAATTATCGGACAAATAATATTCAAAATATCTTTTTGTCAAATACAATTGATTTTGCTGACAATCTTGGAAATATAATAATATGTAAACGATTACCGACTCTAAATTGTCGCCATTAGCAACGAATAGAAATCATTTTGTTATTTTTCATTTAATTATTCGTGATGAATGTTAACATTTGGCGTGAAGAAAAAGGGTTTACATAGAAAAAAAAGTGGAAAAATTATTCGATTGTTATGATAAAAAATATATATTTGCAAATCTTAAAACCTGAAAAATCACATTTAATCGACCATTATGGAAAACAAAAAGAGAGTTTACACGTTCGGAAACGGTAAAGCTGAAGGAAAAGCTGAGATGAAGAATTTGCTGGGTGGTAAAGGAGCCAACCTGGCGGAAATGAATTTAATCGGAGTACCTGTACCTCCGGGATTTACAATTACTACAGATGTATGTACAGAGTATTATGAATTAGGAAAAGATCAGGTCGTAGAACTGCTGAAACCCGAGGTAGAAAAAGCAATTGCTCTGACAGAGGAGTTGATGAATTCGAAGTTCGGTGATATTGAAAATCCGATGTTGGTATCGGTTCGCTCCGGAGCCCGTGCTTCTATGCCGGGTATGATGGATACAATCCTTAATTTGGGTTTGAAT
>CAZHNZ010000226.1:0-2834 GCA_964534355.1 uncultured Parabacteroides sp.
CTTCGGCATAAAACCGGTAGTCGCGCAGCTCATCCATCACAATCTCGTACGACGGGAAATAGCTGCAACACCCGTTCCTCCTCACCAGCTCATCCACCGCCAGCAGCAGTGTCGATTTGCTCAGCTGATTCTCGTGCGCACCATCTTTCAGATGCCTGATCGGGCTTACCGTAAAGATTATCCGCATATCCGGATTCACCTTCTGCAATTCGCCAATAAGGCTATCCCACTCATTTACAATTGTTTCCACACCAATTCTTATTCGCTCAAAATTCTGCTCAGGCAGCTTGTGGCAATTCCCCACCACCATTCCGGTTTCGGCCAGTTTATACACATAAGCCGTGCCGAAGGTCACCAGCAGACAATCCGTTTTTCGCAGAAAACCGGTCGAAAAAGCCAATCTGTCATTTATCTGCTGCAAACAAACCTCTGCGTTCACATCCGAAAACTGCGAATGATGCATAAAACTATGGTACACTCCCCGATGTTCAAACAAATCGCCGGGCTCATATTCGCGCCCATCCAGCAATCTCACCAAACCCGCCTTTACCGACAGCGGATTATACTGTATTCCAAACGGATTTACATCCGTTTCAAATTGCGCATCCGTCAGTTTTGCCCCCATATTACCGGCAAAACACGAACCCGACAACATCAATCGGTCTCCATACTCAATCGGTTGCCTGTTTGCCACCACCTCCACACGGGTCTGTAATTCCATTGTTTAGAATAATATTGATTTGATGAAAATGCGAATAAAAAAGGTTGCACAACAGAGATATTGTGCAACCTTTTTTATATTTAACTGCCGAATACAGGTTAATACAATAGTTTTCCCAGCTTTTCGAACCGTTTTCGATAGTCAGTCATTGATCTTTTTATAACCTCGTGCGCCTCTTCCATTCCATATATATGTGTAATTTCAGTCACTTTTTCTTTACCCGGCATATCTTTGTAAGTAAGAAAGTAATGCTTCAACCTTTCAACAACTATTGGAGGTAGATCCGAAATATCCTTAAAAACTTCATAAACGACATCATTATCAAGTACCGCAATAATTTTGTCATCTGCCTCATTGCCGTCAATCATACGAAATCCGCCAATTGGACGAGCATGCACCAGTATATCCCCATGGGTTATATCTTTCTCTGTAAGAACACATATATCAATAGGGTCACCATCACCTTTAATATTTGCTTTACCGGTTTTCTCCATACAAAACTCCCCTACCAGATTTCCACAAAATGTTTGAGGTAAGAAACCGTACAATGCCGGGACTACATTCGAATATTTTTGCGGTCTGTCAAGAAGCAAATAACCACTGTCTTTGTCTATTTCGTATTTCACGGTATCTGTCGGCACTACTTCAATAAATGCTGTCACTTTTTCGGGTGCATCTTTGCCCAATTGAATCCCGTGCCAGGGATGCGATTTGTAACGTAGTCCCATCAAACGTCCGATAGGATCTGATAAAATATCAACCATAATACTTTCTTTGTTTCTTGTTTCGGTTTCAAATATACACAAAAAATTTTTGTTTTTGGCAATCTTAAGTCCTTTTCAATTCACAACTTAATTTATGCGCAAAAATACAGTTCTTTTTCATAACTTTTATATTATATTTGCAGCCAATCCTTTTCTGCAATTGCATTTCTTGTTGCATCTTTCTATTAGTTTAGTCTGTATCAATTAAACAGTAAATATGAAGAAAATTAATTCCGAAACCCTCCTACACCTTGTCAACACATTACGTGTTCGTTTATTGAAGCATTTGCTGGGCGAAGGTGTTAATGCACTGGTATGGAGACGTTTTTTTGTCCCAATTGTTTCGGTTATACTTATCATGATTACCGGTTTTCTGGGTTATATTATTATTGAAGATTATACCCCTCTCGAGTCTGCATATATGCTTGTCATTACATTTGCCACAATCGGATACAGTGAGGTTCGCCCCTTATCTGACACCGGCAGGATATTTAATATGACGCTTATTATTTCCGGATTTACCGTAGGGCTATATGCCATTAGCCGAATTTCTGCTTTCTTTATGGATGGTGAATTATTGAATGTTTTAAAAATAAAACGAATGGAAAGACTGGTTGAAAATCTCAAAGATCATTATATCCTGTGTGGATATGGGAAAACAGGTAAAAAGGTACTAGAAGAGTTGCTGGGAAGCGGTCACAAAGTGGTAATACTGGAAAGTAAACCGGAAAGAAATGAAAAGCTGAAAGAAATCTACGATGCAAATTTAATACATATCGATGGCGATGCCACAGACGATGATGTGTTGCTTCAAGCCGGCATAACCAGAGCAAAAGTCCTGATTTCCGTATTGAACACGGATGCAGAAAATCTATTTGTTACACTAAGCGCCAAAGATTTGAATAAAAACATTAAAGTCATAACCCGTGTTGAAGATTCCGGCTCGTCTGGCAAATTCAAAAAGGCCGGGGCCGACTTTATTATTTCACAGATTGACATTGCTTCTGAGAGAATCTTGTCAATAGCTACAAATAGCACCGAATTTTTGAGCCTGGTGGAGTTTGCCGAAGGTAAAGAAGAATTGAAAGGTTACAAATTCAGATTGGTTGAAATTAAGCAGGGAAGCGATCTGATTGGAAAATCATACCGTGAAGCCAATATACCATCACGCACTAACCTCGTTGTTATTGGCTCGTATGCACCAGCCAACAATTTACATGTTAACCCCAAGGCAGATGACGTTATAAATTTGGGTGATCATCTGTTGGTTTTTGGGACAGACAGCGAAATAGGTAAACTATTAACAATTGCTCACCACTAAGTATAAGATTGTAGGGATAACTAAAAAA
>CAZHNZ010000227.1:0-2828 GCA_964534355.1 uncultured Parabacteroides sp.
TGCGGATGCAGGTGCTCCAGCAGGCCATGCAGGTTTCCCCGACCTTGCAGCAGCGGTTCCAACAAGACGAGATTTTCCAGAAGATGCTGGAGGCCCGGATGGCGAATCATAGCCACCAGGTCGAGCAGGAACAGAATGCGGTTATCGGACGCACGGGGGCAAAGAAGGTGCTTCCGGTGTAAGTTTTCAGTTTTCAGTTTTCAGTTTTCAGATGGAGAACGACAGAAATTCTTCAGCGTCATCCGAGAAGCTCACGCCGTGCCGTGTGCGGGAAGACGGAATCGCGGAGTTCGACGGTACACGATGGGAAAGCGGAATGCACCTCATGGGAGATATGGTCATGGAGAGACTTCCAGAACCTTGCTGGATTCGGAATGGACGATCCGCAATGAAGATCGGCATTGGGGAAAGCCGCATCATGGGGCGTGGGATCATGCTTGGATACGATGTGACTGAATTTTCGCAGAACAACGAGATGAGGGACGGCGAATCCAGAGTCACCACCCCAAACACGCAACCATGAGCCGTTCCTCTCCATCGTCTTGTTCGGCTATACGGATAATGGCCTCCGCCGTCTTGCTTGGAATTGCGCTGATCATGTTGCGCGGCGATCCGGCTTTCGTCGTGCTGTCTGCTCCTGTCATAATTACTGCCTATATACTGCTATGAGCAAACCAACCAATATGGATTCAGCTCCACGCGACGGGACCTCTGTGCGCCTCAAGCGATACCCGGACGGCGACGGCGGGCCGAAAGAATTTATAGGGAGATGGAACGAACAGACCGCCAGATGGGAAGACTTAGACGGCGTTTTTAGGCCAAGAGTTTATGAGTGGAAATCTCTGCCGAACGCCCAAAATCCTGCCACCGGCAGCACATCCAAAGACCATGAATAGTGAAACCAAAAGCGAAACGCCGGTTGGCAGCGATGCCTTGTTCGGCCTTACGGTGGCTGTCGATTTCGACGGCACATGCGTTACCCACGAATACCCCAAGGTCGGGAGATACATTGGAGCGCAGCCAGTCTTGCAGCGGATCGTCGCGGAAGGTGGTAAGTTGATCCTGTGGACAATGCGGAGTGGTCAAGAACTGCAAGACGCGGTGGACTGGTTTGAGGCGCACGGGATACCACTCTACGGAATCCAGCGCAACCCAACGCAAGACGCATGGACTGACAGCCCGAAGTGCTATGCGAAACTCTACATTGACGACGCTGCGCTTGGATGCCCTTTGCTTCCCGGCCTGAAAGGTGAGCGTCCCTTTGTGGACTGGAAGGCGATCTCTGAAATTCTTTGGCCGAACGATCAAGGCCAGCCACGGGGGGCAAGACGTGAATTTCCGAGTGAGGCGTTGCCGCCCGTTGGCTGCGCCGCCTTGTTCGCCGTTGGGGTCCGGTAGGCCCCGCAACCAAGAAAGACAAACGACAATGGAACTGCAACCGCATCAACAGCGAGTGGTGGACGAAAAGACCGAACTGGACGCAAAGCTCACGAAGCTCAACCAGTTCATCGCGGAATCTCCGATCTTCAAGGGTCTGGACGATGCCGAGAAAAGCCGTCTGATCGCTCAGAAGGCGCACATGGAAGGTTACTCCGACATCCTAGGTGAGCGCATCCACGCATTCAAAGCCTGACGCTA
The DNA here is from genome assembly GCA_964534355.1 of uncultured Parabacteroides sp. Taxonomy (GTDB): domain Bacteria; phylum Bacteroidota; class Bacteroidia; order Bacteroidales; family UBA7332; genus CAXXIC01. Next base: position 1,639 of record CAZHNZ010000227.1, read on the forward strand.
TCGCCGGACATGGGGCTCGTGCTCTGTGTCCGGCGAACAAGTAGATATACGACTCTTGCCAGAAATGACCAATATGCAAAAGCGATACAACCGCAAGTATGACAAGGAGTTACGCGAGAAACGCAGGGCTGCGGCAATGGTGAGGTGGAGGAATGAAGCGGTACGCAGGAAGGCAGGGGAGCCGGAAAGGATGCGCGAGCTTGAGATTGCAGAGTCCAGGAATCTGCCATGCAGTTCCGGGGATGTGGCAGGTATGGTGCAGTGGACGAATTTCTCCACCGGTACGGTGCACCGATGGGTGGTGCGCATCGGCGACCGCAAGGGCAGGTTCACCGTGGAGCCTCCAGGAGGCCAGCGGTCGAAGCCGCACGGGCTTTCCTGGTTGTTCGATACAATGCGGGCAAAGGTTTTGAGAATGGCGTGAAAGGATAAATTATGAGCAGACCAATGGTAATGATCGACATCGAGACCCTGGGCAAATTGCCGGGGTGTGGAATCCTGAGCATCGCGGCGGTGGAGTTCGACGAGTTCGGGTATTGCCGGAGCGAGCTGCACATCCACGTGGCGCCGAATGGCCAGGTGGACATGGACACGGTGCTGTGGTGGATGAAGCAAAGCGAGGAGGCACGGACCAAGGCATTCTTCCCGGCTGTGCAGGTGTCGCTGCAAAATGCACTGGAGCAACTGGGCGCATGGGTGAAGGGCATGGATAAGAGCCCGATCGCCGAGGTGTGGAGCAAGAGCCCGACATTCGACCTCGCCATACTGCGGGATGCCTTCATCCGCGAGACCGGCGGCGAAGCTCCATGGAGATACTGGCAAGAGCGGGATGTGCGCACGGAATTGCGGAACATGCCGCGCGACCAGCAGTCCGCCGCGCACGACGCGCTTGACGACTGCAAAGCGCAGATCAAGGCGCTGGCCACAAAGTGGAGCAGGGACCGCGACGTGATGGATGCGGCGCGGAAGTTTATGGACAGCACCGAAGGGAAAGCCATCGTGGAATTCGCCTGCGGCGAGGGATGACAACGAATTTCCAGCCAGGGCCGCCGCGTGGCGGATTCCGGCGGAAGGCGGTGAACGCGGCCGTGGAAAGCAAGCGTGACAGCCGGAAAGACGGCACCAACACCAAACAACCAATGGACAAGAAAATCATTTACATACATGCCGCCGAGCCGTTGCTGAAGCCG
>CAZHNZ010000228.1:0-2813 GCA_964534355.1 uncultured Parabacteroides sp.
CAGAGAAACCGGCTAAAGTAAAGAAAGTAGCAAAGAAACCAACTAAAACTACCAAGGAGACAAAATAATATGGCTAACGTAACTAAAGATCAGATTGATGCATTCTGCCAGAATCTGGAAAGACTTGAGAAAGACAAGAAGGAGATCTCTGATGAGATCAGTGATAACATTGCGGCGTTTGCTTCGTCGCATGACGTAGAGAAGAAGGCTGTTTCCAAGTTCTACAAAGAGTGGAAAGAAGTTAACAAGGACAGAGATAGCTACGTACAGGTTGATTTAGAGAGCGATAATTTGTTCCAAGTAGCTTTCCCTGATTTGGTTTAATTGATTACAGGATGCCTGTCTACGGGCAGGCATCCTTAGTAGTTTTGATTTTATATACGGAGATAACATGGCTTACAAATTGGAAGGATTGGCAGAAGAGATTTTTAAAAAGAAATACAAAGATAACTCAGACAAGAATGTAGAAGATATGTGGAAGCGTGTTGCACAAGCAGTAAGTTCTGTTGACAAACGCGCAGGGTTTGATGTTTACCGTGCTTTCCTCAACCTTCTAGACGACTTTAAATTTATTCCTGGAGGACGTATCAGTGCGGGAGCCGGAACCAAAAACAACTTCCTTCTCAACTGCGCAGTGCTACCAGTGGAAGACTCCATCGAAGGAATCTACGAAGCCATTAAGCAAGCTGCAGTTCTTGCCAAGTGCAATTACGGAGTCGGATCTGACTTTAGCACCATCCGACCTGCCGACGACTCAGTTAGCAGAGGCGGTTCAGCAAGCGGTCCAGTCTCTTTTATGCGCGTCTTTGACACAAGTGGAGCAATTATTGAAACTGGTGGTGGACGAAGAGCAGCCGCCATCGGAGTGCTCCGTGTTGACCATCCAAACATTTTTGAATTCATTGACGCAAAGCGGCAGGAAGGCGTTCTCACTCAGTTTAACATCTCAGTGGGGATTACCAGAAAGTTCTTGGAAGCAGTCAAAGCCGACGACGAATTCGATCTTACTTTCAAGGGTCGGGTATATCGTACCGTTAAGGCTAAAGACATCTGGAGAAAACTTATTGAATCTGGATTCCACTACAATGACCCAGGTTTACTGATGCTCGATGAAGTAAACAAGTTCAACAACGGTTACTACCTGTACGAGATAGCCTGCACCAATCCTTGCGGAGAGATACCACTGCCGCCATTCGGTGTATGTGACCTAGGCAATCTGAACCTGACTAAGTACGTCACAGACCCTTTTACTGCCTACTGCTCCCTAGATATGGAGAGCTACAAGAAAGACATAGCCACTGCTGTACGATTCTTGGATAACGTACTGGACGTATCTGAGTACCCTTACCAAGAGATCGCAGACCGTGCTAGAGGCGACCGTCGTATTGGTCTTAATGGTGTAGCAGGATTCGGCAGTGCCTTGGCTATGATGAAAGTGCCTTACGATAGTGAACAGGCAATTTCACTGGCAGATAGAATACAGTACGAATGTACTTGTGCTGCCTATCGCGCCTCTATTGAACTTGCAAAAGAAAAGGGTTCATTCCCTAATTTCGATAAGGAGAAATACCTTGCTGCAGACTTTATTCAGAAACTTCCTGCCGATATCAGGGACGGCATTGCTAAGTACGGTATTCGTAATCTGGCTCTTCTTACTATTCCTCCCGTTGGGACAGGCTCCCTTCTCGCAGGGAATATTTCTAACGGGCTTGAGCCTATATTTGCTCTTGAGTACAATCGTAATGTACGACAGCCAGATCAGAGCACTAAACAGGAAGCAGTCGAAGACTATGCTTGGAAACTCTGGAAGTCTTCCAAAGATTACAAGCAAGGCTCCCCCGTTCCCGCCTTCTTTAAAACCAGTCGTGAGATCGCACCGAAGGCTCACATTGACGTACAGGCAGCGTTCCAGAATTGGATTGACGGCTCCATTTCAAAGACGGTCAACCTTGCGGAAAAGACTACACTCAAAGAGTACGAAGAGCTGCTCTGGTACGCTATTGATTCCGGTTGTAAAGGATTCACGAGCTTTAGAGAAGGTACACGTCAGGGAGTGTTAGAAACAAAAGATGAAGGTAAGAAGAAAGAAGTTAAGGTTGAAGAAAAGATCAAGGCAGCAGAGCCGAAGAAGAAGCGTCCTAGGAAACTTATGGGGTCTACTTACAAGATTTCTGACGACTCCGGTAATATCTACGTCACCATCAACGATATCGAAGAAAGGGGCAAGGTAAGACCTTTCGAGATTTTCGTTAATGCTAACGGAGCTGCTACCAACAAGCCGATGTACGAAGCACTGGCTAAGGTTATGTCAGCAGTAATGCGTAGAACAGAAGACTGTGGCTTCCTCGTAAAAGACCTGCAGAGCATCTACGGTGCCAATGGATTCTTTAGTGATGGCAGGTTCCACCAATCACATGCTCAGATGATTGGCAACATTCTGGAAGAGCATATTAGAACTCTTAGTCCAGAAGAGGAGAAGGAAGTAAAGTTGTCTAAATGCCCTAGTTGTGGTGAAGCTGCCTACAGTAATGAAGGTGGTTGCGGGAAGTGCCTAGCTTGTGGCTTTAGTAAATGCGGTTAGTAAATAAAGGGTCGGCGGGAATTCCCGCTGACCCTACTTAAGGAGTTAGTATGTGGGTTCTAGTAGTTATTTATCTTGTGGCAGGCGGATCAAGTTACTCTGCTCCTGCCGTAAACTTCCAAGAGTTTACATCAAGAGAGCAGTGTGAGTACGCGCTGAAAGTTATAAACGACAGAACAGCTGCCACGTATTATCAGAATAAGCACGTGGATGGCTTTTGCATTAAAAAGTA
>CAZHNZ010000229.1:0-2778 GCA_964534355.1 uncultured Parabacteroides sp.
CTTGTTTTAAAAAAACACTTCTCCGTCAGGTACTCGTAATGAAATTTTTTGTTCTTTAAGTTTTAATTCTTTGTTATTGATAGCTGCCTCTACAACTTTTTTATTATAAGTATTTACATCGTCTGAATTCAAAAAATCTGTAAGATCTATCCATCGTGCTTCGATAATTTCTGATGAATCATTTATTGTAATTTCTTTGGTAAAAGCATTTGCTGTGCAAACAATGTAAAGATTAGATTCTCCAAACTGTCCATTTCTAAAATGACCTAAATTAAGAATAGATTCAAATTCAATATTTATTCCTGTTTCCTCGAATACTTCTCTTTGTAAAGCATTCTTTATTGATTCATTCTTATCAATGTGCCCACCCGGTAGTTTGTACCCGGCTGAATATCTGTCTTTAATTACCAATAATCGTCCATCATTAAACACCACAGCGCCTACGCCCACAATGTAATTCTTGGTTGTAGGAACAAAAGAGTCATGCGATAGTTTTTTTACTAACATTAAATTTCTTTCGTCGCAGTGATGGAATTCAAAATCAAACTCTGTGAGTATTGGGATATAATCAGATTTGTCAATGGGTATATTTATCCATAAAAGTTTCTTGTTTTTCAAAGATTCTGATAGTTGCCAAATTCCTGTTTTAAATTCTTCTTTACTATAAGATAGTGTCGTGTTGTCTAAAATTACTCCATCGTATTTGTCGTAAAATACTTTCATCATAAATGCAGAATATTTTTAATAGGTTGGTGATAATCAAGGTTATGGCGTTTTGGAGGTTGTTAGGCTAGTAGGCTTTAGTATGCAACTAGCTAACGAACCCACGTTAAGCTATATTTGCCTTTCGGCTCCCAAATATAGATATATATTCTCAAATTTTCAGATAAAATCAATGAAAATGTAAATTTTTGCAATCTCAGGTTTCAATACATGATGTTGACACCGGTTTTATTCCCACCATTTTTTTTGTTTCTTCTTTTTTTTATCATCATAATGGTTGAGGTCGCAGGTCGCAAAATCCTGGTTATTATATTTCGCTAAACTGCCGATATCTGTCGCTATCAGAGCAAAGAAATTAAATTATTCGAAAAGAGATTTGTTCTCTTATCCCTTTTTCCCTCCCTTCCCATTCCCCTCTGACTCCCCTAAGTCTCCTCTCTGAGTAATGGTATAGCCATACAAAAGACATAGTATAACCATACTATAGCCATAGATAAGCCATATCATTTAAGGTATGGCTTATCTATGAGTAAAGTTTAGATATTGTATAATTTTACTATCTTTGTAACCTGACTTAAATAGCTATCAGAGAGCAATCAGTCGACAATCGAATAAGAAGATGCGTACAACAAAAACAAAGTAAGTATTATGGCAAAACTAAATGGCCCGCTCGAAATAGCCGGCAAACTGAAGGATATCTCCATTTACAAAAGTCGCACGAGCGACAAGATGATAGTGCGCACCAAGGGTGGTGCCACCAAAGAACAGATCAGGCGTGACCCGGCTTTTGCTATCACGCGCTCTATCAACAGCGAATGGAGTGGGGCTACGCAGCTTGGTTCTATTGTGCGTAACTCTTTTTACTCTTTGGCCGAAATGTCGGATTATGTATTGGTGGGGTCGATAAATGCCATTACCAACCAAATGCAGCGCGACGATGCAGAGCATCCCCGGGGGCAACGCTCATTCCGGCTATCGGCGCACAAGACGTTGTTCAACGGGTTTAGTTTCAACCGCAAGTTTCCATTCGATGGAGTAGTGCTCAGCAGCATAGAGAGCCGGATAGACCGGGCGGCGGGTGTGGCCACGGTGGTTATACCTCCATTGCTGACGAATATTCAGCTCCGGCCGTTTTGTAAACTGCCTTATTTTCGGTTTGTGGTTACTTTTGGTGGGGTGTCGGATCTGGAGTACAGCCCATTGCATCAAAAATACATACCCGTAGAGCCCCATTATGCCACAGTAGGTAAGTTTGCCTTTACGGAGTGGGCGCTGGTGTGTAACAACCTGCCGGAGCAGACCGTCACCATTGATCTTGAGGTCGCAGAGCACCCCATTACCGACCCTGTAACACTTATACTGGGCATTGGTATACAGTTTGGAACGATAGGCCCGGATGGCAAACCCGATATGGTGAAATATGCCGGTTGCGGGAAAATTCTATTGTTAAAATAGTATCTTGCAGATATTCTTTTTGGTTATTACTATCCTTTCTATTATATTTGTCGACTTTTATTTAACAAATTAAACCAAGTAGATAGATATGGCTAAATGTCCGGTAGATTTGACCCAATTAGACAATGCATTGCTCGACCTGTTCGAAAAATCGTATTCTCCCACAGCTAAAGCGGAAGATTTTCCGTCGTATTCGATTTCCGGTGCGATAAATCAATATTTGATTTATTGTCAGGAATTAGACAAAATTGAACCCTTTCATATCTATACTCTTCACAAGTATTATTGTTTGTTGACCATGTATGAGAATCATTTTGTTCAAAATAAATTTCCCGCTTTTCATGCATTCATTCAGTTTATTCCATTTCCCTCCATTGATGAGGTTGCTTCTATGTTGATATATACTTATAGAACAAGCTATTATTCTTTCGGTACAACTTTTGATTTACTGTTATCTGCAAAATCTTGTTTTCCTGAACGCGTTATAAAAGATACTGATTCCCTATTAAACAAGGCTGACGCAGTTGAACTTAAAAGGTTGTATTGTAAGCATTCGGCCAACTACATCTTTTCCACCATTTTTTAAGCAATTATCTTTGT
>CAZHNZ010000230.1:0-2762 GCA_964534355.1 uncultured Parabacteroides sp.
ATCATAGACAATAGCGATGCCGGCTGCACCACCGATTCGCTCTGGACGGTGAGCGCATTTACAACAGGATATTATGGAACAAACTACATGCACGACGGTAACGAACGCCTCGATGTAGATCGCTGGGTGAAATGGACACCCAAAATAACCAAAGTGGCCAAATACCGCATCTTTATGCGCTGGATAGCCGGTGGCAACCGCCCCAACCGTGCGCCGGTGCAAATCCGTCACGCCAACGGCGATACCACGCTTTACATCAATCAAACGATAAACAATGCCCGCTGGGTCTCTCTGGGTACATTTACGCTCTACCCCGGCAGTACAAATTTTGTGAAACTAATAGCATCCAATCCCGGATATACAACGGCCGATGCGGTAATGTTTGAAGAACAACCTGCCTCTACCGGTATTGCTCAACATCTGGCCGAAAGTGGCGTGGTGGCCTATCCACAGCCATTTGCACAAAGCACTACTATCCGCCTGAAAAACGATGAACCGATAAGTTCGGTGGTTGTTTACAACGCTTCGGGCGAAATGGTGGAAAACATATCGGGCGTAGACAGCCGCGAATTGGTGTTGGGCGAAAGCTGGACGCCCGGCTTTTATCTGCTGGTTGTGAAAAGTGAGAATGGATTATATAATTTGAGATTAATAAAAACAAAGTGAGCATGAAACGCATACCACTACTATTCGCATTTTGTATGTTGTCGTTCGTCAATTATGCGCAACAACAAAAATCAATTGATAGTTCTAAAATACTGGTACCCAGAATAACAGGCGAATGGAAGCATATATACCGGCCACAGGGCGATTTTTTCCCGGGGCCTGATTCGAAACGATTCAAAACAGGTCAGTATTATTCCAACTGGCAGGTCAACGACCATTATATCCTGAAAGGAAAAGACAACCGCTGGCATGCCATAGGTATATCTCATCCAACGGTAGAAGCCGGCCCCGATGAGAAAGAGCCCCACGAAGCCGAATGGTTTTCGTTTCACGCGGTTTCAGGGAAAGGCAAGCTGACGGACAATCTGACACCGGGCAGTTGGCTCGACAAAGCCAAAATTCTGCCCCCGTCCGAACGCCCGGGCGAGATTAAGGAGAACCACGCGCCACACATTATTCCTTACAAAAAAGGATATTACATGGTTTATGGATGCAGCCCCATTCGGTGTGCAATTTCGGATGATTTATACAAATGGAAACCAATGGGTAGTTTGTTTCACGAGCCCGAAAATGCACGCGATCCCTTTATTTTGCGGCACAACAACCTCTATTACATGTCGTACACAACAAAGCTACGTGTTATGGTTCGCACGTCCACCGATTTGCTGAAATGGAGTGCGCCTATAACCATATTCGAACTTCCGGAAGGTGAAACCGGAGGCCCGGAGTCGTCGCAATTAATCACCATGAACGGAGGATTTTATTTAATCTTTTGTCGTTGGGATGCAAAATTGAAAGATTTCACATATCAGAATAAAAGCTATGTATATTATTCTGACGAACTACTCAACTTTAAAAACAGAAAGCCAATAGCAGAAATTGAAGGACATGCGCCGGAGTTCTTTCAGGATGAAAAGGGAAACTGGTGGATTTCGAGTGCCGAACGGCCCTACAGAGGCGTAAGTATCGCACCTGTTTCGTGGCTGCCTTTTAAATGATTCCATATTTACAAAGGAACAGATAAATGTTGTTTTGACATAAAACTACGCCATGACATATAGACTCTCTCAACTCACACTGATAATCCTCATTGCACTGATGCACAGCACAGTCAATGCGAAAACCTATTATATCTCGAACAAAGGTTCGGATACCAATGCCGGTACCCTGAACAGTCCGTTCCGAACCATTTCGAAAGGGGCTGAACTGGCACAGGCCGGCGATACGGTTTATGTGTTCGAAGGTGTCTATCGCGAACGGGTAAGTCCGCCCCGCGGTGGTGTATCGGGCAAACCGATTGTTTACCTGGCCGAAAAAAACCGGAACGTGGTGATAAAAGGCTCGGATATCTGGCAACCTGCCTGGAAAAAGTCGGCAACCAATGTCTATTACGCCGTGCCCGACGATGCACTTTTTACCGACGACTGCTACAAGGACAATAAAAATCCGTTTAAAGTGGCCTCGTCATCTACCCCCTATGGACGCGAGGGACGAGCCGAGGTGGTGAATTTTGGCTATCCGGGCGATACAACCATTGTATATACACTCGGACAGGTGTTTGTAGATGGCAGGATGTATATCCAAAAGCCCTTTCTGTCGGAAATGAATGCCACCGCAAATACCTGGTTTTACGACAGAGCCACCGACAATCTCTACATACATTTCCCCGGAGACAATCCCAATAATTATACCGTGGAAATAACCACACGCCGACGGATATTTGCCCCACACAAACGAAAATTGGGGTATATCAATGTAGAAGGCTTTGTGATGGAACATTGTGGCAATCAGTATCCGGCCAACTTTTGGGAAACGAACCATCCCGAGTGGCAACAGGCCGGTGCACTCGGAACCCGTTCGGGGAATCACTGGGTGATCCGAAACAATATGATCCGCTTTGCAAACAGTATTGGAATCGATTTTGGAAATGAAGGCGCAAGCACTGCCGACATTGAGGTGGGATCGAATGGCTCGGCCTCGGGCTCTGCATACCACATTATCGATTCCAACTATATTTGTGACAATGGTGCCGCTGGAACTGCCGCTTATCTTCCTGCCAATATTACATTTACAAACAATGTCATTGAGCGCAATGT
>CAZHNZ010000231.1:0-2751 GCA_964534355.1 uncultured Parabacteroides sp.
ATATTACAAAGATACAACCTTTAGTTTACATAATCACTATATTTTGTGTTAAAAAATGCACAATTGTGGAATTATTTTTCATTACAGATAAATAACGCTCAATTTAAACACGAATTTAGAAAAGAAATACTCGATTACTGCCCCGCGACTATCCGCCCAATCCGGCCGCATAGCTATGTGTGTGCAGTGGGATAATGCGTAGATATCGGATACCATGTAGAACAACCACCGTTTTACCCCAAACAGCGGCTCTATATCGAACGGGTCAAGTGTGGGCACGTTGTGATATTTGCGCACTTCTTTTGCCGAAAATACGAAATTCATCCGGGCTGTTTGGTAGTTCAATCCGGAGATTTTTCCGGAGATGTAGCAGAGTTGTGGTGTCATATCCGATTAATTACATATTTCCCACAAAACCCCAACACACCAATAATCGCAACAATCACAAAAACAATCCATACAGCGGTTTCGAGGCTTTTGCTCTCAGTTTTGGCCTCTGTCCGTATGTCTTTATTCGCCTGTTGTTTGGCTTGTTTTTCCTGTTTGGCTACTGTCTTTTCTCCGTGTCTAGACTCTGCGCTAATCTGAGCGCGTTTCTTTGCCCATGACGCGCTTGTAATGGTTGTTCGTGATACAATCCTTCCCAACGTATCGAAACGCTCCTCTGTGCGTGTAAAATCGCTCCAAAGGCTATCGGTTTTAACGATGGATAGTTTTGCGCTGTCCTTTACCTCTGAGATTATCTCAGTTTTAACCGAGCTTTCCGACTTACTTTGTTCTGTCGTAGTCGCTGTTTTCTTTACTTTGCACCCTGACAATAGTATCAGGGCGCAGATTAATAGTTTAGTTTTCATAATCAATAGTGTTTACATTGTTTCAACGTCTCTAAGGCTGCTTCCGCTAACTCGCGAGTTCGGAATGCGATTCCGATTTTGAGGTTTATATTGTCGATGGAGTCGTTATCGTAGCTTAATACCATTACTCCGCTTCCATCTTCTGGATCGATAATAAAATAATTATCCCCAATCTTCGGCCTCCACTCATCAGCCTCTACCAAAACATAACCATCCGCCACTGTCGCCTTGCAACCTGCCGGGATTGCGATTTTATCACCGCATTGTAATTCTACTTTCATAATTCGTTATTTTTTTAAATTACACTTAATTTCTTTAATCGCCTCGGGAAGCTCTGCGTCCATAAACCTCCAGAGCTTCTCTTTATTCTCTGCGCTCATCTTTCCGGATCCTCGTATCGCTGTCCGGCTACCGGTTATGTGTCGGGATATTTCCGACCAGTTTAGAAATTTTTCCATGTTGCTATTTGTACGGGTTAGTTTCTAATTTGTTTACGTCTATCGCTTCGCCTTTTTCGATTAGTCCTGCTATGTCGAAGTGCCATTCGATGAGTTTTTGAAAAAGCTGTAATTGTTTGGTCACAGTGAACAATTCGTTGTATTTATACAGACCAAAACAATATTGATTATAGCAATAAGCAAAAACAACATTATTATTTAATTCTACATAATATCCATCATCGTCTCTATGAAATCTCAATGGATTTACATTTTGATTTAAAGCCATTTTTGCCAACTCAACTATCGGCACAAACTTCTCCCCTTTATAGTCAATCTCTTTTGTTAGGTCGGAGAGTTGGCGAAGTATTGGTTTAAAACCAGTAATATCTATGTGCAGGCAAACACCGTCAATTTTTATCCTATTATTTTTATATACTGCAAAAACACTTCTAATTACCTCTTGCTCTGGAAGATAATTTACATTTACCATTTTAATGTCATACGGTAAACTAAAAGCCATAAATTCTTGTTTTGTCATAATCTCACAGATTTTCTATACCACAAAGCATCATTAATACTCCGAAGCCCATGATGGCGCCGATTGACAGAATTAAGATTGCATCTAATGCGCATCTAAGTTTAATTTTTGTTTGTAATTTCATTTGTTTACTTTTATAAATCGGTTAGTAAATGTTTCCTTTGTCAGGTTCGTAATTCTCACGTCAATTCTTGCACCTTCGTAGTGCGGTATTTTGCGAAGAATTGTAGCTATACACTGTGCTATCTTTGTATAGCCGTCATCGGTATAGATGGCCAGTAATCTACCGCTGGGCGATACTGCCTCCACTCTTACTGAGTCGGATTTTGATAGTCTGAATGATTGTTTCATAGTTGATTGGTTTTTATAGGCCGGTTGTTAGCCGGCCTTTTGGTTAGATATAAAATCCTACAAGTCTGTCTTCTACATTTACACAAATATTGAATTTATCACCTATTTCTTTTTTTAGGTCTGACATTTTAAAACTTCTACTTATTGTCATTCCAATTGAGTCCGGGCTTATTAAGCATTTTACAAATCCGAACTTGTTGCAGATTTCGTCTACTAAAATAATGTCTGATGGGCTGAATGTTGTCTTCATAATTGTAAGTATTAAATTGTTTATTTGATTTCTATACCACAAAGATAATACCTTTTGCACAATTGTGCACTATATTTCGTGTTAAATAAATAAAAAAACTGCACTATTTTCGCAAACGGTGCAGTTTATCAATAAACAATCTAATAAACAATTATGATTTAGTGGAAAAAAAGTCGCAATAACGTGGGTAAGTACCTTTATGATACCCGTTTGGATTGCATTCTTTATTATTGCACGGAACCATGTAATTATCTACCGGGCCAGCGTGCTTGCAATCTTTACAGGAGATCAGTTTCTTTTGTGGTTGTTTTTTCATAA
>CAZHNZ010000232.1:0-2733 GCA_964534355.1 uncultured Parabacteroides sp.
AGCCCGGCGATATGAACGAGACTGATGTGAGCCGGAGTGCCGTAGGTACGGGACATACCTGTCTTTATGGTTTTCTCTCGCTGCGTGATACTTTGCCAGCCAGAGGCCGGCTTTTAGCTTTGACATAGGCTGGAGCCGTATGCCAAGCGGAAGCTGCGGCAACCTACGGCGAACTGGGTGGTTCGCAATAAGTGCTTTCATCTCTTCCATTATTTCTTTAGCTGTTTTTGTAAGTTTTTACCTTTCTCAGTGAGACGGTATTTTTGAAGTCGGCTTTTGGGTTTATCTGGTATAGTCATTTCTATCAGTTTAGAAAATAATGCCTCTTTTATATAGGCTTTTCTAAAATAATCTCTGTTTTTTATACTTAGTTTTTTCTGTAAAACATCACGTTCCTCATCGCCTTCAAGTATTAGAATAAGCTCCTTGACTTGCATGGTAACTTGCATGGTAACTTGCATGGTAACTTGCATGGTGTCTTGCACCTCTCGAATTGCTTGGTCAGTTACTTGTTCCTCTACTTGCGGTTCGTCTTCGCTTAAATCCCAGGCATTGGGGAAGGTCATTCGCAGGAAGTTTTCGGTAAACTTGAAACATTGCTGCGGATAAGTCTCCAGAATTCGAGGAATTCCCGATCCTAAATGCTCTACCAATTCCAGGTCTTTAAAAATCCGCATCATCTCCTGATTGCGAGGTATGGAAAAGCCCTCAAAAAATTCTTCATAGCTCAATAAATCGGGCAAACTGCCTGCCGAAGTTATTTCAATACGATCGTCGAAAATCTCAAACTTGGGAGGCACCTCGTGCGTGTAATCGTTGTGAACGATGGCATTAATAATGGCTTCACGTATAGCAATAGCATTCCAAAGTCGGGTGTCGATGCGCTCTTTAGAGGTGATTCGGCTTCTGGTTTTGTTTTCAAGGTCTATTTTATCCAACACTTGCTTGGTGGCTTTGATAATGGAGCAATAACCATATTCGTTATTTTCGACTAAATGTACCCGTGTTTTCCCTTTGTACCTGGCAACTTTAATCGACATCGAATTGATATCCGACATCAGGAATGCCACATAGTTAAATGCTTCATCTTCGGTCAGTAAACCCAAATTCGCAGCAAATTTTGAATTTAGTCGCTTACCCGACTCTTCGTAATATATTTTAAGTTGCTCAAATTTTAGTTTTTGCTGATTCGAGCGTATTCTGCCAATTGAATTACGTGTGCGACGAGCAAACAGATTTTCAATCATTCGGTTTTGCATGGGTTCGACAGCCGTTCCTATGCGAATAAAACAACCTCTCTCCGACATGCCCTGCTTTTTTAAATAATAGGGCTTTTCGGGACCACTGGCAACAATGATTTTTATTACATCTTTGTCGTTCATTTCCTCACCAATGATGTCAAACAAACCCATACAGTTTGGGTGAATATTATTTTTCAGTCGGTCTTTTATTTGAAGCTGCATCGCATCCGAATCATTCACACCTTGCGGTACACCATTATCGTCGATGCCAATATAAATAATACCACCCTCGCGACTATTCAAAAAGGCAACCACCTCTTTTTCCAACGAATCAGTTAATGTTAATTTCAGCTCTATTCTGTACGACTCTTTCATCCGAATAATATTTTTTAAATTAATGATGGATGGGAACTCCCGATCAATTTTATTCTTACTTGTTTGTTAATTTAGCATGATAAAATTCATGTTCGTTTCATCTAAAACAAACTTTTATAGTTTTCACTAATCAAAGAGGCTAATTTCACGGCCACCTCATTCAACCCTTCCAGCTCAATATATATTTCAGCAAGGCGTTCTTCGTAGTCAAAGCCATCGTCGGTGGCACTATCCACACCTACGTATCTGCCCGGGCTGAGGCTCCAGTCTTTGGCTTCAATTTCTGCTCAGCTAAAAACTTTTCAGGACCCTTCCACATCTGGTTCACCCTGTCGTATGTATTCTTCAAAATTATCCATTATCTCCGTGATGTAGGGTTGACTGTTCTGTTTTGTAATGATTGAATAACCCGATACAAAAATACAGAGAATAACTATTATTTCCCGATTTTTTGTGCACTAAATAACAGGTTAGATAAAATCAACGAACTAAAGCTGCTACAACATCGCCCATCCCTACGGGATTCCGCCACACCACATACCCGCAGTGCCGTAGGCACGATTCCATTTTGTAACGACGTGGCTTTAGCCCGGCGATATGAGCGAAACAGATGTGAGCCGGAGTGCCGTAGGTACGGGACATACCTGTCTTTATGATTTTCTCTCGCTGCGCGATACTGCCAGCCAGAGGCCGGCTTTTAGCTTTGACATAGGCTGGAGCCGTATGTCAAGCGGAAGCTGCGGCAACCTACAGCGAACAAAGGTCAACTTGGTTTACGATTGACCGGAATGAGGCATGTTATACGACCAATTTCTCAATTTCAGCGACAAACTCTTCTGCCTTAAGGAGTAAAAACTCCGATGTCTTCCTATCACAAATAATAAAATCATCATAGTCACCTGCTTGTCGACGATCAAATATATCTGAAAAAAAACGACCCATCTCTTTCGATACAATTCCAGGTTTCACAAAATGATGACCAAATTGTTGTCTAACACCCTTGTGTGTTTGGGTATTAATCTCGTATTTTAAAAGCAAAGCACTCACTATATAATAACAAGCATAATATGTTCGGTTAACAGAACCATTGTAGAATCCGGAAGCAAACATTGATTTC
>CAZHNZ010000233.1:0-2727 GCA_964534355.1 uncultured Parabacteroides sp.
GCGCGAAATGATGAACCGGTGAGGACTCGTAACAGATAGCCCGGCCCGAGTGGGCTGATATGGCTACAGCAGGCTTTCTATTTTAGCGGCAAATGTCGATTTTGGGGCTGCGTGTTTTTTTATGTCGCAATAGATTCACATATAAAGTTTGGAATTATACCAGTGGATCTGATCAAGAGTTCTGCATTTTTTGGTAATACATTACCTGATAATACGAGGCAGGTATCAATGCCAAATTTGTTTCCGCCGATAATATCAGTGCGCAGTGTGTCGCCAACCATCAGTATATCGCGTTTGGAGATAGAGGGATGCGTTTGCTGGGCATATTCGTAAGCGAAATTGAATATTTGCGAATCAGGCTTGCCAAATCGGATAAATATCTTGTCAGAAAGTGGCTCTAGCAGGTCAGCCAGACCACCGATGGCGATAGCAACATTGCCGTTGGTAAGAGGATAGGTTTCATCCGAATTGGCGACTACTACCGGTAGGCTCTGTTTGCGTAGCAGGTTAACCGCTTTCGTAAGGTCAGATTTCCAGTCAAAACCTTCATCGTCAAGTAAAACCAGTGCGGTGTAGTCGCTCACATCATCAATATCGATATTGCTGATGGAGATTGTTTTCAGTCCAACCGTTTCGATGTAGTGTGCAGAGCATTCGGTGCCCAGGTAAACCACAGTACCATCTTTAACCTTGTTGGCCAAATATTCGTTGGCAATCATTCCTGATGAAATTACTTTTCGTTCTGTTATTTCCGGAATTCCTCGCATTCTGAATGCTTCAGCCAGTTGTGCCGGGCTCCGTGAAGCATCGTTTGTAAGTACGTAGTAGGTGATGCCCTCTTGTTTTAGAAACTGAAGCATCTCGCGGGCGCCGGGCAGTATGCCCTGATAGTTACGTAATACACCGTAAGAGTCGAGAAAGACGACTTTGTACTGTTTTACAACCTCTTTAAAAGATTCTATATTCATAATTTGTATTTTAATCTTTGTTTACAGAATTGATAAATGCGTCAAAAACCCGCTTGTTGCCCGCATGTTCTTCATACATTCGTTCCGGATGAAACTGCAATCCGACTACAAATCTCTTTGTGGGATTGTACACTCCTTCTATTAATCCATCTTCGGAGTAGGCCATTGGAATCAGGCCTTTGCCCAGCTCTTTGATGCCCTGATGATGATACGAATTTACAAAAATGCCGGATTCGCGGTACCAATCAGAAAGAGGCGTTTGATTGACTATGGTTATAGGATGACGGTGTGCGTCGTAGTTGTCGTAATTGATGTGTAACACCTTGTGTGCAAACTCCTCGTGCACATCGCGGTGTATTTTGCCACCATGCACCACATTAATCAGCTGCATTCCGCGGCAGAACCCGATAATCGGTTTGTTTGTTGCGAAAGCGTGTTGCAGACAATTTATTTCAATTTCATCTTTTAGCTGATCATACTCATCCAGCGTGTCGGTGTCATAAGTTTCACCGTAATATTGTGGGTCAATATCCCCGCCTTCCATCATCAACATGCCGTCATAATCTTTCAGGTATCCTTCCGTCAGAATCTCTTTTGTAGCCTTTGCTATCGGGACAATCACCGGCATTATGCCTCCCTCTGCCAGTAGTTGCAAATAGATTTCGGATACCCAGTTGATGGGTTTTCCTTTGCGAACGAGACGTCGGGATACGATCAATACTTTTTTCATGACTCTTTTTCTTCTTTCTGTTTGTTCGATATATCCTGTAGTGCCTTTATCAGAATCTGATCTTTCTTTTTACCCTGCGATGCCACCCGAATGTGAAATGCATCGAGACCGACCTTGTTGCTACAATCCCGTACGTAGGCGTGGTAATCTTCCAGCAGAATGTGTTGCAGGTCGGTGGCATTGAGTCCGCATTCCGATTTGACCAGCACAAAGTTGCTCCCTGTCGGATAGACCCTGAATCCATCAATTTTCTCCAGTTCGGTGTAGAGATATAGCACATCGCTGATGACGCGTAATCTGGCTTTGTGATACTCTGCATCTGTTTTTTTTAGTTGAGTCAGAAAATATTCTGCCAGCGTGTTGATGTTCCATACAGGCAAAAGTGAACGTATTTTGGTCAGATACTCCTGATTTGAAGAGCAGCAATAGCCCAGTCTCAATCCCGGAATGCCGCAATGTTTGCTCATGCTGCGCACCAGCATCAGATTAATGAAACTATTAATATGAGGCAGCAGGCTTGGTATCTCTTCGTGGGCGAAATCAATAAACGATTCGTCCACAATTATCATGTGCAGGTGGCTCATCCGGGTCAGAAAACCCAACATTTGTTCCAGTGAAATTAACTGTCCGGTTGGGTTACCGGGATTGATAATGAGAGCCGAGGTTATCGAGTTTTCCGTGATCCACGAAGCATATTCATCCAGATTGAGTTGATAACTGTCATCCGGATTGAGTTGATAGAGCCGGGCATAATCTTTTCGGCGTATTTTGTCCGTATATTCGCTGAAGGTCGGTACCGGAATGGCGATATCGTCTATCAGATTTTCGACAATGATGGTAATCAGCTCTGTCGCACCATTGCCAATAATCAGGCTGTTAGGATCGACATGCAATACACTTGCCAGATTTTGTTGCGAAATAATGGCGTTGCTCGATGGGTACGACTTGATGAGCATCGGCAACTTTTGCTGAAGCAGCTTCAATAGCTTCCTGTCCGGGTAGTAAGGGTTTGCGATAAAGCAAAAATCC
>CAZHNZ010000234.1:0-2719 GCA_964534355.1 uncultured Parabacteroides sp.
TTGATTGTAGCAAGCGGTGCAGGTGCTGCAGGTCGTGTTGGTGTAGGAACTGATGGATATGCTCTTATGGCAGATTCAACTCAGCCACTTGGACTTAAGTGGGGAGCAGTATCAGTTTCTCCACTTACTGGAACTGGTGGTGACCTTGGTGACACTATTTATACAGGAACTACAGCACCATCTTCTCCTACGGTTGGAGATATTTGGATTGATGCTGTTCCAAGCACTCAAGCAGACTTAACAATAATGAGCATCATGGGAGCATACTAATGCCAATTAAAAGATATAACGGAACATCTTGGGATGTTATTGCTGGAGATGGTCTTCCTGGAGCAGCAGGTGCTTCTGGACAATGGGGTGCTGTTGGAGTATCTTCTAACATTACTCTAAGCAATTATACAAATTACTTTGTAGATACATCTGCTGCAAGAACCCTTACTCTTCCAGCATCGCCATCTTTAGGATGGGAAATTCACGTATTTGATGCAACAGGTTCTGCTGCTACAAATAATATTACTGTTCTTTCTAATTCACAAAAGATTCATGGAACAGTTCAAGATTTAACAATTGACGTTGCGTATGCTGGCGTTGTTATTATTTATACAGGTTCAACTTATGGATGGAAGGTATCCTAATGCCACTTAGTTATACAACACTTGCTGGTGCAAGTAAAACTCGTAAAGTTGTTACTCTTACAACTGGTACATCTTGGACAGTTCCTGCTGGAGTTACATATGTTAATGCAACTTTAATTGGTGGAGGACAAGGTGGCGCTGGTGGAGATAACAATGGCGCAGCGGCTTGGGGTGTTAATGGAATTGGTGGTCAAATAATTACAACCACTGTTTCTACAACTCCTGGTGCATCTATCACATATGCAATTGGAGCGGGTGGAGCAGGTGGCGCTGGTGGATTAGTAGGTAGCGCTGGAAGTGCTGGTGGAAATACAACTTTTACTGGAGCAACAACTGCTTTAGGAGGAAGTGGCACAACTGCTGGACTTAATGCTGGAAATGGTGGTGCTGCTGGAAATCAAACTGGTTCAGGTGCTACTGGCGGTGCTGGTCAAATTATTCTTGAGTACTGGACATAAGGAGTATAACTAATGAGTAAATCTCGTGACTTGGCAAATCTTGCATCAACAGCATCAACAATGGCTACAGATGCAGAATTAGCAGCAGCGGTTTCTCCGCTAGCATCAACAACATATGTGACAACAGCAATTGCTGCAATACCTACCCCTGATTCTACACCTACAGCACTAATGACAATGGGAGCGTAACCAATGGCAACAACATATAAAGTACTGGGTCAGTCTAACCCAGCAGCAACAACCAATACAGACCTATATACCGTTGGTGCTGGAAAGTCAGCAGTAGTATCAACAATCACTATTACTAATCAGGCTGCAACAGCAGCAACATTCCGTATTGCTATTCGTCCTGCTGGAGCAGCAATCGCTGCACAGCACTATATTTCTTATGGTTCTACTGTAGCAGCAAATGATACTACGGCACTTACACTTGGTATTACATTAGCAGCAACAGATGTAATTACTGTTTATGCCTCTACAACAACACTATCATTTAATGCTTTTGGAAGCGAGATTGTATAATGGCTATTTCTAAAATAAATCCAGTAGTAACTGGTGTTGCAGTAAGTCCAGTAGCAGGATTAACATTACAGCAAACAATTACATCTGGCACATCTGTAACAATTCCAGCATCTGCGCCTTGGGTGTATGCAATTATTGTTGGCGGAGGTGGTGGAGGAGGTGGTGGTTCCGCTGCTGGAGCGCAAGGTTCAGGTGGTGGCGGTGGTGGTGTTACTGCTGGATGGATTAAAGTAAATACAACAACACCTTGTACTATTGGTATTGGTGGAAGTGGTGGAGTATCCAGCAATGGTGGTGCAGGAGGTACTACTATTTTTGCTGGAGTTGCTGCAGGTGGTGGCGCTCAAGGTGTATATAGTGGTGGACCAAATGCTACAGGTGCAAGCGGTGTATATCCTGGTGGTGCGGGTTCTGGTAGTGGTGGAAGCAACACTGGTGGAGGAGCGGGTGCTGCTGGTCTCTTTTTTGGAACAGGCGGTGGAGGCGGAGGCACAAGCGGTAATGGTGGCAACGGAATTTCTGGCGGAGGCGCTGGAGCAGGTGCTACTGGTGGCCATGGTCTCTCTGGTGGAGGTGCAGGTTTTAACGGCACTGGTGGAAACGGTATGTACACTGGTGGAGGCGGCGGAAATGGTGCTGGCTCATCAGGTGGTGGATACGGAATGGCTGGTGCTGCTCTAGGAGGCGGTGGCTCTGGAGTCCTCGCCACTTCTAGTGCTGGTTCTTCTGCTGGCGGTTTAGGTGGAGGTGGCGGTTGCGGAACAACTGGAACAGGTGGCGCTGGTGGCGCTGGTTGCATATTGCTTTATTACTGAGGAGAATTTAAATGCCTAAATATAATTATATATGTCCATCTTGCAATCATACGTATATTGAACAACGTGAAGTAGAGCATCCACAATTTTTCACAACGTGCAATCAATGCGGCTCTGCAGAATATATAGAAGTAACTGAATAAGAAAAGGAAGTAGTAACTAATGGCTACAACAAGTAAAACGCTTGCACGTGGTGCAGCAGCAACAACAAGCACAACTTTATATACAGTACCAGCAGCAACAACAACTGTTGTTACAAATATTGTAGTGACTAATTCAGCAGCAACTG
>CAZHNZ010000235.1:0-2673 GCA_964534355.1 uncultured Parabacteroides sp.
AACATGATTTTAAAGGTTGCAAGTTTCATTCTACCTCCTCGAATTCAATACAAGGCACGCTTGCTTTGCTTACCGCATCTCCATTCAGATCGCAAATATCCCAATCAAAATCCTTAACATAATGTTTGCAATTCTCACATTTGATTCTAAGTAAAGGACAACCCTTGTGAACTGTTTCTTTATAGTCAAAAGCATTTGATAGTAAGGCCGTCTCATTTAACAGCTGGCAGCAAGGCCCATATTCAAAAGTTGTTTGGCAGAATTTGCACTCTTCACATGTTTTTGGATTCAATATATCCTTTAGGTTCATTGGTTATCTCTCCCTGCAAGACCAACAATATTTTATTAGTATTTTTACAAAATCATCAACCTCTTTTTTAAAATCTTCGAAACTCATTGATGGCTCAAAACAAATACCATCATAATATCTTTTTAATTGTTTTTCATCATAAAATAGTTCAGCAGTATCATTGGAAAAGAATCGTAAATTTTCCGCTATAAAAGATATTGCATATGCTGTTATCTCATCGGAAAATAATACTGTCATTGGTTATCCTCACAGGCTTTAATGAATCTGATTGAATCGTCATTAATTTCATAAACTGAACCCTCATACAAAACCATTCCGTCAAGGAATTCCAAACTATCTTTTATTCCTTCGCATGGTATGAAAGGGCAATCATCTCGACAGCCTTCGGATGGGCATTTACAATTTTGTAGTTTTTTTATCCTAGACTGCGCATGTTTGCAGATATTATAGCCAGGAAGATAATATGGACAGTTTTTGCATTCTATTTTATCACCTGGAAAGTCTTCCACTTTACATACTTTCATTTTTGCTCCTTTTGACAGTTAAAATATGGTTTTGTAAACTCCCTTATGCACTCGCCCAGTGTATAAAGCGTATTTAGGTTAAGCGCAAATTGTTCTATTTTATGCTCGCCAACAATATTAACAAGTGCTAATCCTTGTGATTCTATAATGTCAATCTGTGCTTTTACTTCGTCATTGTCAGTTTTCCATGACATTGTTGCTCTATTCCCACTTTCAACAACATATAATTTTGTCATTTTTGCTCCTTTTGATTTAATGGGCATTTCATTCGTTTGTTGCCTCTTCCTCTGGGAACTTTTTGAAGTCACGAGAATTAATACCATCGCAATAACCATCGTGGCATAAACAATTCTTTATAGAACATTCATTAAATTCATGAAGTGAACCTCTTTTGATAACATATTGGTGTATTTGATGCAAGCAGTATTTATTTGGATAACACCTGTCAAAACCTCTTTGTATTGCTATTGCGACGTTTATTCTTTCCATATAACTAAATCCCATTTAACCCTCCTTTGTGTAAAGACTACAAAAAGTTATTTTATACTCAACATCCACGAGTATATCGCTTGAGGTTTTTTGTCGTATCATCACATATTGGAAACATTGTTTCTTATTTGCGCACGACTCACAAGTTCGTTGGTTTAGTTCGTTGGCTATTGCTTGCCAGTCGTAAATGTGAAAAGATGATTCATATTCCGATTCACATTTTTTAATAGCCCCGCTCATTACCATTATTTCTAACTCTTTACCTGTTATCATTTGACCTCCTTTGGAGTCCAGTTGGGATAAGGAATGCAGTCTGTGCAATCCACGCAACCTAGATGTAGAGTATCATTCTCATAGAAGCATGTCTTGCAATCTCTTTTTTCGGCGGATTCTAAAATATTTTTGATTTCTTTATTTATTTCTGCGGAAAGGTAAGAATGAAAAGTACAAGCATTTGATTGATATTTCTTATTATATTCCCAATCATGAGCTTTTATATTTATCCATTCAGGTGTTATCCAGTTGTTATCTGTCATCTTAAACCTCTTTTCAAATAGTCTAGTATAGCAAGGAATTTGGTTTTACCACGTCCACAACCTTGCCAATTTCTCCCGCCTGCCTTGCGCCAACCTTTCTCTTCGCAATACCAAAATATTAACTGCATTTGCCATAAGCACCATGCATCGCATACAAATTCAATCTGGAACACAGGCAAGTATATTGTTATCGTCAACTTTTCAATAAGCTCTTTTACTGTCATTGTTCTTTCCTTTCCAAATTAATAACAAAAATATTGTCAAAATTTCCATAATATCCAAGTATGTGCAATTCATACCCTCCAGTATCACTATAGGAAGATAATACTAATTTCTTTTTCCCGTGTTTCTCTTTATACTTTTCTAGCGTTTTTATGTATTCATCTAGTGTCATTGGTTTGCCTCCATATATTCTTTAGATTTGAATGAAAGATATTCAGGTAGCGACATTGTTGGTTCATCAGAACTCATCCAATATCTCAGCCACTCTTCAAACTTTTCAGCCGGTATTGTTGTCATTGGTTCACCATTTCTCTTAATACTTGCTCCCAAAAGGGGACAATGCTCCTACCCCAAGTATCAGACTCTATCGCACAGGCTGCTTTGCTTATCTCATGTCTCAATTCTTTTTTGAGCAATTCCTTTTGTTGCGGCGATAAATATTTAAAAATTTTCATAAAATCGCTCGCAAAGGAGGCAGCACAAGCAGTTTGACGTGGAAAGTAGTATCTGAAAGCTCCGTAAATCAAATCGTCAAGAAGGCTTTGTGATATGTCAAGTTCCATTACTTCACCTCTGGAATAGCAGGACTAAT
>CAZHNZ010000236.1:0-2658 GCA_964534355.1 uncultured Parabacteroides sp.
GATAAACCCACTTAAAGCAGACTTGTATTGTAAAATAACGAATTATTGAGCTTTATCAGATTTGTTAAAATAGAGACAGATGCCGGAGAGTCCGCAGTTTTCACATTTGGGTTTTCGGGCCAGGCAGGTATACCGGCCATGCAGGATAAGCCAGTGATGTGCTATGGGTAAAAGTTCAGCTTTGATATGCTTTACCAACTCTTTTTCTGTTTCCAGAACAGATTTTGAGTTGCGGGTCAGTCCAATCCGGTTACTTACCCGAAACACGTGCGTATCTACCGGCATGGCAGGTTTGTCAAACACAACGGCCTGAATGACATTGGCTGTTTTGCGGCCAACGCCGGGTAGCTTCACCAGATCTTCGAGGGTGGACGGGACTTCGCTGTTGAATTTCTCAACCAGCATTTGGGCCATGCCCACCAGATATTTCGATTTGCTGTTGGGGTACGAAACCGAACGAATATATTCAAAAACCACCTCGTGCGGGGTTGCAGCCAACACTTCGGGTGCGGGGAATTCTTCAAATAGCTTTGGGGTGATCAGATTGACCCGTTTATCGGTGCATTGAGCCGAAAGAATAACGGCGATCAACAGTTGAAAAGGATTGCTGTAATGCAATTCGGTTTCGGCCACCGGCATTGTTTGGCTAAACCACTCTACCACATGGGCATATCTCTCTTTTTTTGTCATCTGCATCAAACTTAAATGATAAGTAGCCCGTTTTCGCGAAATTCCTGAAAAGTGCGGCTATTCCAAAAAACAGTAAAATCGCCCAATTGTTTTTCCTCAAAACTCTCTTTTAATTCTTTTACAGAAAAACTGTCCGGGCTTTCGGGCATGCAGGCCGTAAGGATATTGGTGAGCCATTGGGCCAGATCGGGTGTCGTTTCTGTGGTGTAATCGTATTTGATATCGGAATACAGCAGTTTTGCCCAATGCGTCTGCTTGCCTTTTTTGTTTTTGGTAAAAGGCCTGATTGTTGGTGTTGTACAGAGCCAGATGAGCTGCTTATTCCATGGGATCTCCTGTTTCTCTTTGCCCGAAATCGCTTTTTCTATGTAATTGGGCGGAATGGTGGTGGGTGGAACCTTAAAGTCGAACCATTTTTGCAGGGGTAAATCAAAACCAACATCGTGCATATAGTTGTAGAGCGCTTTGCGCAGTCCATCTCCATATTTAATATGTTCTGCCCCGGTTGGGTCCTGATGCACGATGTCATTGTTGGCAAAGTCGCCCACATTATCGGTTTTGGTTACGCCGAATTCTGACGGATTTTGACCAATCGGGCTGTGCGCAGTCATGGTAAACAGATGCCAAAAGGCAGACTGCACCACGCCAGCATCAAACAGCTGACGCACCATTTCCAGAGAGTCGATGGTTTCGCGCTCGGTCTGCGACGGAAATCCATACATCAGATAGGCGTGCACCATGATGCCGTTTTCGGTCAGGTTGTGTGTGACCTGCGCCACCTGCGCCACTGTTACACCTTTGTTTATCAGAGCCAATAACCTGTCGGAAGCCACTTCCAGTCCACCCGAAACAGCAATACAGCCGGCAGCTTTCATCAGCCGGCACAGGTCGTATGTGTAGCTTTTTTCGAACCGGACATTTGTCCACCAGATGATACGCAATCCTCTTTTCAAAATCTCGATAGAGAGCTCTTTGAGCAGATTGGGTGGGGCTGCCTCGTCCACAAAATGAAATCCGTTGACATCGGTTTCTGCAATCAGTTTCTCTATCCGGTCGCACAATTGGGCAGCCGTATTGGGTTTGTAGCGTTTGATGTAGTCGAGGGTAGTATCGCAAAATGAACATTTTCCCCAATAACAGCCGTGTGCCAGAGTCAGCTTATTCCAACGGCCATTCGACCACAAGCTGTGCATCGGATTGGCCATCTCTATCACAGAGAGGTATTTGTTCAGAGGCAGATCGCTATAATCCGGTGTTCCGGTATCATTTTGAGCATAATCAATGATGTAGCTGCAATCAAAGAATTTAACCTCATCGTTGTGCAACATGAATGTGCGCTTCAACTTATCCTCACTAATATTACCATCCAGATATTTTATCAGCTGATCGATGGTAGCCTCACCATCATCGAGACAGATATAATCGACGTAGTTGAATACCTTTTTTTCACGCAATGTACGTAATTCGGTATTGGGGAAGCCACCACCCATCGCAATTTTAATATCCGGATAGTTGGCTTTTATGTATTGACCGCATTTGAGTGCCCCCAGCAGATTTCCGGGAAAAGGAACTGCCAGACCCACAAGCGTTGGTTTGTATTGCTCAATTTTTTCTTTTAAAATATCAATCAGCAGTTGATCAATCCATCCAACCGGTTCATTCAGCCGCTTATCAATAGCGTCAAATTCGGTAGCGCAACGCCCCAGACTTTCGGCATACCGGCTAAACCCAAACTGAGGATCAACAACTTCAACAATCAAATCGGATATATCTTCGAGATATTTTGTGGCCAAATGCCTGGCTTTGTCATGCAACCCCATTGCGCCAAAAGCCCAATCCAAATCATCATTCTGTTCGGTAAATCGTGATGCTTCGGGCAAAAAGCTTCCGCTACAGATAGCGTGCGCCAGTGTGGAATCTTTACCCTGCAAAAATGCAATAACCGAATCTATTGTCTGTAAATAATAT
>CAZHNZ010000237.1:0-2649 GCA_964534355.1 uncultured Parabacteroides sp.
ACTCGGAAGAATACGCAACACTTTGCAGGTTTGCGGATAAATACGGGCTTATACGCGTTGAGCCTAATGGATGGAAGAGATTGGCGATATTTGTAATAAAAGAACTATGAAAACAATTGAAGAAGAAGCCCGCAACTACGCAGGGATAACAGAAGACAAATACGCCAATATTACACACACTTGTAACAAGTGTGATATTGCAGAGGCGTTTAATGCCGGTGTAGAATTTGCGCAGCGATGGATACTTGTTGAGGAGGAGTTGCCTGAAGAATTTGATACTGTTTTGGTTAAAGATAGCAATGGATGCATTGCGCTTTCAACTATATTAGTTTCGAATAGAATAGGGAAATATTTTTCAGTTGATTCTGGTGGAGTTGAAAATGTTAGATATTGTAGACCAATCGAAATAAAATAAATGATTATGAAAGCACAAGATTTGAGAATTGGAAATTTAGTCTATGACAGAGATGGTAAAACAGCCACCATAGATTCAATCGGTATGTTTGGAAACGTAAGACTAACAACATCTGATTATCATTGCGAATCGTCTACATTGTTTGATTGCGACCCCATTCAACTCACCGAAGAATGGCTATTGCGGTTTGGGTTTGAGAAAGTTAATCATTATTTTCAGATAAACGAATTTTGGGTTTATTTTAGGCTAAGAGATTATAAATATGTTTTCAGGCATTGTGTAAAAACATTTGAGATTAAATACGTCCACCAACTGCAAAACCTTTACTACGCGCTTACCGGCGAAGAACTAACACTAAAATAATTATGAAAACAACATTAGCATTAATCGCAGCCTTAATACTGCTTGCAAGTTCGACACCGGCTATTCAGTCGGTAATATTTAAGCCGCAAAGACCTGTTGCGGTTCATGTGAAAGTTATTGAAACATCAGATGCGCAGGAAGTGGCTGACTATATTGAAAATGCCTACAAGAAGGGGTGGGTTGTTAAGTCTATCAGTCAGAGTATTCGATCAGGCTATGTTAATGAGATGGAAACAAAGTACATAATCATTTTTGAAGCATATTGACATGAAATACAAAATAAGAAATAGATAATTATTTGAACAATTTATAAAGGAAACGAAATGAATGACAACTTATTAATATCATTTTCAGGAGGCAGAACATCGGCATTTATGACTAAATATATCCTCGATAATTGGTCTGAAAACTACAATATTATAGTAGTTTTTGCCAATACAGGTCGTGAATTTGAGCAAACTTTAGAATTTGTAAATGAGTGCGATAAACGCTGGAATTTCAACACAGTTTGGATTGAAGCTGAGACAAACCCCATATATAAAAAAGGTGTTTCAGCTAAAGTTGTAAATTTTAAAACCGCAAGTCGAAACGGTGAGCCTTTTGAAAATATGATAAAAAAACACGGCATTCCCAACGTAAGAATGGCGATATGTACCAGAGAATTGAAAAGCTACGCAATAAAGGCTTATGCAAGGCAAATAGGCTTTAAAAAATACAAAACTGCAATTGGCATTAGAGCTGACGAAATAGACAGGATTAATCCGAACCACGAAAAGAAAGGTTTTATTTATCCGCTTGTTTCGCTCGGAACTACAAAGCCTATCGTGAATGATTTTTGGATAAATAACGATTTTGATTTACAGTTGAAAGGCTACGAGGGAAATTGCGATTTTTGCTTTAAAAAATCGCTTAGAAAATTACTTACTCTTACAATCGAACGACCCGAGAAGCTAATATGGTGGGAGCAAATGGAGGAAAAATATAATGAATACATCCCAATGACACGCAAAAAACAAACAAAAAAAACAGCTTTTTTTCGCAAAGGATTGACTTCAAAAGATTTAAGGATGCTATCTATACATCCATTTGAAAAAGCAAAAGACGATTCAAAATATATCGATCGCCAATTAGCACTATTCGACCTTGACATTTCCAACGGTTGCGTTGAAAGCTGCGAGGTGTTTTAGGCATAATGTGTAAACAAATAATCATTTTTGAAGCATATTAATCATGACACTACAAGACCGACTAAATAGCCTGACACTCGCCTACATCAAAGCCTTCCAAAAGCACATAGGCATAGAATACGACCACGAGTCTGGCGGAGTGCATTTCTTTGGCGACTACTGCCTGACGTTCGAAGGCATGGCAGAAATTATCAACTACAAAATTCCAAAGCAAACGTTCTTTGATTGGTGGCAGTTGACAACGACATACAGTTACAAAATTAACCTAAAAACGTATTGGAGGCGTGAGAGGGACCACAAGTATAATATGGCAGGATTTGGATACGACAAGAAAGATTTTTGGCTGTATTTGATGAGTGAGCAATTAAAAAGATATTGACATATGCAATACGAACAAGTGAAAAAAGCGAAAACAATGCTCAAGATATTATGCGGCATTGACATAGTTGAGTCGGCCTGCATCGACTTCAAACCGACTGACGAGCGAGACGCAAAGATGGCCGAGCTGATTAAAGAAGCAATGGACGTGAATGCGCGTATAATCAGAGAGTATGATAATATGCTCCGGACAAATGCACAGGAAAGACTCTGCAAGCTGTACGAGACAGCGAACAGGTCGATAGATTGGACAATTGAGAAGTTTGTTAATGAAAAGCCTAAGAAGAGATGAACTTTAACTTTTCC
>CAZHNZ010000238.1:0-2621 GCA_964534355.1 uncultured Parabacteroides sp.
TGGCCGTTGCTGCTTTTTTTACCCATAAAGGCAAAGAAATATTCCAACTGGCAAAAGTATTTGTCTGATAACCGGCAGATTGAGGTCTGTTTTGTGAATATCACACCGGTGTTGGGCTTTTCGTGGTTCACGCACTGTTTTTATGCCAATGGCCTGGGGATGCCCCGCCCGCGCAATGTGTTGATTCCGGCCATCATGCAGGCATTGCGGATGAATTATTCGACGGTGTATGTGGCGGGTGCCGACCACTCGTGGCCGCGACAGGTAGCGGTGGATGAAGAGAACCGCGTTTACGAAGATTTGCGTCATTTTTATTCGGAAAATGAGCCGCCCAACCGGCACTATTTTACCAAAAGGCTGGACGAAATACTCGGAAGCATGGTGGTGGCGTTTCGCTCGTATCATGTGTTGGAGGCGTTTAGCCGTTCGATTGGAAAGAAAATTTACAACATAACCGAAGGGTCGTACATCGATGCCTTCGATCGCAAAAAGATATAGATTTTATGCAGAAAAAACAGGTTTTGGTAACAGGTGCCGATGGTTTTATCGGGTCTCACCTGACAGAAGCATTGCTCGCCGAAGGGTTTCGGGTGAAGGCTTTGTCGTACTACAATTCGTTCAACGACTGGGGCTGGCTCAATGGGTTGAAACATCCGAATCTCGAAGTGGTGACCGGCGATGTGCGTGATCCGCATTTTTGCAAAATGATCACTCAGGGAGTCGATACCATCTACCATCTGGCGGCGTTGATTGCCATTCCTTATTCGTATGTGGCCCCCGATTGCTATGTGGATACAAATGTGAAAGGGACTTTGAATATCTGTCAGGCTGCAAAAGAAAACGGCGTAAAGCGTGTGTTGGTGACTTCAACATCAGAGGTTTACGGAACGGCAAAATATGTGCCTATCGACGAAAAGCATCCGAAGCAACCACAATCGCCCTATTCGGCCTCGAAAATCGGAGCAGATGCCATTGCGATGAGTTTTTACAATGCGTTTGAGTTGCCGGTTACGATAGTCCGTCCGTTCAATACCTACGGTCCGCGTCAGTCGGCGCGTGCCATTATCCCGACAATTATTACACAAATTGCCAACGGAAAACGTGAAATCAAGCTGGGCGATCTTACCCCCACACGCGATTTCAATTTTGTAAAAGATACCTGCCGCGGATTTATTCAACTGGCAGACTGTGAAGCGTCTGTAGGTCAGGAGGTAAACATCGCTAGCAATTTTGAGATTTCGATGCGTGATACGTTGGAGCTGATTGCCAAACTGATGAATGCCGATGTGAAATTTGTGGAAGATGAGCAACGTTTGCGCCCGAAAGATTCGGAAGTGTTCCGTTTGTGGGGCGACAATTCGAAAATCAAATCGCTGACCGGATTTGAACCGCTTTACGATATTGAAAAAGGGTTGAAAGAGACCATCGATTGGTTCCTCAATCCCGAAAATCTGTCAAAATACAAAGCCGATATTTACAATGTTTGAGGCTACAATAGAATATATTAAAGAGTTATACGGACATCCTGCGTTTGTCGGGCTGCACGAACCCCGTTTTGCGGGCAACGAAAAGCAGTATGTGGCAGATTGCATCGACTCGACCTTTGTGTCTAGTGTCGGCAAGTTCGTCGACCGGTTTGAGGAAATGGTGGAAGAGTTCACCGGATGTGCCAAGGCTGTTGCATGTGTAAATGGCACCAATTCTTTGCATTTGGCATTGAAAATGGTAGGCGTGGAGCGTGATGACGAGGTGTTGACGCAGGCTTTGACATTTATTGCCACAGCAAACGCAATCAGTTATTGCAGCGCTATTCCTGTTTTTCTGGATGTGGATAAGGATACAATGGGGCTTTCGCCGGATGCTGTGAGGGCTTTTTTGCACGAGAACACTGAAATTCGGGGCGAATTTACCTACAACAAAACAACGGGACGGCGTATAAAAGCCTGTGTGCCGATGCATACGTTTGGTCACGCTGTGGAAATGGATGAATTAGTTGCAATTTGTGCAGCGTATAAAATAGCAATCGTTGAAGATGCGGCCGAAAGCCTTGGCTCTTACTACAAAGGAAAACATACGGGAACGATTGCCGAAATCGGCATTCTGAGTTTTAATGGAAATAAGACAATTACCACGGGCGGTGGCGGTATGCTTTTGTTTAAAGACAAAGAATTGGGCATGCATGCCAAACATCTGACCACGCAGGCAAAAGTGCCCCATCGCTGGGAATTTGCCCACGACGAAATTGGCTACAACTACCGGATGCCCAATTTGAATGCAGCTTTGGGTTGTGCGCAAATGGAGCAATTGCCTCTGTTTCTGGAGAAGAAAAAGGAGTTGGCTGCACTTTATCAGTCATTTTTTGAAAAACAAAATATCCGGTTTGTCGGCGCGCCTGCACATTCCGACTCAAATTACTGGCTCAATGCCGTCATTCTTGAAGATGCCGGACAACGCGATGCATTCCTTACCGCAACGAACGACAATGGTGTGATGACGCGCCCCATCTGGCGGTTGATGAACCGTTTGCCTATGTTTGCGCATTGTCAGACCGACGATTTGGTGAATTCCGTTTGGCTCGAAGAGCGGGTGGTTAACATTCCAAGCAGTGTGAGATTATGAAG
>CAZHNZ010000239.1:0-2575 GCA_964534355.1 uncultured Parabacteroides sp.
TGTAATTAGCAAATATAAAACCATCAATTTTTCGCAAATATAAATAACCAGTTTAGAGAAAAAAAAGAGATATTACTTTGAGTAACCGGAGATGTGCTTTACCACGGAGCTTAGCGGAGTGGTAAAGCACATCTCCGGTTACTGTTTTTCTTATTCGGGAGCAAATATATTCTTTCGATTTTCCATACGATAACTCTGCCCATCAAGTTTTATAACTTCACATCGATAGAGAATCCTGTCTAATAATGCGGTAGCCAGCACTTCGTCATCCATTAATTCTGCCCACTGTTTGGGCGATTTATTGGTGGTGATGATGAGCGAACATTGTTCATGCAGATGATTAATGAAGTTAAACAGCGCAACCGCATCATTTTTTTTGATAGGGAAAAGCATAATGTCATCGATTGCAATTAAGTGTGCTTTCAGATACCGATTGTATGCAGAGAGAGCAGTGGCTGTTATTTCTTTGACCCTAAGCATGTTTAATATATCCTCCATTGTCGTAAAATAGGCTTTGTAGCCTTTGGCTACCGCATCATTGATTAATCCGGCGGCTATATATGATTTGCCTGTTCCACTTGGTCCCATAAGAACAAGGTTGTACACTTGTTCGACCCACAACATTTGCCGGAGCTCAGTCATCTGTTTTTGAGATATGCTGGATGAGACTTTATAATCGTATTGATCCAGATTGTGATGGCGTGGTAGGTTTGCCATTTTTATACGTCGCTCCATATCTGTTCGCTTTCGCTGTTGAACCTCTTGATCCAATAGATTGTGGGTATAATCCAGATAACCCGGGTTCTCTATTTGTGCATCGTGTATAAGCGATTCTGCCTGATTTCTGATCATAGACAGGCGCAGATAATCGGCATTTTGTTTGATTTGCTTTATCAGATCATTCATTGCATTATTGTTTGGTACGTGTTTATATTGCTGGTTTGAGGCTGACAATCTATGGGTTGGGGCAAAGTGCCTTTTATTTCGACCTGTGGCATTACAGCCTGTTTAAGCGCCTGACTTTCCTTCTGGTATAAAATAGCTTTCAGAATCAATGTATTGGCATTAAACATAGAACTTTCTATGCAAAAATGTATGGCTTGCTCTATAAACGAGGACTCAATCTCACGGACTCCACGTTTAAGGATCAGCAGGTTATCGCGCAAATATCGCTGCCTGCGAGATGCCAATTGCTCATAAAACTGCTCGTATGAGGGCACTTCCTTTAAAAGCTCTTCAACTTCATTTTTGAGCACTTCCATACTTTGACTTTTATCCCGGCGATGGTCGGTGTTACGGATTGTCTTCCCACGCTCGTTGCATAATGGATGCGTAGTAAGTAACTTGCTGTCTGAACTATACAGATGTAGCTTCTCCTCTTCTGCTTTCAACAGAACGGTTGTATCGGCTCCCTGATAGGTGTTCAGAGGCAAGGTGTAGAAGTTGCCTTTATAGCTGATTGTATTGTCCTTACGCACCTTATATGACAATAAGAGGTTATCTGACTCAGACTGTTTGTAATATGGATGTAGATATTCCCGTTCAATAAGCCATTCCTGGTGTGGCACTTTTTGCGTACCGGCATGCACTTTGCCGTTTCCGGTGCGACTAAGCCATTCTATGGCCTTCTCATTGAGGGATTGATCATCCTTGTAGGTGCGGCCTCGCAGAAAGTTCTTTTTTATAAATCCTACCACATTTTCAACTTTCCCTTTACTCTCCGGATCGGCTTTGCGACAAAATACAGGCTCAAATTTCATACCTGAACTGTATTGTTGAAATTCACGCGTTAATATCAAATCTCCAAGATTTTCATCAACCATAAAAACCCTGTCCTGATCGTAGAGGATATGGTGCGGCTGACCATTAAAATAGTCAAATGCCTGATTATGTGCATCTACTGCACTACGGCTGGTAAAGGGTTTGCTCTGGAAAAAGACATACTTTTGACGAGACCGGCTCAATATCATCACAAAAAAATGAACTTTGTGCCTCACACCCTCTGTGTCAAGCATATTAAAAACACCAAAATCTGCCTGTGCCTGATTACCATAGGCGGTTTCGGGCAGCTTTTCATATTGACGGACGCTTTTTTGTTTCTTCTTGGGTATATCATAATCACGGCGAACCTGTTCTACAAAATTATACACCGTCTTACTGTGAACCTCCGGCAGATCCGGATAATGCTCTTTGAGCCAGTCCTCTACCTGGGAGGCTGATAGATAAGGGTGTTCTGACAGTGTCGTTTTTACGTACTGCAAATATTCATTCAATTTCTTCGGGCGACGTTTGGTCTCTGATATCCACTTAAAAAACGTGGATTCATCCATTGATAGATAGCTGCGTACCGTGGCTCGATTTAAGCCTAATTCACAAGAAATTTGACTCTTGTTGAGTCCTTTTCCATTTAATTCTTTAACTTTGTACCACATAAATGCCTTTTTTAGGTGTTGAGTAGGAGTCTTCATAATTTATTCGTTTTGCTAACGTAAATATGGAGACTCTTTTTGTATTTATACCTTTTTCTGGCGATTTTTATTTGCGAAAATTTGGCGAAACAAAATTACTGATTACA
>CAZHNZ010000240.1:0-2562 GCA_964534355.1 uncultured Parabacteroides sp.
GGAAAATCCTCTGTATCTTTCGCGATTGTTGTGATACAGCCTCTAAATAAAAAAGTCTCAGAGTTATTCTGGGGCTTTTCTTTTATATTAGCATCTTGCGCTACTTTATCCCGTGTAGCAGGGCTTACTTAGAATTTTTTATTTCCGTGTTTATATGGTCGAGTTTTATTGTATCGTATCTTTGCTACTATCGCTCCTACAATATCCCAACCGCGCTTCTGTGCATGATCCATAATACGAATTATAACATCAGCATACTCTTCTTCAATACCAAGATAATTAGGAATATGATCTGATTCGCCAGATTCGTCTTTCCTTAAATATTCTAACCCCTCAGATAACTCAGAATGAATTAAAGCAATCAATTCCCCATCCGATCTATCTTCTTCCCACCAGCCGTGTTCTACTGCGTTTAAATGTACTTTTTTTTGAACTTCGTTAAAAACTTCAATAAATGAACTAAACACAAGTTCACTGTAATCGTTGTTCATACTAACTCCTTGTTTTATTTCATCAGCGTCAACATAATAAAAACATTTATCGCTTTTTTGTTCTTCAGGTATACTTTCTAAACCATAATTTTCACATTCTGCGTTTCCACATTCCTCACAACGTTCTTGTCTTATTTTTCTTGCTGCTACGCAGTCATAATTCATAGGTTCTTCACATGTACTGCAACAGAAGAGTTCATCAACTCCACACCCACAATCCTCTCCAGCAAGACCATCAAAACCGTTCTCGACCAGATACTTTTTTACTATTTCTGATATTGATAAGGACATTTTTAATGTTCTCCTACGTTAAAAATTTTGCACAACGTCCCGCTCAATCTGCGCTAGCCTGCTTTGAGGCTGGCGTAGTTGAGCTGTTGTGTGTCTGTGGCTCCATCTTCCGCTCCCAAGGGCGCGTTATACTTTCTCCGAATGGAACACGGACAAATTCACAGTTATCCCAAATCATCTGTTTACCATCTGATAATTTCTTTAACAAAACCGCACGTTCACACCCGTATTTTGATGGTCCAAAATCAACCACGTAACCTATTAAATCGTTATAGTTCTGCCTAAAAACGAGCGAAGTTATTTCAACTACCAAATCTCCGACACGAATATCCTTCATTTCCTTAAATGCATCCATGCAGCTTGGAGTACAATTCAATGATAGCTGCCACGCTGCATAAGTTGCATGGCACAATGCTTTAATCAATTCTTCTTTCTTCACGCGCTCCTCCTATTTCTTTGAAGCCATTGCACACAACGTTTTAGCTAATTACGAAGTTTGACCGTTATTGCTCACAGGCTACATCGTCACAATTAAAACCGTCATTCACTTTTTTACAACCGAATCCTGGTTGATGATCAGGGCAAATTTTGTAATTTGCCTGTTGTAGGTTGTTAAAATTTTTGTTAATTGTTTCACCAAGCTTTTTATGCAACTCTATAGCTGCAAGTTTAGTGAGTTTATTTACTTTACAATTAAACGAAACATGAACAGGAAAATCTTCTTTTTCTTTAAATTCCACATTGATGGGCATATTGCACCTTTCTTAAAATTTTAATGACCTACAACGTTTTAGCAAACGTATGCCGTTGTGCTTTGACAATGGCATACGTTTGCCTGTTGGTGGATGTAAAAATTTTATTCCTTATTTCCCTGCGGCGCGTCTTTTTCGTTTCCGCAAGAACATCTAAAATAAGGGTCCCTACAATTTTCTGTATCTACACCATAAGGCCCCCATGCAGTACCATCGTGCCACACCATTTCTTTGCCACACTTATCACATATTAAATTTTCCATTTTCTTTGCGCCGCCTATTTGTAGATGGTTCCTAAAATTTTTATTTCCACCAACGTTTTAGCAAACTACTGCTGTTTGCCCGTCCCACCACACGAACGGCATGTATAATGATCTTGCTCTGTACTATTTAAACTACAACCAGAGCCTTTACAAGTAGGGCAAATTGCAGTATTTGCCTGTTGTGCGATAGTTGCTCGCTCTTCTGCCTTTGCGGGCGATCTTCGTCTTAAATGCTCAATCTTTCCACGACGATAATCATTTAAAAGAAGCGGCAATCTAACAAATCTATTTTCTCTTTTCCCAGTTACAGATAAAGATAGATTATTAGGCATCCAATCAAAAGTATTGTTCATCTCATTCAGTAAATTTACAAACTGGTGTTGCCACTCAAGTGGCATTGACTGTAGAACAATACGCGGAACAGTTAGCCAACTAGCGTATGATAACCCGAACCATGTATGAACATCAATTTTTTCTTCTTTCATTTTCTTCTCCTCGCCCGCTTTCCGCGAGCAATTTTGCACAACGTTTTCGGCCAATTGCGCCGTTGTTACCACAAATCACCGTTTGAATCCCATGCGCTTATTTTTGGCGTGATGCCGCGTATAGGTATATCGTTTTGCAATGGCGCAATTGGCATGTTGTGCGAAGTTGCTCGCTCTTCTGCCTTTGCGGGCGGTTCTTCCTTTATTTTTCTGAATAAGTTTTCACTCACCACAATTGTATCATCCGGTAGGTACTTGCTAACCGTTATATTTATATTAG
>CAZHNZ010000241.1:0-2485 GCA_964534355.1 uncultured Parabacteroides sp.
CATTCTGATATCAGATATTATTCTGTATTCAATGTTACTTTCTTTTTTTTCTATAGAATATGCTTCATCTATAATGTCAACAATTTGTTGTATAACCTCTTCGTTTAAACAAAGTGAAGATAATGTTTTTTGAGCCATATCAATTGATCTGTGCCTGCTCATAATAAAATTATCTTCTCCTATACAAAAAGGGTAGTTCAAAAACCAAATGCCAGCAATTAACTTTGGATTCCAGAATCCAAATTCATCGCAAACTGCTACTTGGTAAAGCAGTTGCTCCTCGTAGAAGTCACGAATCTTTTTTGATCCATTACTCTGCATTAGATGATTATAGGTATATAGATTCAAATCTTCACAACCTAATCCCTCAATCGCCTTAATCCAGTAGTATGATAATGGGTTGTTTGGTTTGTTCATTTTTTTATTAATTTAGGGTTCTATATAAAATCAAACACAAAGTTTCACAAATGTCAATAAATATTATATTTTATTTTCATTTTTATTGTTGTATTATGCAAATATGAGTAAGCATAAAGCCTTTTGGGATAAGGAATATAAGACATCTGAGCACTTAGCGTTATCGGACGAACCATCAGAAGATTTAGAGAAGTTTATCAGATTTCTAGAAAGATTAGAGGGGAGAAAATCTTTAAATGTTACTGCTTCTGCGCTTGATTTAGGTTGTGGTAATGGGCGCAATCTAATTTTGTTGTCTGAATATGGGATGAGGGGTGTCGGATATGATATTTCAGATGAAGCAATTAAAATAGCAAAAAGAAACTCTGAGGGAAAGCCTTTAGTTTGGGAGGCAAGAAGTATTGCTGGAGATTTTGATAAAATTAAAGATTCGAGTCAGATGATTGTTCTTGATATGATGTCTTCGCACTTTTTAAAAAAAGCTGAACGCGAAAAATTAAAGCAAGAAGTATTAAGAGTCTTACGTCCAGGTGGTTGGTATTTATTTAAGACGTTCTTATCTGATGAAGACTTGCATACGGCAAGACTACTAAAAGAATCACCTGCAGATGAAGAAGGTGCTTATATTCACCCTCGTATTGGTGTTTATGAGTATGTGTATTCACAGCATGGAATATATGACTTTTTTGAGCCAGATTTTGTAATACACAAGATTGATAAAACCTATAAGCACATAAAGGATGGTAAGGCGTTCAAAAGAAGAACAATTACAGTTTATATGCAAAAGCCGTAATAAAGGCAAAAAGGGAAAAGGGCAAAAAGGCAAAAAGTGTAAATACAGTTTCAAGTTGCAAGTTGCAAGTAAAAAAACAACATCATCACATTCGTCATTGCGAGCGCTTTGCATTTTTAAAGCGCGTGGCAATCCATAAATTTTCATTGTTATTATGAACCTATCAATTGAAGAACAAAATAGACTTAAAGAGATTGAAGACGCTATGAATCGTCCTGATTTTTGGACAGACAAAAATCAGGCTCAATCTATGATTAAAGAAATGCAAGATTTACAGGCTCTTTCTGAAGGGAAAAGCAAATATGATAGTGCAAACGCTGTTATGACAATATTTTCTGGGGCTGGCGGTGATGACTCAGAAGATTTTTCTGGAATGCTACTTCGTATGTATGTTAAGTATTGTGAAAGGGTTGGTTTTGGATATTTTATATTACATGAAAACGAAAATGATCATGGAGGTTATAGAAATGTAACTCTTGAGATTATTGGAAAAGGATCATATTCAAAATTAAAAAATGAAAGTGGTGTTCACCGCCTAGTTCGTATTTCACCTTTTAATGCAAATGCTAAAAGACACACTTCATTCTCAATGGTTGAGGTAATACCGGAACTAAAAAAATCTGATTTAAAAGAAATTCCAGAAGCTGAAATCGAATTTGAGTTTGCAAAGAGCGGGGGAGCTGGTGGCCAGAATGTGAACAAAAGGGAGACTGCTGTTCGTGCTATTCACACTAAGACTGGTCTATCTGTGCATGTTTCTGCTGAAAGAAGCCAAGCTCAGAATAAAGAAAAAGCGATTTTACTTTTAACATCAAAGGTTAATCATTTGTACGAGAAACTTTCCGATAAAGAGCGTAACGAACTCATGATTTCAAAAACAACAAAAGTTGAGTGGGGTAATCAAATTAGGTCATATGTTTTGCATCCATATAAAATGGTTAAAGATCATAGGACAGAAGTAGAAACAAGCGACGTTGATGCTGTCTTTGAAAAAGGTGAAATTGATGAATTTATAGAGGCAGAAAAAGGTATTTAAAGGAAAAAAAGAAAAAGGCAAAATGGCAAAAAGTAGGCTAATTTGTTCAATTAAACTATCTTTAATTTTTAACTAATTTAATTTAGTATTTTACTTTTTGCTCTTTTGCCTTTTTCACTTTAATTATAAAGTTTTCCCTTATCCCCTTATACCCTTATATCCATATACCCTTTAACCATGTTATACTACATATATTGTCTATGATTTACTTTGATAACGTTACAAAAAAATACGGAAAT
>CAZHNZ010000242.1:0-2483 GCA_964534355.1 uncultured Parabacteroides sp.
GTTTTATTCAAAAAATAATTTGTACTTTTGAACACTTAAATAAAATTATCTATGATAAAGAGAGAACAAGAGGATCAAACTGTCCCAAAGAGTGGTGCTAAGCGTTTGATATTGAGTTTGATTGGTGCTTCGTTATTCTTTGGTTGTCTGAGTGCCTATTTCGTTTTTGGAAAAAGTTTTTCAGACGAAAAATTTTTAGTCAAAGTGCGACCTAATATGTCCTACGATGCCATAAAAGCACAATTAACCGATAAATCCAACTTTGGATCAATGTTTTTCTTCTCGGTGCTGAGTCAAACATTCGGGTACGAAAAGAAGATAAAAGTGGGCAGCTACGAGGTAAAACCCGGGAATTCGGTGTGGAATGTGTTTCAGCGAATCCGCAAAGGTCGTCAGACGCCGGTCAGGCTCACCTTTCACAATATACGCACCAGGGAGCAGCTGGCCGGTCGGTTTGCACAGCAGTTGATGCTCGATTCAGTCACATTGGTGAATGCCTTTTCGAATGCAGATAGTTGTGCCAAATGGGGGTTGACGCCCGAAACCATTGTTGTACTGTTCATTCCCGATACCTACGAAATGTACTGGGATATCAGCTATACCCGTTTTATGGAGAAGATGCAGAAAGAACAATCGAAGTTCTGGAATGCTACGCGTCTGGAAAAAGCGAAACAGGTGGGATTGACCCCTGTGGAGATTGCAACGATGGCTTCAATTGTGGAAGAAGAGAGCAACAACAGCGCCGAAAGACCGGCGATTGCGGGACTTTACCTCAATCGTTTGCGGATAGGGATGCCTTTGCAGGCAGATCCGACAGTGAAATTTGCGGTGAACGATTTTTCGTTGCGCCGGATTTTGTTTCAACACCTTACTACAGATTCTCCCTACAACACCTATAAAGTAACAGGATTGCCTCCCGGGCCTATTCGGGTGCCTTCGAAACAGGGTATTGATGCCGTGTTGAATTATGAAAAACACGACTATCTGTTTATGTGTGCCAATGCTGATTTTTCGGGTCGGCATGCATTTGCCCGAAATCTGGCCGAGCACTCTGTAAATGCAAAACGGTATCGGGAAGAGTTGGACAGACGGAATATTAAGTAGGTCTGTCAATTGGAATAAATAAAGGAGTTCAAAATTAAAATATGAGATAATATCATGAAAAAGATAGATTGTTTTTTGCCTTACGGAGACCAAATATCGACAGAGAGAACGGTTGAGGTGTTGCGTGCATCCGATCTGGTTAATCAGGTATTTGTGTTGGCAACGAGTGGCGATGTAAGGATACCAAATGCCGAAACATTGGAGATAGACTCGTTGACAAGTACGGCAACAGTTCGTTTGATTGCTGCGAAGTCAACAACTGAATTTACATTGATCTATACCAAAACGACACCGCTATCGACGGGTTATTTTGCATTGGAAAGAATGGTAGTTGTGGCTACCGATGCTGAGGCCGGCATGCTTTATGCAGATTATCGTCAGATTATTCGCGGCCAGGTAGAGCCGGTGCCACTTATTGATTATCAGGAGGGAAGTCTGCGCGATGATTTTAATTTCGGTTCGGTGCTATTGTATCACACGCCATCGCTGCAAGAGGCTGCTGCGGGAATGTCTGTCGATTATCGCTTTGGCGGATTGTACGATCTGCGCTTGCGGGTTTCGCTGAAAAGCAATCTGGTTCATTTGAATGAAATACTCTATACCGAAGAGGAGAAAGACGACCGTCAGTCCGGTGAAAAACAGTTCGATTACGTAGATCCCCGAAACCGCGCTGTGCAGATAGAGATGGAGCAGGTGTGTACTGCCTATCTCAAAGAGATTGGTGGCTGGTTACCGCCTGTTTTTAAGGATGTGTCGTTTGATGGATACACATTTGCGAATGAGGCGTCGGTGATAATACCGGTGAGAAATCGGGTGAATACGGTAGAGGATGCAGTAAAATCGGCCTTGAGTCAGACACCTGATTTTCCGTTTAATGTTATCGTGATAGACAATCATTCTACTGATGGAACAACTGAATTGTTGCAACGACTATCGGCAGATAAGCGACTGATTCACATAATACCTGAACGGAAAGATTTGGGTATTGGTGGTTGCTGGAATGTAGGTGTTCATCATCCTGAATGCGGAAAATTTGCTGTGCAACTCGATAGCGACGATGTGTATAGCTCGCCTGAAACCCTTACCCGGATTGTACGTGCCTTCTATGAGCAGAACTGTGCCATGGTGGTGGGAACTTACCGGATGACAAACTTTGACATGGAGGAGATTCCACCCGGCGTAATCGACCACAAAGAGTGGACACCTGAAAACGGACGGAACAATGCATTGCGAATCAATGGACTGGGTGCACCACGGGCATTCTTTACGCCGACATTACGTGAGATAAAGGTACCCAATACCAGTTATGGTGAAGATTATGCTTTGGGACTGGCTTTTTCGAGAAACTACCAGATAGGCCGGATATACGATGTATTGTA
>CAZHNZ010000243.1:0-2473 GCA_964534355.1 uncultured Parabacteroides sp.
GATTTGTTTTTAATGAATTCAGTCCATTTGTCATACTGCCAGCCAGAACCCTTGACCTTAAAATCAGAACTTAGGATATGTTGAACCTGCATGTATAAAAGAGATTGCACAAATACATTGTTTAGAATCATATCGCATTCTTTTGTATTTGGATATTCTTTTAATAGTGTGTTAAATTCACAGGTTTGATTGCCTGTTATTTTCGGCGTAATCCTACTCTTGTTGAATATACCCACAACTTAAGAGTATTGACAAAATTATATTGTCAAGTTTTAAGTTTAATAATTATTTTACTTTTGAATATCTAGATTGAAAAGACGGTTCACAAGGAAAATCCGCTTGCCTAAATCCAAAGTTTGCCAGCGCAAGGGCGATAACCAAATCGTCATGCTCTCCATCCCGTGCGTTATATTGCCAGTTGCCAGCTTTGGAAACATCATATTTATAGTTTTTAAGCTCGTGTGTTATTACGCTTGCCATTTTTAACTCTTCAGGAACTAATATTGCTCTATTTTGATAATCTAAAATCAGTTTATTTATAAGTACTTGCTTTGGTATAATTAAAAAACCATTGTGGATATGAAATTCTCCACTTCCAACGATCTTGACTCTTTTAACAGGCTCCTCTATCAATGGGTTAAGCATGTCGAATATACCACTTGACGCTCCACCAGTTGCATCGCCGAATACCGTTTTCGCCTTCATTTGTCTAATGCGCTTTGCGCAGTTCTCCATCATTGTGATATAATGCATTTGTTTATATCTATCGGCGCAAGCAACGTATCTGCTATCGTTGTTACCTATTAAACCAACCAATGCGGTAAAATCTATGGTTTGCCCCAAATCTATACCAATATTAATATATTTCATAAGTCTAAACCCGTCTTTTGACTATAAATCAATTGTACTATTGATATAATTCGAAGTCTCCTTTCACTACCGATGCCTCTATATCATCAATATTAAATGCTGCGTTTTCAATATCCATTGCTTGACAGTAGTATTCCTGCAAGAAAGTATTTAAAGGCATTTCTTTTTTTTCACTTTCAAGAAACTCCTTTGATATTCGAGGGCATTGATCTGCTGTAACTAGGAACTTTTGCCACTCTTGCCCGTTTTGGAATACATCATAAAACCAGCCTTGTTTGCCGTTAAAAGTGCTCATGACTATTAAATCGCCTTGAGATACCGCACGCATTGGACGGACTGCATTATACATTTCTTGAGATACCCATGCGCCTTCATCTATAATGATTAGTTTGACGCTAGAAAAACCTCTGATTTTCTGATCTTCATTAGGCAATGCATAGATTGCAGACCCGTTTTCAAACTCCATTGAGTACACGTTATCAACAGTTGCAAGTGGTTTATATGAGGCTTTCTCGTAAAATTCTTTAAACTTCTCAAGTAATAGTTTTGATTGCCTATATCCCGGCGATACTACCAATATTAAACCAGGTTTGAAGATTGCTTGATGCAATGCTTTCAATGCGGTTATTGTAGACTTGCCACCTTGCCTAGTTATAACCATATGTATCTGAGACTGTTTGCTATTCAATAAATCTTGTTGCCAGCTGTCTGGTTCAAATCCTAGCTTTTGTGCAAAGTAGACAGGATCGCTGGCCTGTTTAAGAATATCTTGTAAATCATATTCCATTGCTTTACTTATCACAGTTCTCATATCGTTTGAGGCTTCCTTAAATGCCGTTTGTGCGATAGGTAGTAAATCCTTTGCAGTACACTCAGAGCCAGCCCTTCTTATCGTAGAATGCGCTAAGTCAAGAGTTTCATTAATAAGACTTTGTTTCTTTTCTGCAATAGTCAGTTGTCTAAAATCGCTTGCAATGTTGACGCCTTCATTTATTAAATCTTTTATCTTTTCAGTGTCTTTTGTTATTAAAGCGTTAGAAACTTCTGTCAATTTTTCTACTTTGACAGACCCTTCTACTCCTTTGATTTTATTATTAGAGTTTGCAGGTGGTTTCCCTTCTGCTAACCGTTTCCTTTGTGAGTCTCGTGTTATAGGCACAAATGTAGTATATAAATAATCTATTTGCTGTCAAGTACTATTTTGTCAATAGTCTAAATAAATCTTGTATTTTTCTATTCCTATTTGCTTGTAAAACCATCTAATCCTATGCCCCTATTTTGAATCTTTTTTACTTTCTTGATGATTATCACCTGTTGTTAGAAATATCATCTAATTTGATACTATATTTTCTATTTTGATTATCCTCTGCTGTTATCGTTGGCATATCCCCTTCCCAAACAAAGTAGCCTTCAATTCCATTATTTTTATATTCATCT
This sequence comes from uncultured Parabacteroides sp., assembly GCA_964534355.1. Classification (GTDB taxonomy): domain Bacteria; phylum Bacteroidota; class Bacteroidia; order Bacteroidales; family UBA7332; genus CAXXIC01. Next base: position 2,308 of record CAZHNZ010000243.1, read on the forward strand.
TTTCTTAGGTAGTATTCATACTCTCTTTTAAAACACTCCATTGCTTCACGCCATGCATAAAGAAACGCCTTACGTTTTTTCATTTTAACCTCCTACGTTATTAGATTGCTTGTCTATTTTTTACCCCCACAGCTTAGGACTGCAGGGGTATTGGTTATAATTTGTT
>CAZHNZ010000244.1:0-2431 GCA_964534355.1 uncultured Parabacteroides sp.
TGGTTACAAAATCAGGTTACAATGCGGATGATACCGGCGATGGAAACTGTTGCAAGTTGTTGTTTTTCTAAGCACTCGGACGATTAGCTCAGTGGTAGAGCATCGCCTTCACACGGCTAACAGGTCCGTTTTTCTCGTTCTTCCAAGTGCCTCGTCGTGCTTTCTTGTGTCGTTATGTCAACGACTTACGCAAAAATGAGAATTTCCTGAGACTCGCCAGAATTGCCCTTTTTTCGGGGGGGCAGGTTACTAAATCGGGTTACAAAGCGGTCATATGCCGTTGGCGATGGCATACGCTCGGAATCCCATTTCGTCGTCGCCAAGTTTGAAGTAGCAGATCTTCTTTGTCGTCGTGTTCCAAATGACCTCCCACTCGCTCCGAATCATGGCCCCATATACGTTCTGAGCGTCGACATACCCCCAGGCCCGCGCTACCTTCCCATTCACGACCTCCGCGCCGGCATCGGCACCGTCCATTTTGGGGAACTTGGCAGTCGATGGGCATTTCAGGCTTTTCGTTACAGCCGCAACGCCGACCGCGTAATCGTCCGCAGGGGTTGCCATAGCGGATGCGCAAAAAGCTGCCGAGATGCAAATTGCAAGAAGAAATTTCATTTTTGTTGATCGGGTATTTTTCGTGGTTCTCATGGTGTAGGACATCCTGTGGCTTGTGATTCTGATACGCTCGCGGAATGAACCTATCCAACCGCACGCTTGCGATTTGCCAAATTGCCGATGGCTCCTGTGATCTTCTTGCCGCCGCGTTCCTCTATCTTCTCGGATGCCTCCAGGTTTTCCTTCGCTGCCTTGTCAAGTATTTGATCAAGTTCAAGACATAGGAAATTTGACAGAGTCCGGTTGTCCTGCTTTGCCAGCGCCATCAGACCCTCCTTTAGGATCTTTGGTGCGGCGAGGCTGATTGTTGTCTTGTTTGCTGCCCGGTCGTGGTTGCGCGGTTTCATATTCGCAACATTCAACATGCCGTAATAAAAGCAAGCACGTTTTTCCTGCGTCCGCACGCCTAAACGGCGACTTGTCAAGAAAAATAAAAATAACTTTTTATCATTTATTTCTTGCGATGCCGTGTGACGGCATATATCTGTTGCGGCGATGCAAGACGAAACGACCTCGATCACAATCAGCATGCCGGAAAGCCTGCGGCTGAAAATCGAGCAACGAGCCAAAGCAGAGGACCGCACGGTCTCAAACATGGTTCGACTGCTCCTGAAACAAATCCTCAACGATTCCGAAGGGGAGGCAGCACAATGAGCGCGCTGATCTCCTACACGTTCAAGAATGCGGATGTCCGCGTTATCACACGCGACGGTGAACCGTGGTTCTACGCTGCGGATGTCTGCCGCGTGCTTGGCATCAGGAATGCGACCGATGCGTTGGAATCTCTGGATTCTGACGAAAAGATTACCCTAGGCAATTCCGATGGTAATCCACGCGCCGGGATTCCGCACTACAACAACATCGTAAGCGAATCTGGACTCTACGCGCTGATCTTCAAGTCGCGCAAGCCGCAGGCTAAGGAGTTTAGCCGCTGGGTCCGCAAGGAAGTCCTACCGTCAATCCGCAAGACTGGCGGCTACCAGTCCAAGCCGGTCAAGCTGCCGACCTACGGCGAACTGGCGCGGATGGTTCTTGAGCAGGAGGAAAAGCTGGGTATTGCCGGAGACATTTTCCACGCGGTCCTTCCAACCACCGAATACGGAAGCGTTGCGCCAAACGGACAACCGAGGGTTGGAATCCGGCGGGCAGCGTTTGTTGCAGCAAAGAACCGGCTTAACGAGGCCGCGCAACTGCTCATGCGGTCGGCACAAATGGAACTTACGCTCGCGGAGGGCAGGGAATGAGCGCACAAAGCAACGGAGGGCCGGTGTCGCTTCCTCAAATAGCTGCAATGGCCGACCTAACGCCGGCTAGGATGCACCAGCTCTTCCAGCTCGGCAGGATCCCATTCCCGCGCGTCGATTCTGGCAAGCAACCTCGGTATGAAGACACGCCTGAGTTGCGCAAGTGGGCGAATAACCTGCGCGCCAACCGTGGCGTGAAGATCAAACCCCATTCCGCTCTTACGCTCCGCGCCTACATTGCCACGGCAGCACTCAGCAACATGAAGATCTTCGGGGACGACTGTTATGGTGAATCCGACAGGATAACCAAATTGCCAGAGAAGCACGCCAAGTGGGCGGCCACCGCAGCCGTCAGGTATGCAGACGCCCTCATCGCGGAACTCATCGCGGAACTCAACAAGGAGAAGGCAAAATGAGCGCAGCCACCTTCACGCTTGGCGCACGCCTCCACTATTCGGGAGTAGGGATCAAACTACGCTACGACGAGTCAGAAATCATGGTCCTGGCACCAGACCGTGACGCGCTTCGCAGAGCGTTCCATCAATTTTCGGAGGCTCCGCTGGATGAGTCTC
>CAZHNZ010000245.1:0-2337 GCA_964534355.1 uncultured Parabacteroides sp.
CAACATTAAAAGTGTTGTGCTCTACCAGCTGAGCTAGCGAATCCTCCTGATTGCCCATGACGTTTTTTTGTCAAAAGCGATGCAAAGATAGGTCTTTTGAATGAAACGGCCAAATGTTTTTATGTTTTTATTATTGAGATAAATCTTTGCAAAGCTCTATTCTATTCATTATCAGTGGATATAGGATCAAAAAAATCTTCATCATTTTCTTTCAGAATGTATCGTCGGTAGTAGCTCAGGCAGAGTGTGGTCATCGGCAGAGCGATAATTAGCCCCATTACTCCCAATGCCGAGCCCCAGATAGATAAGGATAGTAAGATGATGGCAGGATTGAGCCCGGTTACCTTTCCCATTACTTTGGGAATGATGATTAAATCTTCTATTCCTTGTGCGATAGCCATCACCAGCAGGCATAAACCGAAAATAACCCAGAATCCCTGGCCCGTTTCGGCCGATTTGAGCAGGCAAAGCATGGCGGTGGGGATTAGTCCCACAAACTGCATATAGGGAACAAGATTCAGAAAGCCCATCAATACGCCCATCAGTATGCCCAGAGGCAGGTCGATAATCTTGAACCCGATGGCGTACAAAATGCCCACTATTCCGGCCACCAAAGCCTGTCCTCTGAAATATTTGTTCATGCTACCGCTAATGTCATATAGTATTTGTGAGGCCATTTTTCTGTGGCGAATGGGAAAAAGTCCGATAAAACCACTCGATATCCGGTCGAAATCGAGCAGAATGAATATGATATACATCAGAATGACAAAAAGCGTCAGGAAGCTCATCAAAATGTTGATAGAGTCGGAGAGGAACCCCCATATTTTAGGTGCTATGCCCTGTACCAACTGACTCACCTCTTCAGAGGTCATTTGCGAAAAATAGCGTTCAATATCTACATTTTGAATGAAAAAGTTGGTCCATTCCTGCGGTATTACAGGTAGCGATTTCCCTTGATTTTGGTAGTAAGCCATTGTCTCTTTTGCTTTATCTACCTCTTCTACTATGCTTGGGATAAGTAGTACTGTGAGCAACGAAAAGATGGCAATAACGCTCAAAAGGGTCAATAGAATGGACGCGACTCTGTTTTTTATCCGAAGTTTGTATTGAAAGAATCCAACAAGCGGGTTGAGCAGATAAGCGATAAGCCAGGCAATAAGAAAGGGGAGAAGGGCGCTCTTGATAACCATAATCAGGTAAATGACCGCGCCACCCAGCAGGAGTGAGAAGACTATGCGGGAAACCCGGTCGAATGTGTAAGGACGTCTGGTTGTATTCATTTTTCTATAGTTTATTTAACGTGTTGGTAACAGCACCGGCAAAGTGGCTCATATTCTCTCTTTTCGCCCAAAAACAGGCGACTCTTTTCTTCAACGGTTCGGTGCGAATAAAGTGCATTTCTGCCGCATCGTACACAGATGGCGTGCACCTTTTGCACATCGTCGGCAATAGCGCACAAAGCCGGCATGGGGCCAAACGGGATTCCTTTAAAGTCCATATCCAGCCCGGCTACAATGACGCGAATACCCTGGTTTGCCAATTCGTTGCAAACCTCCGTCAGTCCGTCGTCAAAAAACTGAGCTTCATCTATACCCACCACGTCCACGTCGCCCGAAAGCAGAACGATGCTGGCCGAATTGTCAACGGGGGTAGATGGTATGGCGTGGCTGTCGTGCGATACAATTTCGGTGTCGGAATAGCGTCTGTCGATGGAGGGTTTAAATATTTCGACCTTTTGTCTGGCAAAGTTGGCTCGTTTCAGCCTTCGGATAAGCTCCTCTGTTTTTCCCGAAAACATGGAGCCGCAGATCACCTCTATGCTTCCCCTGCGTGGGCTTTCGTGTAGCGTTTCTTCCGGATATAGCATGAATTACACTTGTTTCGTTTGTTTTTTATGTTCGGTTACTGTGTTTATCAGCACAAAAGTAATAATTTTGTTCTTTCAACAATTCCTTTTGGTTGAAATCTCCCGATGAAAGTAGTCGTTTATATAGAAAGTATATTGTATGTATTTGAAAGATAACTTGTTGCGTAGCTCTTGTTGGTTTGCTCTTTTCTTTAGTATCGGCATATGTCTTGGTTCCAATGCATTGGCATCCGGTGCCGTTGACCGGTTTGCTTCGCTCAGGATTTTCAGGTCGGCATCGGTGGGGGTGTCTGTGGTGGAGGTGTCGGGCAATAAAACTGTTTGTGCACTGTCACCACTTCAAAATCTGACACCTGCTTCTACCCTGAAGTTGCTCACTACGGCCACGGCACTCGAAATGTTTGGGCCTGATTTCTGTTTCGAAACAAAGGTGTCCTATTCAGGCAAAGTAGTGGACCATGTATTGCAGG
>CAZHNZ010000246.1:0-2318 GCA_964534355.1 uncultured Parabacteroides sp.
AGCAGTACGTTAAAGGCGAATTAATGAAGGTTTGCGGAGACTGTGAGTATGACCTCCGTACAACTTGGGAAGAGGAAGAGGAGTATAACTAAACAATTTTTTGTGTAAGCAATAGTTAATTGTGTATAAACATACAATCTATTGTTGTTTATGAATAATTTTTATATTATATTTGTATCATGATAGGAATATATAAAATAACATCGCCATCCAATAGGATATATATAGGCCAAAGTGTCGATATAGAAAAGAGGTTTAAAAAGTATAAGGCTGGAGATTGCAAAACTCAGACTAAGTTATATAAATCACTATTAAAATATGGGTATACAAAACATAAGTTTGAGATAATAGAAATATGCGCAATTAATTCGTTAAACGAAAGAGAGCGGTACTGGCAAGATTTTTATGAATCCTACTCACATAAAAATCTAAATTGCTTAAGTACGTCAACGAATGAAAAAAGCGGATTTATGTCAAAAGAGTCAAGGAAAAAAATGTCAAAAAGCAGAACTGGTATTAGTAGGCCTGAGCTTATGGAGAGATTAAGAAAGTTGAATACTGGAAGTAAAAGAAGCGAGGAGTCAAAACTAAAAATGTCTTTGGCGCAAACAGGAAAGAAAAGGAGCGCAGAATCAAAAATGAAGCAATCTATAAAAGCTAGAGCTAGAAAAAAAGTTTATACGGAAGAGGATAGATTAAAAATGAGATTGTCTAATGGATTTAGCAAAAAAGTTCAATGCATTGAAACTGGAGAAATATTTTTATCGCTTCGTGAATATTGCATGCAAAAATCACTAAAATACTCAACCGTTTGGGCGCAACTAAGAAATAAAAACAAAAAATTAACAATCAAATATTACGAGCAATTATGAAAGAGTTTGGAATAGACTGCATGAAGTATCGGAAATCTACACATTTAGCCGGTGTGGATGTCGAAGCGATTATCGCTGAAAAAGGAATCTGCGAGCTAACAATTAAGCTGGCGTATTATGAAAAAGGAGTGGATGTATCAGGCCACAAAACAGATGGTTATTTTCTGCGCTTTGAAGAGCCGGTTAAGGAAATGGTAGTGAACTCCGGAAACAGAAAAAGAATTGCCGATATGGTTAAGAAGCATCTTAATTGCTCATCTGTTGACAGTCGTAATATTGGGAATTGGTCTGGGCTTAAAATCAAACTAATTTTTGACGAAAACGTAAAGATGAAAGGAGAAAAAGTAGGCGGTATTGTGGTTGATATAACCTATAACCAACCAAAAAAAATGACTCTGGACGAAGCAAAGGCTTTATTTGCCAAAGTAAACAGCCGTGAATCATTCGTTAAGTGCATGAAGGAATGCAACGAGTTCATGAAAAACCCTGAAATTATCGCAATTTGCACCGAATTATCAGCTAAATACCCGAAGCCATGAAAATATACGACAATATAATACAAGGTACTGATGAATGGAAGGAAATTCGTCACGGGAAAATAGGCGGATCAACAATCGGTAAACTGATGACTAAACTTGACAAGTCAGTTCGTGAGTGCTCAGAGTACTATGCTTTGCTGGCTGAAAAATTGGAGGAGTTCGACCCATTTATTGATTCGCCTGTAACATTTGCAATGCAGCGCGGCAATGAACTTGAACCGGAAGCACGTAAAGAATATGATCGACTTTTCGGTGTGACAGTAAAACAGGTAGGATGGGTTGAGGATGACGGGGGGTTGATTGGAATTAGCCCGGACGGAATTGTTTCTCCAACTCACAACATCGAAATTAAATGTCCGTCAGCACATACGCACATGATGTATGTGCTGGACAATAGCAAATTCACGGAGGAGTATTGCTGGCAAATAGTGCATAACTTTGTCGTGATGAACATCGAAAAGCTAACCTGCATATCTTACCGGCCTGAAAACTTAACCGTTCCATTTCTTTCATTTGACATTACGAAAGATACAGAAATACGAGTTTCTGCTAAAATAAAAATGCAGGTCGGAGCACTTGTTGAGATTGCCGAAAAACGAATAAAAGAGGTTGAAAAGTGTATATTTGAGGATTTGAAGAAGTTGCAACAATCAAACGAATTTTAGCCATGTACTCAATCTCCAACCAAATCAGAGACGACACAATCAGACTATTGCAGCGGATACAGGATAACGAAAGCCTGCCAGCTGCAGACAGGATGAAAGCTAAACGAATAAAGAAGAAACTAATTAAATCAGGAAGGAGCAACGACATGAAGTAAACGAAATTAAGGTAAAAGAAGCGGGCTTACAACAAAGTGGCAAAAGGAAAAACAACCGCTTCCGGGCTCTTGGAGATGAAATAATGG
>CAZHNZ010000247.1:0-2288 GCA_964534355.1 uncultured Parabacteroides sp.
ATCGTATGCATGGGCTCAACCAGTTGGACTATGGTGCGCGGTGGTATGATGCTAGTTTGGGGAGATGGGGAGGGGTAATTGATCCGCTTTGCGAAAATCATCATGAGATTTCCCCATTTGTGTTTTGTGCTAATAATCCGATAAATTTGATTGATCCGGATGGAATGGATTGGTATCAATGGACGGGTGAGAATGGCAAACAAGCCATTATATGGCAAGAAGGTAATGCTAAAAATATTGAGCTTAATGGACAAAGCTATAATAATGTAGGCGAAAATTATTCTTATACTTTAGGCAATACAACTTATAGTTTTGAGCAACAAAAAATGGTTAGTATGTCTGTGGCTGTATTAGATAATAATCAATTCCAGACTCAATTTGACAGTAGATTTGGAAATGAAAAACGTCAAAAAGTTGCTTGTAAGCGGGCATGTGAAGTAATGGAGTCAAATGCGGGTGTTACTTCGGCAGGTAGAAATGATGCTACTCAACAAGTTGGCAGAGAGGTTGGCACCGCTGATAATCATAGTATTGTGCCAACGGGTAATCAGACTAATGGAGATAAAACATTAGTTCGTGATGTAGAAGTAAACGGTAATCCTGTAATTGTAGGGGTTGACAGAGAAAAGCACGGCAGGGGAATAAATGACGGAACTACCGACCACTGGATTGTTGTATCTGGATACACTTATAATTTAAAAAATGGAACTACTTCATATAATTATTTTGATCCTGGTAATCGCAATGCAGTTCAAGGAACAAATGCTGTAAATGTATTAACTCGAACAAATAACGGTTTATTGATCAATACAAATAGTAGAAGGACGTACACTGTAACTAATATTAGACCAAATAGATAACAGTTATGAATAAAATAAGAATCTTCCTAATATCAGTTTGTTGTCTGACTATCACAACTTGTATGGGGCAACAGTCTGATTTAAAGACGTTTTTAGACAACTTTAAACAGATGGAATTTCCAGTTACATTTGATAATGGACCGATAAAAAACAATACAGAACTTTTTAAAAAAGGGTTCAAAAGGGCTGAGTTTCTCAAGTTTCTTAATGGAATTAAAGAATATACGACTAAAGATACCTATTTTTATTATGGGGGGAAAGCTAAATGCAAAGAACTCAATATATTAATTTATAGAATTACCAATTTTGGGGATGCACCAGCATTGGATACAATAAGGATTGAGTTAGTTGTTTTTAATTCACAATGGAAGATGTTGTCTAAAATGGTAATTGGAGGTCAAGAAACAGAGGACAAACAAATCAATTGTGTTTTAAATCAAGATATGACGTTTGTAGTATCAATATTGAACTCGTCAAATAAGTTGATAAGAAAGCAGAAATATTTTATAGAGATTGATGGAAAAATAAAGAAACAGTCATAAACCCTGAACGGCGTAGCGTACAATAACCCCTCGGTTCCAAAGGGGGTGGGTTATGCCAATAAATTCAATGCTGCTCAGTTTTCGAAAACCTTTAAGGGTTCGTTAAGTAAGTTTTCGGCGGGTACAAGAGGAATTCTTAATCGAAACGTAAACAAAGTAGTTAGCTGGTATAATAATCAGGTGTCTAATGGTATGGGGGTGTTAAAGGCAAAGTCATTAGCCCCAAAAGAAAATAAGTAATATGGACTTTATTCTTGAAATATTTTTAAGGGGGCTTATCGCCAATACATTAGGGATTTATTCTCGTTATCTTTTTTTTCTATTGATAGGTAGAAAAAAAACGATTAAATATTTATCAGGAAAGACGAAGGACGAGAGGAATAATATAGGACAGAATTTTCTTAATGCTGTAGTGGGTTTGGTTGTCGCTTTGATGATTGCATTATGCGTCCTTTCTCTATTTGAATAAATGAATTAGGTTTTATCGTCTTTTCGCGAAGCGTCTCGCTATGTCAATGATAAAAGCCAGCCTTCAGGCAGGCAACGTATCGCAAAGCAAAAGCAGAAAACGCTTTCATCCAGGTGATTGAGTCCCTGATTGCCGTAGCGTGCAATAAACCGTAGTGCGGTAGTTGAGCAAAGGCTCCGCCTTTGTTCGAGCTAAAAGCCAGCCTCCGGGCTGGCAAAGTATTGCGAAGCGAGAGAAAATCGAATGTTATTTAGTCAAATAATGGTAGTTAACTTTCTTGTGAAAATATAAAATATGCTATCTTTGCTGCCATTAAAAAAGCGGAAAATATGAGTGGCGGATTTCAAATGAACTGTACGTTTGCTGCGCTACGTTGTGCAAGCGAAACGCTTGCTTTTAGCACGAACAAAGGCAGAG
>CAZHNZ010000248.1:0-2272 GCA_964534355.1 uncultured Parabacteroides sp.
TTCCCCCGAATGTTTTGTATGTTCGGGGGATTTTTGTATTTTTGCGGATTATGAATGCATACACAGAAGAAGAAAGACAGCAGATATTTGATAACATTTGTGAGATAATCATAAGTGGTAAGTCTTTGCGCACTGCATTAAAAAGTTCAGATGTAAGGATAGATGTATCTACCTTTTTCAAATGGATGAGGGAAGACGAGTCTAAATCCAAACAATACGCACAAGCCACGGAGGAAAGAGCCGAATTGATGTTCGAAGATATGATGGATATCGCTGACGAAGAGCCCGAAAGAATTCAGACAAAAACAGGTACTTGTATTGACTCCGCATCTATTCAGGATAAGAGGGTTCGCATTGATACCCGAAAATGGGCATTGTCTAAAATGATGCCTAAGAAGTACGGGGATAAGTTGGATTTAACTTCAAAAGATGAAAAAATTCAGACGGCAATTATAGACCCATTTGCTCAAATACGAAAAAATAATGGACTTAACGAGGAAGCAACTTGATGCGTTGTTTTTGCTTACAGATAATACAACCGATTACATAGGATACGGAGGCAGCGCCGGATGTTTTTCAGGAGAAACTCTTGTTAAAACAAATCGTGGATATAAACCTATATCTGAAATAATGGAGGGCGATTTTGTATTAAGTTATAATGAAGAAAAAAAGATAACTGAATACAAAATTGTTCTAAAAAAACACACTTATTCCTTTGTAGACCACCCACAAATGATTATATTTGCAGATAATTTTAAATGTACTTATAATCATGAATTTCTATTTAGAGGTAAATGGACAAAAGCTGGAGAGCTTAGAGAACGAAGTTTGGAAAAACTACGAAGGAAATTATTATATTTCAAATCTCGGAAGACTCGCGACTTCAAATTGGAAAAACACCGGAAAGCTAAAAATAATGCGTCCGGCAATAGATGGTGGTTATCTAAAGACTGTAATTGTATTGAACAACAAAAACAAGACCGTAAAAATACATCGTCTTGTTGCTCATGCGTTCATTCCAAACCCGAACAATTACCCACAAGTAAACCACAAAGACTTCGATACTCAAAACAACAAAGTGGAAAATTTAGAGTGGTGTACAGCTCAGTACAACGCGATATACTCATCAAAAGCGGGAAGGCTTCACGAGTTCAAAAAGGGGGAAGTTTTGCCGGATCATCTTATAAGACGCGGGGAATTAAACGGGAAATCAATCCTTACAGAAAAACAAGTATTGGAGATTCGAGCAAAATTCAAACCGCGAAAATACACAAGAGAGATGCTTGCGAAAGAATACGGAGTGAAAGACTGTACGATAAAAGATGTTATTTTGAGAAGGAGCTGGGCGCACGTGAAGTAACATTATCAGAATTTGAGTCTACAACAGTTGAGATATTAAATGTAACTGTTTACGATTTAACGGTCGCTGACAATCATAACTATGTTGTGTCTGAAAATGATATAATTGTGCACAACTCCGGTAAGTCCGTACTCGGTTGCTATTGGCTTATGGAATTAGGGTACTATCTACCGGGGGCTAAATTCTTCATTGGTCGCGACTCAATCAAAGATACACGGGCGTCGGTTCTGAAAACATGGTCTGAGATTGCAAACAAAATAGGCTTCACATCATACAAATTCAACGATATCGGTATTGTGTTCGATAACGGCACAGAGATTGAGTTGTTAGACCTGACTTACTACCCGTACAAAGACCCGCTATTCGAGAGGTTGGGTTCAAAGGAATACACAGCCGGATGGATTGAAGAGGCATCGCAGGTTCATTACCTTGCGTTTGAGGTGCTGAAAACGCGCGTTGGCCGTTGGAAAAATGACATTGTAAAATCAAAGATACTCTGCACGTTTAACCCGAAAAAAAATTGGGTGGATAGTACGTTTTACCGGCCGTTTGCAAACAACAAAGAAGTAGATGGCGTTCGATTTATCTATGCCTTACCAACAGACAATCCATACCTTCCGGCGGATTACATCAAGAGACTGCACGAACTAAAGGACGAAGCAACAAAACAGAGGCTACTTTACGGAAATTTTGATTATGACGATGACCCCACGGCATTAATCGATTTTGCGCAGATAGTTGAAATGTGGGAACGCAAACCAAATAAAACAGGACAGAAAAGAATTACAGCAGATATAGCACGTTTTGGTAGCGACAAGGCCGTTATAATGGTTTGGGATGGGCTGACGATTATAGATATTGTGACGTTCGATATAAGTTCGACAACAACGATACAGAACGCAATCAGAGCAC
>CAZHNZ010000249.1:0-2245 GCA_964534355.1 uncultured Parabacteroides sp.
TATAATTACTATATGAATGAGTATTTAAATCAAATTATTTCACTTTCTAATTCAATGCAAAATGATGAATATCTTAATTCTAATTTTGCAAAAGCAAAAGATATTTTAGTAGAAGCTATCTCAAATAGAAAAAAGATTCTAGTCTGTGGAAATGGTGCGTCCGCTGGTGAAGCTCAAAGATTTGCTCTAGCTTTTGTTACTAAATTTAGAAAAGAGCATAGGGCTTATCCTGCATTATCTCTTGCTTCAGATCCATCTCTCCTTACTGCTATTGGTAATGATTTTGGTTTTGCTGAAGAGTTTAAAAGACAAGTAGAAGCTTATGGTGAGGAGGGTGATATTTTGCTTGCACTATCTGTTTCTGGAAATTCTGAAAATGTAATTCGCGCGATTGATATTGCAAAATCAAAGGGATTAAAAACTATTTCACTTATTGGAAACAATGGTGGCAACATGAGAGGAATGTGTGAGAGTGAAATGATTATTCCAAGCAGTGACGGTTCTCGTATTCAAGAGATGCATCTATTTATAATGAACGCTCTGTTGAGTGAACTTGAATCAAGCTTTTAAATTAGTGATTAGTGAATAGTGAATAGGGGTTAGTGATTAGTAAAACAATCTTACTTTTGAACTTAAAATAAGAATATTTTGTGCTTTCAAAGAATCTAAATTTTGCTTAGGTAAAAGTGAATATGTAGATAACTAAAGTTTAATGTGCTTTTATAATAAAAAATATGGCTTAATCAAGCCATATTTTATAATGTCCTTTATGATATTCTATAGGACATGACCTCTGGATAACTATATGGATAACTGTGAGAAAATACATTGACTTTTGGCCATTTTTTGGTATACTCCATGTCAACGTAGCAGTATCTGTTTTTATGAAACCCGTCTCGTAAGAGGAAACCAAACATACAAACGGTAATTTCATGGAGGAAAACGGTAGTAGCGCGTGGGATTTTAAGTAATGGTCTCTTCGACCATTACGCTTTTAGTTGCATATGGTGAATTTTTCACTAAATAACAACTAAACATATAGCAATTTGCCAAAATTCAAGCCTAGCTTGAGTCCCGGCATAATTATTAATTATAGTACATACTAATAAATAAATTATATGGCAGAAAATTTTGATCGTTCAAAGCCACACGTGAACGTAGGAACAATTGGTCACGTTGACCACGGTAAGACAACTCTTACTGCAGCAATCCTACACGTTCTACACATGGCTGGTAATGACGTTAAGATGAAGGGTGTTAATGATATCGACTCAGCTCCAGAGGAGAAAGAGCGCGGTATTACAATCGCTCTTTCACACAATGAGTATTCAACAGCAACTCGTCACTACGCACACATCGACGCTCCAGGCCACGCTGACTATATCAAGAATATGATCACTGGTGCAGCTCAAATGGACGGTGCAATCATCGTTGTTGCAGCTACAGATGGTCCTATGCCACAGACACGTGAGCACATCCTTCTAGCAAAGCAGGTTGGAGTACCTCGCATTATCGTTTTCCTAAACAAGTGCGACATGGTTGACGACCCAGATCTAATCGATCTAGTTGAGGAGGAAATCCGTGATCTTCTAGAGAAGCAAGGATTTGATCGTAATTGTCCAGTTATCCGCGGTTCAGGTCTTAAGGCACTTGAGGCAACTTCAGTTGACGATGAGTGGGCTAAGAAGGTCCTTGAGCTTGCAGAGGCACTTGATACATATATCCCAGTTCCAGAGCGTGATACAGCAAAGCCATTCCTAATGCCAGTTGAGGATATCTTCTCAATTGAAGGACGTGGTACAGTTGTAACAGGTAAGATTGAGCGTGGTATCATCAAGGTAGGACAAGAGGTTGAAATCGTTGGACTAAAGGATACTGTAAAGACAACAGTTACAGGTATCGAAATGTTCAACAAGTCACTTCAAGAGGGTATGGCAGGAGATAACGCAGGTATCCTTATCCGCGGTATCAAGAAGGAGGATGTTACTCGTGGTCAGGTGCTTGCAGCAACTGGTTCAGTAACTCCACACACAGAGTTCGAGGCTGAGGTTTATATCCTTGGTAAGGACGAAGGTGGTCGCCACACTCCATTCTTCTCAGGTTACAAGCCACAGTTCTACGTACGTACAACTGACGTAACAGGTGAAGTTACTCTAAAGGAGGGTGTTGAAATGGTTATGCCAGGAGACACTGTAACTTTCAAGGTTAAGTTAATCGCACCAGTTGCACTTGAGGAGCAGACACG
>CAZHNZ010000250.1:0-2211 GCA_964534355.1 uncultured Parabacteroides sp.
ATAGTAATACCTATATGAAATGCAACTGTTCTAAATGATATCGGTAATGTACCCCAGTCCCATCGGATCTGCAACCATAGAAAGTTGATGTTCCGTCTGTAGGTTTTGCAATTGCCATGCGGCGAACGCCGTTTTTATCCTGACCGTTCCGCCTTATTCTGCGGTACGAGAGATTTCTCACTGCGTTCGAAATGACGGGTAAATCCCTGAAAAATGAAAGAGAAAGAGCAGCAGCGGCAAAGCCGCTGCTGCTCTTTCTCTTTCCCTCTAACTCACACGTCGGAGTCATTTCGAACGTAGTGAGAAATCTGTTATTGTTCTGTTTGGCACAGCGAAAAACATGAAGCGGTTTCAGTCAGATGATTGAAGCCGCATTTGCGTAAGCAAAAAAAGATATTCGTGTATTCACACCACGATATCCAACCCCTGATTGCCGTAGCGTGCAATAAACCGTAGTGCGGTAGTTGAGCAAAGGCTCCGCCTTTGTTCGTGCTAAAAGCCAGCCTCCGGGCTGGCAACGTATTGCGAAGCGAGCGAAAATCGAATATCATTTAGTCAAATAATGGTAGTTAACTTTTTTTTGAAATATAAAATATGTTATCTTTGCTGCCATTAAAAACCCGGAAAATATGAGTGGTGGATATCACGTAAACTATACGTTAGCTGTGCTACCTAGTGCAAGCGAAACGCTTGCTTTTAGCACGAACAAAGGCGGATCCTTTGCTCAATTAGCGTGCTGCGGTGATTACGCTACGATGAACGGAAGATGGTATATGTCATATACTACCACAAGAGATTGTGTCAAATTTTATCTTTCTGATTACATTCGTTGATTTTATGAAAAAAGTAATTCTTGTAATCGTCTGCCTATTCTATTCTGGACTTATTATAGGACAGTGTAAGACAAAGTCAATAAAAATCCCCTTGGTAAAATGTAAACAAGTCGATTTTTTTTCGCTCTTAGATAGCGCAATAGACTCTGAAAAGGCGTGTAAATATTATCAAAATGATTTAATGTTCTCAGTTGAGTTTATATCAAATCCCGATAACAAGACTGAATTCGGAGTTCATATCGGGTCAAGCAATGAAAAAAGAGTCTTGCTTGGTCTAAATCCTATTGCTTATCTGAGCTATAAAGGTCATAATGTATTTGTTTATAATAAATTACCAGATACTATCTTTGAAAAAGGAACCTATGTGAGACGATTTTATTATAGAGACTATGTCATGCAAGCAAAAATTGATAAAAGAAAACCACCTGTAATATTTGGTGAGGATGATTCTTACTCAATATGGACTTATTATTACAAAGGCGGTAAATTTAATTTCATTGAACATTTTGGTTGCAATGATAAGCAATAAGCTGGACTTTATCCGTTTGTCGAAGTGTCCCGCCCTGATCGCCGTCGTAAAGGAACTGCAACCGTAGAAAGGTGATATTCCGTCGGTGGGATTTGCAATTGCCTTTCGGCGAACGTTGTTTCCGCCCTGACGGTGCCGCGATATTTTGCGGTTTATCCGGGGAGACGGGGGAACTTTCAATTACCCCCCGGTGCAACCGGGGGGTAATTTTATTTTACTACTACGTGTTTAAGGTAAATATCCACCCGTCTACTTGTCTACCCGTCTACCCGTTTACTTGTCTACTCGTTTACTTGTAACTCGTAACCCGTAACTTACACCAAAATCACGCAGATTTGGTCACTTTCTCGAGGAACTTCATCAACCCGAATATAATCGATGCCGAGATAAGGCAGCAGACAATAAAGACGAGCCACAATTGCCACAATTCCAGCTTTTCCCACAAAGAACTACCTACAAATAGCAGTTTATTGCCAATAGCTGTTGCGCCCAGCCAGCCACCCTGCATCAGGGCCTTGTATTTGGGCGGAGCCACTTTGGATACAAATGAAATGCCCATCGGGCTGAGGCAAAGCTCGGCAATGGTGAGCGAAAAGTAGGTGCCGATAAGCAGGTAGGGAGAGGCGTACTCTGTGCCCATAGCCACCAAATCTTTTGGCGCAGTGAGGTGAAAAGAGCCCAGCATGAGTACACCGAATGAGAATGCCGCTACCAGCATACCATATCCGATTTTTCGGGGTGTGGAGGGCTCTTTACCCTTGCTTGCGAGCCAGGCGAAAAATCCGACCACAACAGGTGTCATGGCTACAATAAATATGGGGTTGAATTGCTGAAACTTAGCCGGAGTGA
>CAZHNZ010000251.1:0-2208 GCA_964534355.1 uncultured Parabacteroides sp.
CCGTCGTGCCGGCCAGCTTCAGCGTGTGGCTCGTGCCGGAGGAATACATCCAGTATCCCCCGACCGGCTCGCTGCTCGTGTGGCGCTCCTCGCCGCCGTAGTCCGTTGCCCTGGCCATGTACACCATGCGCCCGGTCGGCAGCTCCAGCAGCACCCCGCCGCCATCCGCGTGCAGCGTATTCCCCTGCACACCGGCCAGCAGATTGGCCGGGTACGGCGCCGCCGCCGTGTCCGTGTTGCGCGGGTTGTAGCACACCGGAGCGATGATTCCCGGGCGCGTCTCCGCCACACCGCGGCGGAATCTCATGTTCACCGCGTGGCTCACCATCCCCGGCATCGCCAGGTTCTGGTTCACGTCGGAATTCATCGACCCCGTGCGCAGCAGCCCCGGATCCAGCAGCGCGTTCACGCCGAGGAATCCGGTATCAAATGATTCCGGCAAATGCTCATTCCCGCCCTGGTTGTTCTTGTATCGGTTCATGGTCAATCACTTTGCCGTCCATCCCAGCGCCTTCAGCAGCGGCACCGCGCCGAGCTGCTTCGACACCGCATCCACGCTATACATCCCATCCTTCACATACTTCCCCTTCGTGTAGTGCCGCGTCCCGCTCCACAGATACGGCGAATTCACGCCCCGCTTCCGGTACCCCAGCCCGTTGTATGCCTCGATTGCCTCCAGCGATTCCGCCAGATCCTCCCACTCCACATCATCCAGATTGTCGTAAATCAGCGCATCCGTGGCGGATTGGATCCAGGTGAATGGCGGCATGGCCGGCGGCAGCGGCCGGCCCTTTGGCACCTGCACCGTCCTGGCCGTCAGCGGGTCCCCGTTGTGCAAGTGCTTGCTCCACGAAAATCCGGCTTCCAGCCCGTGGATTACAGCCACCACCTGCCACGGCACGCCTGTCTTGCTTGCCACCAACTCGTATCTCTCTCTCCCCTTCAGCGCCTGGGCCACGTACCAATCCAGCGTGGATTTCCACTCCGCTTTCACCGTCGCGGTATTCCAGAGATGTTCGATTGGCTTCATGGTCACGGCAGGGTCAACGATGGCGCGCCACCCGATCAGCTTCAGGATAGCGTCCAGCAGGTTCATTTCTCCGGAAACTTGTAGGCCACCGCCGTGGCAATCAGCCAGTTCAGATTCTTGGTGATGTTCTCCCTGGTAAGCTGCTCCTGGACGTAGGCGTGCCGCTTCTCCTTGGTGGAAAACTCATCCGCCGCATACACCACCAGCCGCACCGCGGCCTTCCACTGCTCCGCCGTTATGCCGCGCAGGCGCGCCAGCATCCACAGCACAATCTTCTCGATGGGAATCAGCTTTAGAATCGCGGTCATGGTTTGGTTTCCTTTTGGTTGTCAGTGCATCTTGCTCCACGGCGGCCTGGCCACCACGCCCGGCTCGTCCACCGGCTTGGCTCGCTTCACCACAATCTTCCCGGGCGGGCCTTGCGCGGTCACGTCGTCGTCATTTACCGCCTCTTTCGCGCCCTCCATGCTCAACGGGCCAAAGATGCCGTCGATCTTCCCGTTGTACTTGTCCACTGATTTCAAATACCGCTGGAAGTCGGCGACGCCAAGACCGAGCCATTTGCACAGCCCCCACGTACCGACCACACCGATTGCGTAGGTGATCGCGTTTATGACATCCGGAGGCGCGATTCCGCCTAGCTTCGTGTGGATGAACAGCATGATGCCCGGTAGCGAGTAAATCCACAGTTGGAGAAGGATGCGGGCCTTCACGGCACCACCTCCGCTTCCAGCTTGGCCATATCCAGCGCGTGCGCGTTGTTGGCCTTTGTTGCCTCAAGCGCGGTTTTCTCAGATGCCGCTTTGGAGGATGCGCTGATATTCGCCTTGTCAACCTCGGTCGCGTTCGCGTCCAGGCTCTTGACGATGTTGGAAACCGCCCAGGCAAGCATACCGTTGTCGAGGACTTTGGTGGCGCGCCGGAAACTCTCCTGGTTGTCCACCTTGGCCGTTGCGCTGGTAGTAGCGAGTTCCAGCTTGCCGCCTACTTGCGTGACGTACCCATCGGTGCCGGGTTGGAATACTCCTGCCGGGATGTTCGTGCAGGCATTTGTGATGCACGCAAGAGCCACAAGTATCATTGTCGTGTATGGTTTCATGGTTTTTGCTCCTCAAGGTGTTTCGCGTACGCCGCGGAAAAGCGTTTCCACTCGTTTGCCTCCTGGCGCTCGGTCTTCC
>CAZHNZ010000252.1:0-2118 GCA_964534355.1 uncultured Parabacteroides sp.
TGACTATTGGTACAGGCGCGGTGACTTCTACTAAAATATTGGATGGAACTATCGCGGCGGCGGATATAGCCAGCGATGCTGTTACTACAGCTAAAATTGCGAACTCAAACGTAACATCGGCAAAGCTCGAAAATAACATTACTCTGCCCGGTACAGCGAATATGACATTCCCTTCCGGTACAACGGCACAACGGCCGGCCACTCCCGCAAACGGAATGATGCGATATAATACAACTACCGCTAAATTTGAGATGTATCAAAATGGTGCATGGGTAAATAACGATACCGGTACAACTTACTCGGCTGGTACCGGAATCACTCTGGCAGGAACAACCTTCTCTCATACGGCCCACACGGGGGATGTTACCGGATCAGGTGCTCTGACTATTGCGAATGATGCTGTTACAACTGCTAAAATTGCAGATGGTACAATAACGACTGCCGACCTTAATGCTGCGGCAGGTATCACAAATGCTCAGCTCGCTAACAGCGCCGTGACTATCAACGGAAACGTTGTTTCTTTAGGTGGTTCTGCGACTGTTACGGCATCACAAGTGACAAGCTCTGCTATTGCGGCATCAGGCACACAGGTAGCAGTAGCCTCTACAAATGTACAGGGTGCAATCAGCGATCTGGCTACTGCTGTGAAATCGGCTTCAAACAGCACTATCTACAATACTAATGGAACTATCGGTTCCGGAAGAACTGTTGCAGTAACCGACAATGTTAACTTCGACAGCAATACATTTGTTATTGATGGAACCAATAACCGGATTGGTATTGGTACTTCAACACCCGCTTATTCTTTGGATATTGCAGGCCAAATGAGAATTACCGGAAATATTTATCCTCACTTAGCATATAACAACAGGCTGACTATTGGCGAGGTTAATCCGCCGGCAAATGAAACAGGTAGCGTGGTTTCGTTTGGGTCAAATGATGTCAATAAAAACATACTTTTTGCATTTACAAAAACATTAGTTAATACCAGTTTTCTAGGTAATGATGGTTCATCCATGATAATTGGAGAGGAAGGTCCCAATCCCATTATTTTCAAAAATGGGCTTAGTTATTCTTCCGCAAATATTCTGGCAAGTGGAACTGAGCGTTTTCGGATTAATGGTGATGGTACAATAAAAATCGGCAATCTTGCCGGCACTGGTTCCAGAATGGTCGTTGCAGATGCTACAGGAAATCTCAGTACACAGGCATTTACTTCAGGAACAGTAACAAGTGTTACAGGAACGGCACCTATCTCGGTGGCTACGGGCACATCAACACCTGTGATTTCGTTGAACGATGGTGGTGTAACGTCTGCCAAAATTGAAGACGGTGCTGTCACTGTTGCTAAACTGCCGGCAGGTGCTACTGCAACTACTTTCCTCAGAGGAGACGGTACCTGGGTGGTTCCTACAGACAACAATACGACATACTCGGCCGGAACAGGACTGACCCTGGCCGGAACCACATTCTCGCACACAGCCCACACGGGTGATGTTACCGGATCAGGGGCTCTGACTATTGCGAATGATGTCGTAACGTCCGCTAAAATTGCAAACGGAACAATAACAACATCAGACATTAGCGGAACTGCTGGAATAACAAATGCACAGCTCGCTAACAGCACAGTGACCATCAACGGTACTGCTGTTTCTTTGGGTGGAACCGCTACAATCACAGCTTCACCGGTCGGTACTTCACTCATATCCGGAAATATTCTGGTCGGTAATGCGTCAGGTACGGCAGCAGCTGTTGCTGTCAGTGGGGATGCGACACTCAGCAATGCAGGTGTTCTTACTATTGGTGCCGGCGCAATAACTTCAGGTAAAATTTTTGACGGGACTATCGCTACAGCAGATTTGGCTGATGCGGTTGTTACTACGGCTAAAATTGCTGATGGTGCTGTCGCAACAGCAGACATTGCTGCGAATGCTGTCACAGTTGCAAAACTGCCGGCAGGTGCTACCGGCACCACTTTCCTCAGAGGTGACGGCACATGGGTGATTCCAACAGACAACAACACGACATACTCGGCCGGAACAGGACTGACCCTGGCCGGAACCACATTCTCGCACACGGCCCACACAGGTGATGTTACAGGATCAGGAGCTCTGACAA
>CAZHNZ010000253.1:0-2111 GCA_964534355.1 uncultured Parabacteroides sp.
GATTTTTTCTTTGTGAAGGGTGCGTATTTGTATTTTAGAGCATCATATATTTGTTGTACTTTTAGATTTGGGTCTGTACAACGTCGTATTTGTATCACTTCATTTTTGTCGTTCTGAGCGAGTGTAGTGACCGCTTTTTGCGTATTCATTATACGGACTATCTCACTCCACCCGCTATGTATTTTTTCTTTTTTGAGCTGATGTCTGATTGTATTTACTACCCAATAAGCTAATAATCCGAGGTGTAAATGAGCCATTGTACTTTCATCTTTTTTGTGATATATGGGCCGCAAATCAAGGTCTGTTTTCAACACCCTGAACGTGGCTTCAATTTCGCGGATTGTATTGTAAAATTGCCATAACATCTCTTGAGATTGTCCTTCTAATGAAGTTCGAAGAAAGTAAACGCCACTGCGTGCATTGATGTCTACATCTTTTTTTATTGCCCAATTGATGGCGGTGGCTATTTGCTTTTGCTCAGGCGGGTTGGATTCATCTTTGCGTTTTGTCTTGCTTTGAGGCTGCTCTGCTACAACAACTTCGATGTCAAAATATCGCTGTATGGATGGATATTTTTCTTTGAGCCGACCAATACGTTCGTATACTTTATCTGCCTGTTTTACACCACCTTTTTTTGCTAAACTATCGGATATTATCTGCAAACCTTCTTCAAATCGCTGCCTGAACTGGTCGTTCATCGAGCGTTCTTTTAGTTCTTTGGTCTGGCTTTCTACTTTGAGATAATAATCCGTATTTCGGTCGGACTTTACGGGGCAAAGTTCTATTGTTTGTTTCTTGTTGTCGGTTACTGTAACAGTGGCTGCATCTGCTTCTACCTTGTAATTTTTGAGGCTTGAACGGGTAACACACAAATAATCATATCCTTTGGCTGCTACCATTTTCAGGTTGTCTTGGGTGGCAATACCCGCATCCATTACAACGAGGGCTTTTCTGGCCGAACCGGATGTTTTAACCCGAAGCTTTTCAATCATTGATTCCAGCGTTGCCGGGTCGGACGTGTTGCCTTGTAGAATAGCCGAATATTTTATAAACCCTTCCGGATTCACCACCAGAGCCAACACCACCAGTTTGGCATCGCTTCGTTTTTCTTTGCTCCGTCCAAACTGAGCGAGTGCACTGTCAGTTTTTCTGCCCTCAAAATAGGTGTTGGTCAGGTCGTAAAGCATGATTCTATCCTCAATATCAAACAGTTCATTTGTCCGAAGGGATAAGTGTTGTTCCAAAGCTTCTTTTTGATCGTAAAGCCTGATGCTAATTCGATATAATTGATCTTTGGTGATTTTTTCTACATCAAAGTCTGTGATTTCACATACGGCTGAATTCTCTTTTATCCAATTGGCGGTTTTGAGTTCCGAGGCCGGATACACCGCCCGGCTTATAATATGGGTCAGGGCTAAACGGATCTCGGAATCAGCCCAACCCTGCTGTTCCAAAAACGAGGCAATACGCAGTTGTCCAGCTGCTTGATAAGAAAGCCATTCTGCTCCAATTTCCCGAACATCTTTATTGCGAATGCTGTTTATGTCGATTCTTTGATACTCTTTTCCATGCCTGCTGGCTTTGGGTGCGGATTCCTCTTTTGGCATATCAATCCGTTTCTCGACCACCATACGGTTGAAAAAACGTTCCACATAATCCAATACCACCAAATCGTCGCTGTAAGGTAACTCAAATAACGGATTGCTCAGATTTGCTACTTTGGCTGTGAGTATCTTTTGAATCGCGTTCAACTGGTCGGCGCTCAGCTCATCCAAAAATCCGGCACTCAACATGGTGCGATGACATGTCCTACCGTATTGGTTACGGTAACTTTCCAGTAAACGATAATAGCCTGACAGCTCTTTGGTTTCCGGATTCTTGCGCATGGAGATTCTGAAATACATGTCTGCAAAGTAAGCATATAACTGTCTTATGCGCAATACCCCCTGAGCACTACAAATAGAATTTCGAAATATGCAAACACTGATTTTCAGTATGTTATAAAAATACCCAACGCCGAAAGAGTCGCTAAATGCTAATCTGAGAACTTATTTACCCTGTTATTATATGTTTTTTAACTTTCAGCGATGGGTTGACTGCAAGATGGGTTA
>CAZHNZ010000254.1:0-1932 GCA_964534355.1 uncultured Parabacteroides sp.
GCAACACCTGAGTCTTGGAAAAGCCAGAAACGCAACACGTCACCAGCAGCCAAAAGAAACGATGCGCCCTCACTGCTGATGATGTCACCAGTCGGCCCAGTGGCATCCTGCATCAAACGCCCTGTTGTTGAAGTAGTTGAGTTTCGATTGACTGCCGCGCCACGGTTTGCACCGGCAGTTGTAGACCATGCAGGAATCGGCACGTTGTACCCAACCGAATACCAGCCAGCCTTGCGAACGGTGAATGTCGAAGGCGCGGTTGCAGAGTTGATGGCAATAGTGTCGGTGTTAGTTGTTGATCCGGCACACGCAAAAGTGTTGAAGGAAAGAACTGTATAAGCACCCGATGGAATTGAAGCACCAGTGTTGTTGCGCTTACCGGCAAAAAGCACCGTACCTTCAGCCGGATACCAACCAGCAACTGATGCGCCACCCGGGTTTGTTCCCGAATTATAGGCTTCATAGTATTGCCAATAGGAATTGGAGTCGGTCAAAAATGAGCGCATACCCTGTGTGGGCGATGCGAGCGCGGCGGTTCGGGCAGCTGATGATGCGAAAACCATTGTGGCTTGATCCTGCAAATAGCCTTGCACTTGGGCAGCAGTAAGAACCGCGCCAGCGGAAAACGTCATGTAGCCAGTACCAGCCATTATTGAATACTCCGGTTCTCTTGTAAGCCAACATCAAAACTAACATCTAGACGTTCTGGCGAAGCAGTGACAGTCTTACCAACAATAATTCCACCGCCAGCAGTAGCATCACCAATTCCATTAGGTGTCCATGTCACGGCAATAGTCCAACCCATTTCGGCTTTCAGAAGTTTCTTGACGGCAAGTAGCCCTGTTGAATCAGAAGGATAAGCAGAATAAAGGCCGTTAGCGTTCACACCGACATTTGTTATTCGAGAAATAGGTGATGCATATTTTGTTACAAGGTGATCTGCCAGTACCTGCATTTGCGCTGTACCGGCAGTTATAGCCGCATAATCAACAGACGCAATTCCGTTTGCTGTTTGTGATGTTGTATTTTGTGAAGTTACTGTGCCAGCTGCGCCAGTAACGGTTGCATAGTTATATAGCTGGTCTGTTCCATAATCAACAGACAAGTTTGAAAATGGCAACCAGGGCGCAGTTGGGTCACTGCTTTCCCATCGGTCAATAAAATAAATTGACCTGTCTGGATCGCGCATACCTAACGTAAAAGCGTTCCAGCCCCAAAAAATTACAACGCCATCGCCACGAACATAAAACACGCCATCTTCAGACAAGGCAACGCTCTGCATATACTCAAGCGCATTGCCTGAATAAGAAACAGCATCAGTTGTGAAAGCACCACCGGAAGGAAGATATTTTGCCGTATCCCATGCAACACGAGAATTGGTCAAAACGCGCCTAATTCGTTCCCCAGATAGTTCTGAAGTCGGAGAAGTCAAAGTAATGATTTGACGAGCAAATACAGTAAATGCATCCGATGCTGCGATGGTAGCAATCGAATCACCGTTCAAGTCATAATCAAATGACCAAGAATCAACGTAGCCAGTAAATTGTGTAAATGTTTCTTTATTCATCCCCGTTCCAGCACTAATGCTAAACGTGATTTTTCGACGTGGAACGATGGCCCCATAAAAAGGTGATGAGACATAATCGGGATCAAATGCCCTAGAGCGATTATCAAGAACCACAGTGAGCTGCCCTGCGGTGAACTTGTTTAGGTCAGATGATTTTCCCCTTTTGACTGATGCTGAACGTACATAAGAACTAATATCAGTTGTCAAATATCCAAGAAGGCCAGTGTTCAAAACGTCAGTATCAAGAATAAAACCTGTTGTACCTTCAAGGGTAACGACATATTGCAAATCGCTATTCGCCATTATGCGCTCGCAAATACAGGGCCAGAGGTACGCTCAAACTTCTTGATGGCATCCACGACAGC
>CAZHNZ010000255.1:0-1927 GCA_964534355.1 uncultured Parabacteroides sp.
TTTACTAAAAACTGCGACAGATAGATGCCTGCCGGCAGATTGGCAACATCCACGCCTTCTGCAATATTAGCGGTTGAGACATTTTTCATTAAACCGCCCTGCGTATTATAAATGTTTATTTGTGAGATGGCCGCGGGATTTTCGCATTTCACAAAAAGACGGTCTTCTACCGGATTGGGACAGATTTTATAATCTTTCCGAACCGACGATTGCAAAACAGACGATGGCGGGTTGCTTTGGTAAATCCTTATCGCATCTACCTGCATATAGCCTCCACCCGCCTTTATCACTTTAAGTGTATGGGTGTCGTATTTCAGATTTTTTATACTGTATATGGGTTGTTGCACAATGTAGGTTGTGGCATACTGACTAAACTGTCCTTTGTAAACCCCATCTATATATACATCGACAGCTCCATAACTTGAACCTTTGGGGGCGATGTAATCTATGCCATCTCCTTCGAATGTTACAGTAAAATATTCTCCGTTGACCGTGGTTGCCATCACATCATCGCGGTAATCGCCTTTTCCACGGTTCTGATTGATAAGCCATTTGGCTCCAACATATTTAATAATGGTATCTGTATTATTCAAAGTCATATTGTTGGATGGTACAACATAATCTTTTACCTTCAGTCGGATGACAGAATTTACGGTGTCCCATTTAGCCGTATCGGGCAAAACAATTGTCAATCCGGAAGCTGTTTGGCTCAGCGACACGGTTTGTCCGATATTCATATAAAAGGCTTCGCTGAATTTTTTGCCATCAGCAGGTGCCGGTAGTTTGAGTGTGTCGGTGGCAGGTACATTGAGCACATGGATATACTCGTATTGCTCATCAACCGATTTTGTAGCCGCGATACCATTGGTCAGGGTGGCGATAGTTTTGCTGCTTAACGTTGGATACGAAGAGCTGGGCATAGTTCCCTTCAATGAACCTTCCACCTCTTTCATATATTTTGCACCGCCCAGAAAGACCTCTTTCACACCATCTTCCCAAAGACCGCCCATATACGGACTTGCCGCCCAGGCCATACCCCCTTCGTAGTTGACCGCCGCCTGCAAAACAGAGAAACGATACAATTCTTCCGCAGTCAGACGAGCTCCCCAGGTGCCCTGTTTGGTGCAGGCCCACCATTTGTAGCGGTCTGCCTTGCTGCCGGCAAGCGTAGCAACTTGCTTGGATGCCCCTTTCCAGGTAGAGACAGCGCCACCGGGATAATACTCAAAACTGGAATAATCCATGCCATCCTGCAAATTTGAGCCATTACCAACCAAAACGCGATTGGGATTGCCCGACAACATCGCCGCCCGGATGCGTGGCTTGTCAATCATGTTTTTATAATCTGCTGACATGGTCATATCCAGCCAAAAACCATCCAGATCGGTGCCATATCGGTTGCCGACCTCGGCCATCAGTTCGCAGACGTAATCATTCCATTTTTTGTATTTTGCCGTACTGTCTCCCCAACCTGTGGCTGCCAGCTCTGCTGCCGGAAACTCAAACCCGTCGGTGGAATGGACATACAACATCAGTTTAATTCCCCGGGGTTTCAGCTCATTGATCAGTGCCCGGATACAATCGCGGGTAGATGAATTACCGGGGCGCCATTTTTCGGTAACCGCACTTGGATAAATGGGACGCATTTTGGCATGCCAGGCCGTAATAATAACATATTCCAGGCCAAAAGCCTCAGCATCAACTGCCAGTTGCTTCGCATTAAAGTTATTGGCTATCACATTGATATCCGACGAAGAGCCTCCTGCCGGATAGATGGTTAACCCCGCTACATAATGCACAAAAAGTCCGTAACGGCTTTTTTCGTACCAGTTATTTTTGGTAACGGCCGAAATTTGGGTTGTTTGCAGGCAAATGCCCAGTAACAACATCAGAGAGAATGTTTTCATTTTCATAAATAATAGATTAG
>CAZHNZ010000256.1:0-1899 GCA_964534355.1 uncultured Parabacteroides sp.
CAGGAGAGTCTGTTTATAAGGCTCCAGCTAGAAGATTTATTGGTAGAGCAGATGCTCCAATGTATGGTCCAAGAATGGAAGATGGATCCTTTACAACTGCTCAATCAGAAGCAGCAGCTGAAAAAAGAGCAAAACAAAAACTTCAAGATAAAAAAATAAATAGTGCTGTCGGAGGATTAACAGCTCTTACATTTGCTGCAACTTTTGCTGGCGGATCAGTTGGAAAGTTTGCAGAAAAAATTCTTCCATTAGTATTTTTAACACAAGCTTTAACAACTATGATGCAATTAGAATTGACTACAAGGCAATTAGCAATCGGTGGATTTGTTGCAGGAATTGCGCTAATTGCAACGGCTATATATATGGCTAATAAAAAAATGAAAGAGACTGCAAAAGCTCAACAAGAATACATTGACTCAATTACTCCAAGCACTGCAAGGATGAAGAAGGTTGGAGAACTAACTGGAAAAGTTGGAGCATCAGAACTTTCTGCTAAACAGAGAGAAGCTGGCGGATCAACAAAATACCTTGCTGGATTTGATAGAGCTGGACAGCAGTTTGGAACAAATTTCTTAGATTCTGAAATTGGTAAGATTACTCTTGAAAACTTTAAAAAAGATATTGCAAAAAATACAAAAGATGGATTTGAAAATGGCGGTCAAGTAGCAGCAAAAAATATTGCAACTCAGCTTGCAGCATATATATCAGATGGAGTTATGACTGCAGAGCAAGCAAATAGTGTTGCAAGAGCAATCGGCATAAACATGCATGATATGACAATGATGGCAAATATAAATGGAGAATTAAGACAGCTTATAGGTCCAGATGGGGTAGATATATTAAGAGATCCACTAACTGTAAGATTAAAAATTGCAGGAACTGGACTTGAGTCACAACAAGCATCGATTGAACAATTTAACTCAACACTAACAACTGCAATAGGTGATTTAGGAGGAGCTTGGTCTTCTGAAGCATGGAATGCAGCATCTGCTATTGCTGTCATGGGTGGTAAAAATTTAGAAATTATTCAGTCTCAAAAAGATGCTCAAGATCAAATGTATAAAAAGCAAATAGATGCTTTAAATGCACAACTTTTAACAACAAAAGATAAAGAAAAACAAAAGCAGCTTGAGGAGCAAATACTTGCACTAAAAGATGGTCAAACAGCGTCAGACTCAAAATTTGGAGATCTTTCTGAAAAATCATTAAAGCAGACACTTGCTGCATTTGATAAAATTGATGAAGTTAGTAAAAATGTAAATATAGTTAATGCAGAAGGTGCATATTTTACTGCTTTAGATGAATCAATAAAGAAAAAATTTGAAAATGATCCAATGGCAGCTGTATTTTTAGATGTTGCAAAATCAACCGAATCCAAAAATCTTGAAGTAGCAATTAAAACTGTTGTTCAAGGTGGAGCACTTACTCCAACTGCTGCAACATCTCTTATTAATTTATATGGTAAAGATAAGGAAGCAGAATTAAATACATTAATTAAGACAAAGATTGTAAGTATGGATCCAGGAAAAGCAAATGACCTTGTTAATCTTGCTACTGGATTAAAAGACAAAGAACTAGGTGTAAAATTAATAACAGATATTACTGCTGCTGGACAAGAAGGCAAGTTAGATGATAGACTAAATGCCTTGATGTTATTAAAACAACTTGACGATAAAGAAGTAAACCTAGATGTATTTTTAAGAGGGAATGGCATTAAAAAACTTGATGAGCTTATTCCTCAACTAAATAAAGTTGATAAATTAAAGGGACCAATAGATATAACTGTTGTTCAAAACTTGGACAAAGATCCTTCTATGCCAGATCTTTCTGGTCTCATTGCTGATTGGGATTATTATAAAAATATGCCAGATACAGTTAAAAAACAAGCAATACAGACAT
>CAZHNZ010000257.1:0-1883 GCA_964534355.1 uncultured Parabacteroides sp.
CCATTTGTCAGATTCAGAGAAATAGTAACCGTATCTTTGATGGTAAAGGTTCCGTTTACCTGAATCATGTCGTTGCGTTTGGTTGTTCCGGTAGGATCATCAGATAAATCCAGAAAATTTACGGCATTAAATTCCTCTGTCAGATTGTTGACCGAAAGTGTATCTGCCGAACCCACACCATTGCCCGGAAGTAGAGCGGCGCCAAATTTTAACAAAACATCCGTTGAGAAACTTCCGTTTCCGCATATCCGGCCACCGGTCAGTCCTTTTGAAAGAGGGCCACCCCACACTCCGCCATATACAGTTACAGGGCTGTTTTTCAGCGTGTCATTCAGAATTAGCGCACCATCCCATACATTGGTTTTGCCGGTGTAGCTCATTTTTGTATTCAATGTAATCGAACCTTTACCCGATTTTGTCAATGGCATAGTACCCTCTAATGAACCTGAACCACCAAAAATGTAGTCAATAGGTGAAATAACGGTAACCATTCCCGGGTTGAGTTTTCCTTTTAACTCAATTGGAAGTTTGTTGTTGCCGGTTAAATCAAACAACACAGAATCGCCTGAAATATAAGGCATTGTTGCATTTTTATCGTGCCAGTTTGAGGATGAGTTATCCCAAACAGCACTGGTGTTGCCCTGCCAATGTTTGGCGTCCACAATGGCCGGTGGAGGAGGTGTTTGCATATCATAACCCAGGTAGAAGTCCGGGCTTGCAGCACCCATACGTCCTCTGGTAGAGAGCTGCATTTTGTACATTGGGTTTTGCATCAGGCAGTAAATTCTGTTTTTGGCAACATCCCAGGTGTGGAAAATACGAAGTTCGCGATGGTCATTTGATGGAAAAATAAGCTCTTCGCGCCAGTCACCAAAAATATCACCCTGAAATGCCGGAATACCGCCTGTGCCCATCATGTGAACGCCATCATTATAAATGCTATAGTAGCGGTTGTCGAGTCTGTTGTTTGTCGCACTCCATCTTTCGATAGCGGGTGCTGAGTTTGATCCGTTTACCCCATCCAGAAACTCGCGTCCCAGATTGTCATCCCACCAGATTGAACGGGTCGGGAATCTGTTAGCATCAGGTGTTTTATCGCCTTTGCATGTGTAAACCCCGGCCATTGTGGAAAAGCATTCAGCACCTTTTGTTCTTGGGTCAAAGTCCGAGGCATCTCCACGGCTAAGGTCGCCCAATGTTGACATGTACCAGCGGTAAACGTAATTTCCGTTTATAGCATCATTGATTGACATCCCTACCAACGATGAGTTATTTTGTTGAATGGCAAAGAATTCGTATCCCGGACGATCCATATCCATATCCATCAAACGGTAGTGATCGCCGTGGGTAAAGTCGCGGTTGTCATACATGGTTTTTCCGTTATCGTCGATAGCAGACCCGAGAAACAGGATTTCATCTTTTCCGTCGTTATCCAAATCCGAGGGCAGGATATTGTGCGCTTGTGAAAGTCCGCGGGGAGCTCCAAATTCGACACCCCAGCGCCAGCGTTCTGTGATTTTTCCATTTCGGTAATCGAAGGCAAATGCCGGTGTGCTTGCTCCTCCGGGACCGCGCACAGTGACAATACTTGGCAGTACCCCATCGAGATATGCCACTGCCATGAAAATATAAGATGGGCGTTCGTAAGCTCCGTAGCGGTCATAGCCGTCTTTCAGGCTTTTGGTTGGGTCTGTCGGATCCGGAACCCATCCATTGCCGGGTTCGAAGTTGGTGCGTGCTTTTTCCACACCTGTTTCTCCGTCTATTATGGATAGGAATTCAGGGCCTGAAATATTTATCTCATATTTCGTTATTTTATCTCCGTTTGTATCGCCAATTTTTACGCTATCAGCAGATCCGTATCTGAATACAGAGCCTTCGCC
>CAZHNZ010000258.1:0-1816 GCA_964534355.1 uncultured Parabacteroides sp.
TTTAGTTAGTTCATAAAGTTGTTGGTTCATCTATAGGTTGGTTAATACTAAAAGGAAATTCTCATACATAAACTATTCAGTATTCTAATGGATAACCATCTGATTGACAATAATCATCCATATAATGACTAGCGTGTTTATAGCAACTAGGCTCATCTATAAATGGTTTACTCCAATCATATTCGGATATTGATTCACACCATTCTTCATTGCTACCATACCACTCTCTATCCATATTTTCTATAGCTTGTATTACTCCTGTATGTCTTCGTCAATCGGTGAACTTAGCTATAGCTATACTTGTGTCTGCTGACATTACTTCTTAATAAGTGAATAAAGTTTCTCGATAGTTTCTTCTGGTTGTTCTGTTAGTGGTTTGGCAGGCTCTCGTGGTATTTTTGTTTCAACATAATAATCCGTATCGACAATAATATCAAACATATCATATCTTAAAGATTGGTATTTTTTCTCTAGCCATATAAGTACGTGATGTAGATATACTTCTCAATCTAATTCTGTATGTACTAAATCATAATAACTATCAGCAATCTCTTCTATAAGAGCTTCTATTTCTTTTTCTCTTTCTTTTATGTATCTATGATAATTTGCTGTTGCATTTATTTCAGCAAGATATAATACAAATTGAAAAAATAATCATAAAATAATAATAGTTCAAGAGAAAGTCCAAAAACTACTAAATATAAACTCAATTACTCTCATTCTCCTAAAAGGTTATATATAAAACTAATCTCAACAACCAAATCATTCACCAGTTCATAAACATTTCCATTCTTGTATCATTTTACTTCAGCAAAATTTACATTTTTTTATCTCCACCTCCTTTTGTCCCTCTTTTCATTTATCTCTCCATCATTCCTTATATCATATTTGTCTACCCCTTTCTAGTCATTGTTCGTATGTAAGAATCCCCTTTTGTTCCTCTTTGAGTTGTTTGAGGTCTGAAATAAATTCATCAATAACTAAATCTATTGCTGCTTTAGCAAATGCTTGATGATGTGAGTCATCTGTTGGTACAAATGGTTTATATGTTGTTCGTTTTTTTTCAAGTGAGTCTATTGTTGTCATTGTATCAATTTAAATAGATAAAGGTCAAGCTCGTTGTTCAGCCATTGCTTTAGCTATTCAAGGAAATGTTTTGCTTCTAAACATAGCTCTTTCCTTTGGTGGCATACTAAACGCCTGATAATATCGTTTACTATCACTACGCATCTTACCAGTTTTTTTAGATATATGATAAACCATTTCTCATTTTCATACAATATTTGTTGGTTCTAGTTTTTTTAAATTTTTTAACCACAATAATGTTGGTTTATTTGCTTCATCTCAAAACATCCGTGGTTGTATTATCTGTGTTTGCTTTAATGTATTTTGAATGAATCATCTAGGGTTTTCTATAGCTATTTTTTCTATCGGAGCATTCCGTAGTTTTAGAAAAAAATCAATAGCTTCGTCTTTTAATTTATGCCTTTGAATCGCCTTTTCTCAATATCTTTCTATATCAAACCATCTTATTCAAGCATAACTAAGATACGTACAAGGTGGATGAGCAATCATCATATCTCGGTGCTGTCAATATGCTGTTTCTATTGCATCTCATTGTATATGTCGTTCAGGATGTCATCAGCTACAAGGTAATATATCACAAGAATATGCTTCGTGTCATAATTTTCTCATCTCTATACATACTGCTTGACTTTCTTCACAGGCTACAAGAATTTTCATTATTGTATCAAGTTATAGATAAAATCAACCATTTCTAATTTATTTTCTTGTTGGGATAGTGGTAGGTGTTTTT
>CAZHNZ010000259.1:0-1788 GCA_964534355.1 uncultured Parabacteroides sp.
CCTCGGTCGTTAATTGCCTTATTTGCCGCTGATATTCTTTAACAGCAATCGCATTTGCTTCGTATGCCTGCTTTTCTGCATCGGTCGATAATTTGTTTTCCTTCTGTTGTTCCTTAAGATTGCTGATTTCTTCTTTCAACTTTACCACCGCCGCAATCTTATCGCTCAATGGTACCTCGATATTGATAATTTTTGTTTCAGTTGCCATGATTATATTTCTTTGAGTTCTAACAATTCTAAGTCTGTAATATCATCCTCTTTTACTTGAGCCTGCATAATGGCATAATATTTACCGTATTGCGACAAATATATCGGTATTTGTAGGTCTAAATTTGCCACATCCTGCGGTTTAAGTCTTACTTTTTCTTTCAAATACCGTGGTTTGCGGATTGCTTTTTGGTAGGCTATGTAATTTGCCTCGTTTTTAATTTCACTAAAACGCAAAGAGTCCGGAAATTTCAGGTAGTTTGTTCCGTTAACGCTGACAATTTCAGCGATTATATCATTTGACGGGTCTTTTGCTTTTCTGGTAATAACGTTGTTTGCCTCTGAAACGTCATAAAGCGGGTAATCTACAACGAAATCAGTGTCAGAAAAACGTTTTCCTGCCGCAAATTTTAAGTCAACAAGCGTACTGTCTTCATCCAAATTCTCATTATCAACTGATAAATAACCCCTTGTATCAAGTGGGTTGGTATCATCTGTGGCATATTTCAGCGTGTTCGACTTCGTATAGCTGCCAAATTTGAATGCAACATCTTCTATCTGTCCGGCTCTCGGCGTGGTTTTAACCAACTTATCAGACCAATCCAAAGCATTTTCTATATTGTCGTATAGAGTAGCCGCAGACCTGAATAATATTTTATTTCCATTTGTAGAAACAGGAAATACTCCGGCCAACTGTGCGCACTGATATAAAAAGTCTGCGCAGGTCATATCGGGGAGATTTGGGATAATGTAGAAATCGCCCGTGTACGATGTTTGCCCTGTGCTCTTCCTTATGCTTATCTCAAAATGCGAGTCTAAAGCTGTGTATTGCGTCAAGTCTCCCAATGTTACCGCAAATGTTATCTTATCTCCGTAGTTTATAGTAGTTTCTGACTGATTAAAAACAACCCTCGTGAAGTTTACATTTGATTGATCTATAATAACAGACCCAACATCAAGGCCATTTTTAAAAACACTTAATGTGAACGGCTCGCCTAATTCCGTTTCGACTACAAAGAAAGTTCCTGTTATGTCCAGCCACACGCCCTCATGTTTTACAACATCCGGATTTAATTCGTACCAATTTAGCTCATTTGTTCCGCCTTCGTGATATGTGAATGTATCGCCTGAAAAAATGCCAGCTGATAGGTCTACCCATGTATTACCTTCAATGGTTATTTGACGCCATCCGTCAATACCAACAATACCACCATAGGAAAACGTTCTCTCTCCGGTTGTCCGTCTTAACGGGAAGCCAAGTTTATCCATCTTCTCAATGTTTGCCAGCTCGGTTAAATCAAGCCCCACAAGTGGATCTGATGCTATGCGTTCAATCATCCATTTTAAAGTAACAACAGGATGTAAAGTGGAATAAGGCAACGAAGGCTCCGGAGGTGTTAGGCTCCTGTCTTCGTTTGTATAGCTGTACCAATTTGCCCACCTTATCCCGGATGTGTTGTTTGTTAGGTCCATTCCGCTATTCCAAGGCACTCTATCATTTGTAGTTTCGTAAAAGTCTGTCAGCTTTTTTTGGCTTAATTCCTTAATCTTTTGAAACACTTCACTAAACGTAAACACAAA
>CAZHNZ010000260.1:0-1773 GCA_964534355.1 uncultured Parabacteroides sp.
ATTTTGGTAGCATTGGGATTAACAGCCAATATCGCTGGTAGAAATATGAAATAAAATTCTTTATAAACAAAAGCATACGGCAACTTTTTTATTCTTAAACTTATTAAAAGATGCTTATACACCAAACAGATTTTTTAACAGTAAATTTATTAAGAAACCATTGAAAATGGGTTTCTTGAAACCAAAACAATGGCTTATTGA
Source organism: uncultured Parabacteroides sp. (assembly GCA_964534355.1). Lineage (GTDB taxonomy): Bacteria > Bacteroidota > Bacteroidia > Bacteroidales > UBA7332 > CAXXIC01. Next base: position 202 of record CAZHNZ010000260.1, read on the forward strand.
CGGAATGAGAACTTTGTTGATTGGTATTTACCATACAAGTAAATGGTAAACTAAAAACAAGTACAATATCATTTGCTATTAAAGATATTACGCCTACAGATTGTGAACCAAAGATATATGAAGTAGATAATCGAACAACAATTACTACTGCTATAGACTTATTTCACGATTTATGATATGATATATCTATAAACGATATAGAGGAAAAAATAAATAAAATTATTAACGACAACTAGCATATTGCCGTATGCTTTTATCTATAAAAAGTCAATAATAAATGGAAAAACGAATAGAGGCACTTATAATAATTTTGGTACTATCATTTAGTATCGTTTATTAGTCCTCTATTTTTTATATTTTCAACGCTATTTTGATGAAAAAAAACAACGAGTCGAACAAACTACCAGTAGAAGAAAAAAACAACGCTAATTTATCAAAACTAGACAAGCAGAAGCTAAAACTTATAGATAATTTAACACCAAAACAGTTAAAAGACGTGTTAGCCGATAATAATTATCTCCTAGATATAGATAAATCGAACGCAAAGAAAGAACTAGCTATCCTAAAGAAAAAATATGCGGAGGTTTTGAAAGTAATAGAGCAGCAAGATAATATGTATAAAATCTTTGATGAGGTAGCAAGAAAAAAATCTGATGTGAAAATAAATAAAATCCTAAACATAGATAAAACAGAAAGCACAGCGGTAATGCTTGCGAGTGATCGACATATAGAGGAAACAGTAAACCCTGAAACAATAAACTATCTAAACGAATATAACCCAGAGATAGCAAAACAAAGAGCAGAGAAGTTTTGGAATAACTGATTACACTTAATAGATATGATGGCTAAGGAAGAAAAAATAGGTAATGTAGTAGTATGATTATTGGGAGATTTCATAAGCTGATATATCCACGACGAACTTATGGAAGAAAATAGTATGAGTCCAACAGAATCAATCTTATACGTAAAACAACTAATAACATCTTGAATAGATATGTTTCTAAAGAATAGTCCTTACAATATGACGTTAGTAACTGCATTTTGAAATCATTGACGTACTACAGACAAAAAAAGAATAAGTACAGGACGAAAGAATAGTTTTGAACGAATGATGTATAACATTATAGCCCAGCAATATGAAAACAACAATAGAGTACAGATGAAAGTAGAAAAGGGTTATCACAACTATCTAAATGTATACGACAAAGTATTGAGATTTCATCATTGAGATTGAATGAAGTATCAAGGTTGAGTAGGTTGAATAACAATACCAGTAAACAAGTCTATAGCACAATGGAATAAAGCAAAGCACGCTGACATAGATTGTTTTTGACATCGACACCAGTTAAAAGATTGAGGTTATTGGATAAGTAATGGAAGTCTTATAGGTTATTGACCTTATGCAGAGAGCATTAAAGCAGATTATGAAGAACCTAAACAAGCTATGTTTCTCATAAATAGCAAATATGGCAAGACCATTTCAGCACCTATATTAGTAGTTTAGCTTGATTTTTATCTTTTTTGGACTATACAATGAACAAAGAACAGCTACAATCACAGATAGACGATATA
>CAZHNZ010000261.1:0-1729 GCA_964534355.1 uncultured Parabacteroides sp.
GACATCGCCGTGCGTTGCCAAGGTCGTCGGGTCGTCATAGGGACTGAATGAACCTCCAGAGAACGAAACGAATGATGCCGTAGTATGCGAACATCAGAGCGACACCGGCAGGAATCCAAGCCAGCGTCCACGGGAACGCGACGTTGAGGACTTTGTTGACCGCAGGGAACAGCCCAATGACGGTCGCAACCGCCGCGAGAATCGCGAACCCGTAAACGAACACGTCGCGCTCCTTGGCGTTTCGATGCGCCTCGGCTTTCGCATCATCGACCTTTTTCGTGAGGTCGCGAATATGATCGCCTGCCTTGTTCAAGTCAGCCTGCAACACGGAGATTTCCTGCGCCTGTGTTAAAGTTTCCTGCTTCAAAGAGTCCCGCTCAACAACGAGCGCATCCAGCCTCGCGGCCTGCTGGCGGATGTCGTCAGACTGCGCGATGGACTCGGCAGCCTGTGCGGCGAGTGTGCCGGTTAGGTTGGAGATTGTGGCGTCCCGCTGTTCGAGATTGGCGGTCAACTCGGCAATGCGGTTTCTGGCTTGCTCAACGATGGTCCTCTCGGCGGGAGTGAGCGCGAAGGCGGAACCGACGAACAGGAATAGGAGTAGAATTGGAGTTCTCATTCAGTCCAATAGTCGCACCATTTTGTCATCCAGTTGTCCGAGAATCCCGCGAGCCGAAGAATCAAGCTCACGCAGACGCTCCGCATCAGCCTGTGCCTGTTGGCCTAGCCTGCGGACATTCTCGCCACGCTCTGCGGCCTGACGTAAATCCGGCGTCGGTGCTGGTTGCGGTTTGGATTTCGGATTGGGAAAGATGCAGCCGGAGAGCGACAGTGCCACAACAGCAGCGGCAGCCCGGAGCATTGACCCCATCGGCCAAGACGGTTGTGGGATTGGGAGCGCATGGCGGACGGCAGGGAAATCCTCTTCTTCGCAAATCAAAACCCAGCCTTCCATGGCTGTCGCATCGGCCTTTTCCACGCGCTTGTAGAGGCCGGGTTTGCCATAGGCGTCGGCCATGACCTTGAATTTCGGGACGCTCACTCCACGCCCTCCGCATCAAATGTTGACGGGTGCCACTTGTCACGCGGACAAATGCCCGCCTGCCGACGCGCCCGACAGGCAGCCTCTTCGATCTCCCTAAGCTCAGATCGGTGAGCGGCCCGTTCCTCCCGACGTTTGCGGTAGTTGTCGAGGATGGCATTCCAGATCAGAATACCAGTCAGCACGACCGACATGCCGACGGCGAGAAGCGCAACATGCTTCTGAGCTGATTCAGTCCACGACACAACCGCAAGCATCCAGCTAAGACCGGCACCGAGTTTCTGAGCGCATGGAGTCATTGGTTAGGAATCTGCGGCGAGTTCTTGGACCTTTGCGATCAGGATGGCTTGTTTCTCCGGCGAGAGAGTCGCGGCGATAGTCACAACCTCGTCATACTGCCGTTTTGCCTCGTCTATGAGTTGCTGGTCGTAACTGGCAAGAGCCTCTTCGACTCTGGCAGTCAGATATTCCGCTGGCGTGATTTCAACTGCCGGATTTTCCTCCGTCGCAGCCGCCGCACGCTCCGCATTGACCTTGGCAACAACGGCATTCAAGCCGCCGCATTTCGAATCGTCGATTGTGATCGTCATGTTATTCGGCGGCAGGTTGAGGTTGTTCCTCGGAGCGGAGAGCGTCGGAGACCTTGACGGCAATCGGCAGCGCGAGCGAAGCGGCTTGCAGGCCGCC
>CAZHNZ010000262.1:0-1693 GCA_964534355.1 uncultured Parabacteroides sp.
GACTTTCTTTTTTATAGTTAATATGTGAGTAGTCAACGCCTAAAGGCTGGTTTTGATTCGTTTCGACTCTTCCAGACTCCCAGGCGTTCATAATGTCATTTACAAATTCCTTTGCATTTGTAATTTGCACATCGCCTGTTGAGGCGTTTAATGTGCGTCCATTCCAAACGGCAAGTAGTGGCAAGTAGTTAACCAAGCCCTCGTTTGTATAATCGACTCCACTATATTTAACCTTTGCATTTGCAAATGTCGATTCAGCACTCCAAAGCTGATTCATTTTTGGCAATGTTCCTAGATAAGAATCTTCAAAAGTCTTTAGTTCCAATATTCCGTTGGCGGCTTTATATGCGGCCTCTTCACCTTTTTTGTCAAATACATCATTAAATATTTCTAGCCAGGCTTTCTGCTTTTCAACTGGGTATTTGTGTAGTGATTCTGGCAAATCTTCAATATTATTATAAGGCATATAATCCCCTCAATTCCCCTGTTATCTCTTGCCAAACAGGTTCAAATAGATTTTCAATAGGTGTGTTTGTTTCTAAAGATTGTCTAATCATATCTTTTAATCTTGTTTCATATTTTAGCCATTCAGTCTCCAAAGCGCGTTCGTCAACATTCAAAAGCTTTGCGAATTTCTTTTTATCTGTTAATGTAAACTGTAACGCTCCACCGGCTAGCTTTCTTGCAATGGCATCCTTAACGGCTTTTAAGACACCACCTTTTTTGAATTCCAAAGCACTCTCAAAAGATGCGGTATTATCAATTACATTTGCTTGAGGTTCTACATTCTCAACAATAGGCAACAAGCCCATTGCTTGCCTTATCTCATTTATGTTGACTACTCCACTTTGGATTAAGTCTACTATTTTGCCGTTTTTCATCATACTTTCAATCGATAGTTTTTCTCCAAATGATATAGGTTCATGAGTAAATTCTATTTGTGTAGTTTCTCCATTCCAAATAGCCTCACGCATGACTATATTGTTTAATACTGCACAAAGTCGATCTGCTTGCACATCCAAATACTTGGCATAGTTTTCCAGTGCTGCGATATATGCATTATAAGCACCCGTTTCGGTTATGCCCATTGAGAGCCATGACATGCCTAGATATTGATAAATCGTGTTAAGTATTTTATTGATTGCCTGCTCAAAACCTGTGTAATCCCTTATATCTTTATTAGATATGTAATCAAATAAAACACCGTCAAGACTCGAAACAACTGCCATGTTTTGATTGATTTCTTTTTTATATGCGTTTATTTGTTCGGATGTGGCGTAGACTAAAGAATTAGGATCACGTCTTATGTTAATAGAACCTAGACAATTTCTAATAACAGATTCTGGCAAAGCTCTCATTAAATCGTTTAGCTCTCTAATTGGTTCATTTAATTGATTTGCACACGATTGCGCTTGACCCGCTTTTGTTCTCAATGTCAGAGTACTAATCCTAGTCTTGTCTATTTTTTTGCCTAAGTAATAAATATCATTGTTTGTTTGTGTTTGTGAATTATACATATCAAAAGGAATGAGGTCATTTATGATGACATGGTTTTGCGTGTCATATGAAATATAAAAATCCGCATGGGCTTGTCCATAGACAAAAGCTTGTGAATACCACTCAGTGAAAATATCATAAGATTTGTTTTTAATGAATTCAGTCCATTTGTCATACTGCCAGCCAGAACCCTTGA
>CAZHNZ010000263.1:0-1685 GCA_964534355.1 uncultured Parabacteroides sp.
GGCAGTGTACAGCTATCGGGGGCTTGTACTAAATGAGACACGCACTGCACATACCGGCACTCACTTGTCCTGCTGACCAACAGATATTTTATGGATTTTCTCCTGCAGCTATTTCTGCAACAGTTCAAGATTGGCAAGTGTGGAAGAAGCCTAAGAACTGTTCTATGGTACACATAATATGTCAAGGTGGTGGAGGTGGAGGTGGTTCAGGTGCAGCGGCAGGTGCTGTGTCTACTTCAGCGGGTGGTGGGGGTGGTGGTAGCGGGTCTGCCTCTTCTGTAACCATCCCTGCAATTATGTTACCTGACCAGTTATATGTGAAAGCAGGTATAGGCGGGGCCGGTGGTGTAGCTGGTGCAGGAGGCGCAGGTATTGTCTCTTGTGTATCCGTAATGCCTATAGTTGCTATCGGTAATGTGCAGCCAATCGTTGCAGTAGGTAACGGTGGTGGTGGTGGTGCAACAGGTAACGCAGGGACGGGAGGAACTGCCGGTACTGCAGGAACTGCGGTTACAATTGCTTTATGTCCTTTTGCATCTAGAGGCTCATTTCTTGCTATTGCAGGTGTTGCAGGAGGTACAGGGGGTGGTGCTGCTCAAGGAGGTTCTGTAACACTATCCGCCACTTGTTTATTAACTACAGGTGGAGGGGCAGGTGCAGGAATAGGTGCATCAGGTAACGGATTAGGTGGCGGCTCAGTAGCTGGCACAACCACATTCTCTATGCCAGGAGACTTGCGCACACCCGCTGCAACAAACATATACTCAGCAGGCGGAGTTGGCTCTGCAGGCGCACCTACTAATGGTGAAAACGGGGTAAGTATGCTTTACGGAATGCTGCAATCAGTAGGAGGAGGTGGAGGAGCTTCTACTCCTGCTTCTGGTGTGTGGACTGCAGGTAGTGGTGGTATTGGTGGACTTGGCAGCGGAGGTGGAGGTGGAGGTGGCTGCTTTACGGGAGGTACTCGGTCTGTTGGTGGTAAAGGTGGGGATGGGTACGTAATTATTACGTGGTGGTAACGGAGCCTTAGATGTTGGGATTTAATTCGTTAGCTGAGGTTCCTATTGGCTCACTGGTGATTATCGTTGCCGGTGGGCCACAGACGTACTCAGTCTCCATAATCGAAACAGGCACCACCAACGAATCTGGAGTTGCCCAAGCCAGCTACACTATTGTCTTCAGTGAACTGCAAGCAACTGCTAACGAGGTACTCAGTGCTATAGCCACTCTCGGAGTCACAGTAGCTGAACCTAATATAACTTCTGCGCACACGCAAAGCGCAACCCAAACCCAGTCTGGTGCTCTTGTTGAACCGACTACGGCAGCAAGTAGTGAAGTGATCCAGGCTACGTTCCTGACTTCCAGTACAGAGCCTGCAACCACGGGAGAAGTGAAGTCAGCCTCTTTAACCACCACGGCAGCGGCAACTGAAGCTGCTACCAGTGGTGACTCTAATTCTGCTACGGCACAGTTTGGTGGAACTCTGCAGGAGCCTGCAACAACCGGAGAGGCGTCGTCTAATACCCATCAGCAGGGCGGCAGCATAACGGAATCTGCAACGTCCGGTGATTCTCAGGGTATTCAGGCAACCTTCGTAAACAGTAAGACTGAGGCTGCAACTACCGGTGAAGTGTTGTCCTCTCAGGCAACCTTCCAAGGTTCTGCAATCGAACCTGCTACAGCAG
>CAZHNZ010000264.1:0-1666 GCA_964534355.1 uncultured Parabacteroides sp.
TCCACTCAAAATAAAGATATTCGTGTTCAAGATATAGATGCAGAATATGAAGCCAAAAAAGCAAAAAGAGAAGCTGATTTTCAATCTACAATTGGAACTGCTGCTGAAACAACTGCTACTTTAAAAAAATATCAGTTTGAGCAAGAACAAGATGACAAAGCAAGAGATATAGCAAAAATTGAGCAAAAGAAAGCGTGGGCTGAAACAGCTATACAGATTGCAAATGGAGTTACCGAATTTGTCAGCAACTTAGGAGAAAGAGAACTTGCAGCTTATGCAAAAACAATAAAAGGCAGAGCTGATTATGATGAACTTTATGGTAAGAAAAAAGCTGAAATAGCAATCAGAACTGCTATAATGGAACGTTCTATATCAAGCTTTGGAATTATAGTAGATACTGCTGGAGCTATTATGAAGAATACAAAACTTTTAGGACTACCTGCTGCATTACCATTAAATATAGCAACTGCTGCTCTTGGAGCATTGCAATTAGCTAATGTATGGGCTGCACCAATGCCTACTTATGAGCCAACAGAAAAAAGTAGTGGTGCTGATACTACAAAAACAACCGTAACAGAGAAGTTTCACACTGGCGGTAATGCTGGAGCAAAAGCTGATAGTTACGAAAAATCGCAAGAAGTAACAGCTACTTTGTTAAAAGGAGAGCGTATATTAACTAACAGACAGACTGATATATTCAATAACATTTTAGGCAATATACAATCATTAGGTGGTAGCAAACAGATAACAAGCGGAGTAAGTGCAACAAACTTAAATCAAGCTGATTTGATAGAAATTGCAGTAAGTAGAGCATTAGAAAAAATGCCACCACCTATCTTAGCATACAATCAGTTTCAACAGTTTACGCAAAAAATGGTTCAATTTGAACAAAATAGGCAATTATAATTAAATAAATATAAATATACTATATAATATATCATTATTATTTGTATATTTGCAGAATAAATATACAATTTAAAATCAAACGAATATGAGTTGTTTTCCAATTACAGCGCAAATTAACGAATGTGGCGTAACTACTACCAATTTTACCTTTGAGCAAGATGCACTAATCGGTAATTGGGATGATATTTTGTCATATACAAGGGGTGAAAATAATAAATTAGAAATTGGCGATTTATTGCTAAAGTCTGGTGGTAAAAAAATGTACCCTATTATCTTCAAAGAGGACAATCCTATGTCCACACTTACAGAAACAACAGAAGAAAAAAGTTATGCCAAACCTTCAAAAATTGAGGGCGAAATCATAATTTATGGCAGAACACCTGCTGCTGCACTTATCAAACAAAAGTTAGATAACAACAAAATCTTTATGATTTTGAAACAATCTGCTAAAAAAGCCAATACAGACCACTCTTACTATGTAATTTTAGGTTTGGAAAGCGGTTTAAAACCAACTGCTGGAGAAAACTTTGTAGGCGATAAAGGCGGTTATGTATTCAAATTCATGGCAGATAATTTGACTTATCCACAAGAGTTCCTTTGGAAAACCGATGTTGCAACTACCAACGCTAACTATGCTGCATTACAAGTAGCAACTGCACTTTAATTTACCATTATAAAACAGAGGGGGTATTTAAAAGCCCCCTTTTTTAAATACTATATAAACTATGAGTTTAGATATAAATTGCTTTCCAATAACATC
>CAZHNZ010000265.1:0-1631 GCA_964534355.1 uncultured Parabacteroides sp.
GTAAGCATTCGGCCAACTACATCTTTTCCACCATTTTTTAAGCAATTATCTTTGTCGAAAAAAAACTATGACAAAGAACAAGCGCAGTCAGCAGGAGTGGTTTTCGCTTATAGAACGTTGCGAATCGCTATCATCACCCGTTAAAGAGTTTTGCAAAAAAGAGGGTGTCAATCCCTCCAACTATTATTACTGGGCAAAACGATACCGGACAAAGGAATCCGGATTTGCACCTTTGGAAATTCGTTCAACTAATTATCAGCAACACGTCCCGGCCTATTTTTGCGAGTTGACGTATCCAAACGGAACGACGCTGCGCCTTAACCAAAGAGTGAGCCCGGGAGAATTGTCTCAATTGCTGAAATTATTTTAGGCAGATGTTTACCTTGAGCGAATCGCACAGATATTATCTGCATGCCGGGCATTGCGACATGCGCAAAGGCTTTGATTCTCTTTGTGGCGTGGTGCGATCAGAAATGGGCCGCGACCCGCTGAGCGGCGAGGTGTTTGTGTTTATCAACCGTGGGCGAACCACCATTAAGCTGCTTCATTGGGAGCGCGGAGGGTTGGTTGTTTATCACAAACGGCTGGAGCAGGGGCGATTTTCTATGCCTCGTTACAATGTTACAAGTGGCAGTTATTCTCTGATGTGGGCAGAATTGGTGATGATGGTTGAGGGCATTCAAATGAATGATGTCAGGTATAAAAAACGATATCAGATTGAGAATAAAAAAAGTTGAAAAACCCCATAAATAAAGGGCTTAAAGCTTGCGTAACTCATGGCTTTTTTGTATCTTTGAAGCATGAAAGCAGTTAAAAATCAGACAGAAAAACAGGTGAAAAAACCAACAACTCCCGCAGAAATGCAGGCTGAGATTGATCGCCTGTTGGGTCTGATGACAGAAAAAGATGCCCTTATCCAGAAGCAAACTTTCGAGCTGCAATACCTGCGACGCACTTTGTTTGGACGCTCCTCTGAGCGTTATATAAAGGCAGATCCCAATCAGCTTATTATAGACTTTCAGGGCATAGAAGCGCTTCCTGAGGAAGAAGCCGTACCCAAGGAAGAGGCGACAAAAACAATTACTTATGAGCGCAAAAAACAAAAGGAAGAGATCCGCAAGCCGGTTCGTCAGTCTCTGCCAGAGCATCTGGAGCGCAGAGAAGTGGTAATTGAGCCCGATCCAATCCCCCAAGGCAGCAAATGCATTGGTCAGGAAGTAACCGAAATATTGGAATACACACCGGGTACGTTTTATGTGCGTCGCATTGTGCGCAAAAAATATGCACTGCCAGCACAAGAGGGTGTGATAATTGCAGATATGCCAACACTACCACTGCCCAAAAGCTACGCTTCGGCTTCACTGCTCTCCTTTTTGCTGGTAAGCAAATACATCGATCACCTTCCTTTTCACCGTCAGATTGAGATTTTCAAAAGAATCAACATCCATTTAGCAGCCACCACCATTAACGGCTGGTTTTCTGCCTCGGTCGAATTGCTGGAATTGCTCTACGAAGAACTACGACGGCAGGTGCTCGAAACCGATTATATACAAATGGATGAATCCACCATTCCGGTTGTAGATAAAGACAAACCAGGTGCCACCCAGAAGGGATACCATTGGATTGTGCGC
>CAZHNZ010000266.1:0-1629 GCA_964534355.1 uncultured Parabacteroides sp.
GGCACGACGAGCACGAGCGTCGCCTTTTCAATTCTTCCACAGCTTTCTTGTGGTCTTCGCGTATTTGTCTGTGTATTTCGTCGCTCATTTGGTTCCTTTCTCTGGGAATTTCGCCTCGGCACGCTGCCGCAGTTCCTGGTCGGCGGCCAGCAGCTCGCGCAGCGTCGGATATGTCGGCGAGTCCTTGGGCTCCTCGCGGTAGAACCATTTCTTCACCTTCACCTTCGGCCCGGTCAGGATATACCCTTTCCGGGCCGGGTGATGGTACTCGTGGCCAATGCCAAGCTCCTGGCAGGTGTAGCGTCCGGAATGGGCTTTGTCGCCTGACATGTGGAACGTCATGCGAAACGGGATGCGCTTGGCAAGCGCGGCAATTTGGTCGGCGTCGGTCATGCGGATTCCTCCTGCTTCTCGTTCCTCAAATGCCACGTGAACAAGGCACGGGAAATGGTAATCAGCATTTCGGACGCGGCGGCGGGCGAAAGTGTCTCGACCCCCTTTTCCGTCACGTATCCGGCCAGCGGCTTGTGATGCCTGCCGGAGAGAATTGAATCGGCCTTGAACTCCTCGGTCTCCAGTTCCGCGGCAAGCTCGATCTGGGCCCCGGTGCCGGCGTAGAACTTCAAGAGATTGATCAGGTCGTCGATGTCCTTGAGCTCGAACGCGGCAAAGGTGAAATCCTCGTCGCTATCGTAGTTCTCCATGGCCCGCGCATATAGTTCAGGGTTCACACTCTTTCTGAATGGAATCACATTCCCGGCATTGTCGGATCGGACCCTAAGGTAGAATTTGGTGCTGGCTGGTATCATTGTTCGTTGTTGGTTGGTGTGTCGAGGAATTTGAGCACGTCGGTGCTGGTGCCGGCGTTCATGCAGATTTCGCGGATGGTGTCCAGGTCCTGTTTAATCAGTGCGATGGTGAGTTGCGCGGTAGCATCCAGGTCCTGTTTAATCAGTGCGATGGTGAGTTGCGCGGTAGCAAGCGCGTCGCGTGCCTCATCCCTCTCTCTTTCCAGCTTCATGCTCAGACCCAGGAAGGCGACTGCACAATCCGGGTTCAGGCTCATGTGCCTGTTCCATTCCGCTTTTGTCTCCGGCGTGTCTGGTTCTGGTGTGGTGCTCATGGTGTCGGTGTGGTTCGTCAATTCAAAGTCTGGCTCCGACCGGCTGGAGCAGGATGGGCGGATACAAGTCGCCGGTGTACCGGCGCTTGCCTTTCACCAATTCCCACGCGCGATTGCAGGCCAGGCACTGGTAAACGCCATCGGGCAGGCTGCCGCTCACCGGTCGCTCGGTGAATTCTTCAATCGGTCCAATGTGCCCGCACTGGCACGACACATTGCAAAGGCTGGCTGTGAAGGTCATGGTGTGGTGGTAATCGGGAATTTCATCGGTGCCATGGAGAAGCGGCGGCGGCCGTCGAGCAGATGGCCGTCGTGATGGAAAATCAATTCCTCCACTCCGGCGCCAGGCGTGCGCTCGTACGGCACGCGCAAGGTCTGGATGGTCTGGCCAGGTATCTCCAAGTCCTGTCCGTCGAGCGGGCCACCGTATAGTTGAATGGATTCCTTCTCGATCATGGCTTGATCCTTTCCTTGAGCTTCGGCAGCTCGGCCCATCCCAGCACCGG
>CAZHNZ010000267.1:0-1584 GCA_964534355.1 uncultured Parabacteroides sp.
TCCCCTTTATGCTCAATCGTCTTTGTTAGGTCGGTAAGTGGGTGAAGTATGGGCTTATACTTGTCCGTCATTACATTATTGTCGTAATTGAAACCTCCTACTACACCACTGCCATATAAGGAATCTAATATATAGTCTCCAGTAGGCTGATTTGTTGTGCCGTATTCAATTCTAAAATAAGTTTTATAAGGCAAACTAAAAGCCATAAATTCTTGTTTTGTCATAATGCTGCAATTAATGTTAAATAAACTATTATTAAAACTATTATAATTCTGCTTAGTGGAGTGAGTGCAAATTCATTCTCTATTTCCTCACACTCTGACTTTTTGACCCAAAGCGCACCATCTAATTGGTAGCTGTCGTGGAACTCGTCTAAAACTGTCCAGACTTCATTTTGATACTTTACTTTTTTCATAAACTTTGCCCGTTAAGTCGGTAGCGCATCTGTTAGTGGTTAATTAATAATCAACTATTGTTGTTTTTCTTTCTATTGCATCGAAAACAGTTCCATTCATTTTTTTGAGCGTGGGTGCTAATGTTAATAAAAAACCAATTCTTTACCAACAAGAAAGAAATATAAATTTTGAAGTTGGTCGACAAATTTATAATCAATCAATTCATTATTGGTAAAATTCTTTAACTGGAAAGTGCTATTTGACAAATCAATTTCAACCTCAAAATCGTTCAATTTAAAAACTCTGAAATTATATTCTTCGGCTGTAAAATCGACACCTAATGGATATTTCTCTGAAAATCCAAAATGGAATAGCCATTCTTCACTAATTTTAATCCTTTCGTAATTATTTGGCTGTTGAGAAATGCAATGCAAAGTGAAGTCTGTTATAATTTGAGTTTTACCTTTAAAAAGAATAAAGTTTCCTATTCTAAAATCTGATTGTTTCATTTTTTTAGCATTAAAATTTGTTGTTTTAAACTTTCGTCTTTAATGAAATTAGCTGCATATTCAATTCCTTCGTTAAAACCTATTTTTTTATTTTCAGCTTCTAATCTAACACCTATACCCATTAATGATAATAAAGAAAATTTTTTTGGTATTTTATTGTCTTTTTTATAAACAATTCTCATTAAATCAATTGCGTCCATTTTTTTTATTAAATTATTTGTATTTTTAAAAGAAAAATATAAGAAATCACTAAGCCATAACACTTTTAGTTTTAAAGACGATTTCACTCTTGAATGTAAATCTTTCTACTTTGTAGATAATAAATGTTGAGTTCATAATGTTATTTGCTTTAATTTTATGATACAAAGATACGGCAAAAAACAATACGATTATCTTAATGAAAGTTAAAAGTGTAATTATTTTTAATGTAAATAGTATTTTTAACTTAAGTATGCGTTTTACTATAAAAAAAAGTGCCTGACTTCACAGCCAAGCACTTCATAAGAAAGAAAGAGATGTTTATTTAATAATTAACAACGTCCCAAACACGCCACCAAGCGCACCAAGCCAAATTTTATTACGCTCGACCCATGACCTTTTATTTGATTTTTGCAATGCTGCAATATCATTGTTCAATCGCTCAATGTCGTTTGATTTGCTTTGCAATATAATAGACTGCA
>CAZHNZ010000268.1:0-1577 GCA_964534355.1 uncultured Parabacteroides sp.
GATTCTGTGAAATCGAAGTTAAAAGGATCTGCCCGCTTTGCGAAGAAGTTTTATACCAATATAAAACCTGAAAATTCGGGGTTGGGCTTTATTCTGAGTTTTTTATTGATTTTAAGTGATAATATTATTAAAAAATGAATTATAATGATGAGGTTAGTGGATATGAATAATAGTTTTAATTTCAGATTTCTGGTTATATTGACACTTTCTTTTATGTCGTATTCTTGTACCAAGGATGAAACAAGTGCAATGTTGTTAAACCAAAAGGAAAAACGGGAGCAAATTGAAACAATCGCTCGTAAATATGGTGTTAAAGTTACGTTTACGTCAAACGAAATTGACGATCCTATGGATCCAACAAATGATTTAGTAAAGTTTGACTCTTTGTTGAGGGAGTTAACCGCAACCAGACATTATTGTTGTAGAGGTAACATATCTAAATCTGGATCAGTGTTTCAATTTAGAAGCAATGCTGTTGGTAATTCTCCAAGGATAAAACTTAAATCAGAGCAAGCTGGATCTGTACATGGTTTTAAGCCAGCTAATTTGGCTCAGGATCGAAATGAAAGTGTTTATGTAAATATATCATTGAGTTGGAGCGGTGTTACTGATAATGGAGAGCTAACAACTTTTATCACTGGTGCATATCCGAGTGGTGTGAGTTACATTCCGAAATCTAAATTTACTTACAGGTTAAATAAGCGTTCAATTGAATTTAGTTCAACTGGGGTTTATAGATATCCTTTATCATCCGGAAAGGTGATGGAATTTACGATAATTTCAAATGGGACTGTTGATGTGGTTGAAAATAAGGCTGAATGGACAGTCAGTACGCCTGATTATAAAATTTGAAGATAAAATGAAAATAAACTATTTATTATTTATTATTGTTGCTCTCGCAATATCGAGTTGTACTGTATACCGAGATATTGATCTTAATAGGGTTCGGGTTGGGATGAGCCGGCAAGAAGTTTGCGAGGCTATTGGCAAAAATTCCCGATATTTGAGCCGTGGTTCGTTTCAAAGTTCATCAGATGGGGTCAGTGTTCTGATTTGTCAATACGGTAAAAACAATATCTTATATACCAAGAAAGGATATTTTTTAAAATTCAATTCTGATGTAGATAAAGATCAGTATAAATATTTATTATATTTTTTCAACGATAAGCTTATTTATATCAAGTGGGGAGATACGAAAGATTGGGATTGGCAGACAGAAATAGATGCGTTTCGTTCTGAAATGAAAGAAAAAACAAAGTCATTAAAATAATCAAGTTATAAACATCTCCTGCTTTTCCAATCGTTATGAAAAGCAGGAGATTGTTCGCATATTACCCCATTGCTTATTTGTAAAAACATGCGCAAGTACTGCTCACTATTGTTGTTTATATTTAATTGCACATTTACTTTTTCCCAGCTTAGTCAGGGCGGCGATCCACTGCCTCCCTATATGCTCAGGAGTGCTACGTCTGGCTTCTTTGTAGAGATGGAGTCGTTTGATGCCCGGAGTATGGTGCGCGAAGATTCTGTGAAATCGAAGTTAAAAGGATCTGCCCGCTTTGCGAAGAAGTTTTATA
>CAZHNZ010000269.1:0-1561 GCA_964534355.1 uncultured Parabacteroides sp.
AATGATTCCACAATTTTTCTGGACTTCTACCAAAAATTTTATGATGAAGTGTTCTTCCCCAAATTAAAGGAAGAAAAGGTTCAAGCTGTACTCATATTAGGTGACACGTTTGACCGTAGAAAATATCTAAACTTCTATACCCTTAAGAGAGCCAAAGAAATGTTCTTTGATCCTTTGGCTAATCTTGGTATTGATGTTCACATTTTAGCTGGTAACCACGACACATACTTTAAGAATACCAACGATGTAAACTCCGTTGACCTACTATTAAAAGAGTATGGTATATCATTTAATGTTATTGATGGTCCGTCAGAAATTTACGTTGGGCCACATAAAATTTGTATGATGCCTTGGATTTGTCCGGAGAATTATGAAGATTCAATGACAATGTTGAAAGACACCAATGCTTCTATTTGTTGTGGACATTTTGAAATTGATGGATTCCAAATGTATCGTGGTATGCCATCACATGAAGGATTAAAACGTGACCTGTTCAGGAAGTTCAATTTCACTTTTAGTGGCCATTATCACCACAAGTCTAATAGCGACAGTATCTATTATTTGGGCAACCCCTACGAACTCACGTGGCAGGATTATAATGATGACCGTGGCTTTCATATTTTCGATTTGGATAACCATAGCCTTGAATTTATTCAGAATCCTAACAGGATGTTTCATCGTATAGTTTATGATGACAAAATTGAAACTATTAAAGAGATTGATGGTAGAGATTTAACAGGATACAAAAACACATATGTCAAAGTGGTTGTAATTAATAAAACCAACCCATATTTGTTTGACAAGTTTATGAATAACTTGTATAATGTGAATCCAGCCGACATTACTATCGTTGAAGATTTTTCTGAACTTGGTGAAGGTATCGAAGATGATATGGTAGACCAAGCGGAAGATACACTAACAATCTTAAATAAGTTTATTGATACCGTTGGTGAAGAAACTATTGATAATACCCGTTTGAAAAATTTGATGAAAGAGCTTTACATAGAAGCTATTAATTTAGAATGATTTTATTTCAAAAAATTCGTTGGAAAAATTTCTTATCCACAGGTGCTCATTTCACCGAGATTAATTTTACTAAATCAACCAACACACTTATTATTGGTCAAAACGGTGCAGGCAAATCCACCGTTCTTGATGCCTTGTGTTTTGGTTTGTTTGGAAAACCATTCCGAAAGATAAATAAACCACAACTGTTAAATTCTATTAACCAAAAAGATAGTTTGGTTGAGGTTGAATTTGAAATCGGTTCCAAGAAATACAAAGTTGTTCGTGGTATCAAACCCAATAAGTTTGAAATCCATTGCAATGGTGTTCTGCTGAACCAAGACGCAGCTGCAAAAGACTACCAAGACATTTTAGAGAATCAAATTCTTAAACTAAACTACAAGTCTTTCACGCAAGTTGTTGTTCTTGGTTCAGCTTCCTTTGTTCCGTTCATGCAGTTGTCGGCCGCAGACCGTAGAACTATCATTGAAGAACTTTTGGACATCCAAATTTTCTCTACCATGAATGGTGTGGTCAAAGATAAGGTATCATCCAA
>CAZHNZ010000270.1:0-1544 GCA_964534355.1 uncultured Parabacteroides sp.
GTGCAAGCGAAACGCTTGCTTTTAGCACGAACAAAGGCAGAGCCTTTGCTCAACGACCGTACTGCGGTGATTACGCTACGATGAACGGGGGAAATCAGACAGGACGGGAGACCATTATGCATCAAACAGTTCAATCAAATGCAGGTTCCCAAATTGCTAAAGAGCAAATTGTAAAAATGAAAGATGCATATGACAAAGGAAAACTCAATTAAGGACGTCAAAACTATTAGTGGTTTGATCTTTTTGTTATTGATATATTTTTCCTGTAACCTACAGAATAAATATATCAATAACAATCAGGTTTTATATAAAATAATATTCGGAGATGGTTTTAATAATGATAAGATAACACTGTCCGTAAATGATTTTGTCGTTTTTCAAAATGAAAATTTATCTAGTGGAAAATCAGATGGAGTTACTAATATATGGCTGAGTATTAGTCAGAATGCAAAATGTATTTTTGTTGATTCTTCGAAAGATAATGACCTTCGAAAGGTAGGTTTAATTTCAGATGGTCTTAGTTTGAGTATTCTTTACAAAGGAAAGAAAGTCGAATTTCGGTTAAATTCGGATGAAGGGAGGTATTTAGTATTCAGCGATGACGGGAATGGGAATCTTATATTTATACAGAGAAAAGAAAAACCTGTTTTTGAATAAGAATTAAATGTTCATTGCTAAGAGCCAGCCCCCCGTTCCGTCGAATCTGTAGCCGCAAAAAGGTGATATTCCGTCGGTGGGAACCATCGGTCAGCGTAGCTAATTGCAATTGCCATGCGGCGAACGCCGTTTTTATCCTGATGTTTCCCCCTCTTTGGCGCGGGTTTGTAACCCGTGCCTTTTGTTTATACAGTTTATAACTGTATATTTGCGCAGCAAAAAGGGAAGTCTTGCAACTTAAAAGCAGTTGCAAGCTGCTTAAGAAAAGAGGCACAAGTCACAGACTTGCGCCAAGGGGGAATCAGATTAAAGACCCTGTTCCTGGAAGAAAGATTGATCCATCTATGAGAAATAGAATAGGGGAATTTGTCGGATTAACTGGAACATCATTAACAATATATCTAATATTTTCAGAAGGTAGTAGGCTTTTTCCACCTCGAAACTTAATACCAATTCCATAAATCATGAATATACATAGAGTGATATCTGTCTATGACAAAGTTAAAGACAATTTAATAGTCGAATTTGATATTGACAACCTTTTGCTAAGCGATTTAAAATGCATATTGTCGAAAGGTGAGAATGACCGTGAATTGAATCAAGTGTATTTGATCACAAATGAGCAGCTTGTAAAATTGATCAAATTGATTCCAAAGTTATCTGAATTTGACCCGAATATTGTAGAGTTTTATGTTGAATGTTTTAAGGTATAATCATGACCCGTCCCGTCGGATCTGTAGCCGCAGAAAGGTGATGTGCTGTCGGTGGGAACCATCGGTCAGCGTAGCTAATTGCAATTTGCCATGCGGCGAACGCCGTTTCCACCCTGACAGTTCCGCCTTATTCTGCGGTACGAGAGATTTCTCACTGCGTTCGAAATGACGGGT
>CAZHNZ010000271.1:0-1504 GCA_964534355.1 uncultured Parabacteroides sp.
TAATTAAGAAAAATGAAAGTTTCCCGGAACGTCCGGTTATCGTTGTAATCTATGGCACGCCCGGAGTAGGCAAAACATCTGTTTGCAACACTGCGAACAACCCCGTATTAATCGACTGTGACAGAGGCTCAGACAGAGCATGTAACCGTGCAGAGGGCACGTTGTTGGCGGCGAAATGGGCGGATGTATTGGCAGATGAGAAAGAAATTAAATCTTTCAATACCTGCGTAATTGATACAGCAAAAGCCGTGCTTGATGATTATCTGATGGTTCACGTAACCGAAAAAGATTACAAGCTGAAGAACAACAAGCTAAAAGCCTACGGGGCAATCGGTGACGAATTTAAGGACTTCACCAACCGCAGACGGGCGGAAGGTATAGACATCGTTATTATCGCGCACTCGAAAGAGGAAAAGGACGGAGATAGTATCAAGATTTCTCCGGACGTAACCGGGCAATCGAAAGACCTCATTCTGCGTATTGCTGATCAGGTAGGATTCATCACGATGGTAAACGGGAAGCGAACAATAAACTTTGAACCAACAGACCGGACGATTGGAAAGAATGTGGCCCGTATTCCGGCGGTGGCTATACCTGACGAAAAAGACCCTGCCTTTCCTACATTTATGGCAGACATTATTGCAACGGTGAAGAGTTCGATCCGGAAGCAGTCGGAGGACCAAATCAAAGCTCAGGCTAAATTGGCAGAGATACAGCAAAAGATTACTGATTGCGCCTTCGTTGAGGATTTAACCGGGTTGTTTGAGTTGGTGGCTGATTTTAGCAAAACCGAAAAAACAGCGGTTTGGAAGTTGGTCCAAAAACGCGCTGATGAACTTGGCTTCAAATACGACACAACCACTAAAACATTTGTTGAGAAATGAAAATAATCAGGGTTTCAACACTCGAAAAATTCAGAAGATTCAGGGACTCGGTCTCTGAATCTTGGGATACAGAGCAATCCGTTGTTGATGCTATTTCAGGACGTTTTACAGGAAATGAGCTTACTCAGATTGGCACAGCATTTCACAAAATAGTTGAGGATGCTTCGTATAACCTGACTCAAACAAAAGAGCTGATATTTAGTCAATTCGGGGTTATGTTCAACGATGCTCAGGTTAAAATTGCAATAGATCATGCACGAGCTCAGATGCCGTTTATCCCTGAAATACGGATGTATAAGAGATACAGCACAATATTCGGTGATTTGATGGTGACTGGATGCACGGACGTTTTGCAGGGCACAACGCTCCGGGACACGAAGACCAAATTCACACCGGCGGAGTATTGCCATTACTTAGACTCGTATCAATGGCGGTTGTATCTTGACATATTCGGACTTGACCGGTTTGTTTACGATGTATTTGTATTCTCAGGGCACGATGGAATGGATGTATCAAATTACTCAGTAAAACAGTGTGACCCGTTCGAGTGCCTGCGCTATGAGGCTATGCAGGATGATATCAACAAGCTGATAAATGATTTCGTTGCGTGGATTGATTTC
>CAZHNZ010000272.1:0-1461 GCA_964534355.1 uncultured Parabacteroides sp.
GAAGCAGTAACGTCTGCCGATAGCACCTCTGCTGCCCTCTATCTGTTGGCAGCAATGCTTGAAGCTTCGTCTGCATCTGACTTCCTCAGTGCCCTTACCAGTACGCAGGTAAGTATTGATGAGGCATCTGTTGTTGCAACCTCAGCGTCAACCGAAGCAATACTTTCGGTACGGCTCGATGAGCTGGCATCTCTTGCTGTTCAGTATAACGTCTACGCTGAGTATCAGGCAGCTATCGAAGAGGCATTGGTAGCAGCTGAGTCACTTGACGCAACGGTTATTATCAACTTCGTTCTTGCCGGTGATGCAAAGATCACCGTCTTTACCATTGAGGTGCCGGTAACGTACTTCTCAGAAACCGTAAGGGAGACTTTGATTCCATTAGGGGTACCTGAGAGCACTATCGTAATACCGGACTTCGCAAGGGTCTATCCAAAAGAAACCACAATTAATCTAACAGTTAAAGAGACTGTGTTTAAAGTATCAGGGGAGGAATCATGGCTACAGCTTTAGAGATAGTACGTGGTGACAGCTACGTAGAGGATTTTATCAACAAGACGGTACTGCCTGCCGACCCAGGCTACGCAGACTGGACAGGGACATGGGCGATCATTGACAAGCTGGAATCGACAACTACTCCGTTTGCTCAGGGTAGCCTATCCAAACCTACTGATCCTAACCTGAGACTGAGGATGCAGATACTCCCTGCGCAGTCACTTGCGGTTCCCGTAGGTAGGTACAAGTTGGTAGTTGAAGTAACGAACACGACCCTTAACTTTACCCGTGAAGTTGTGCAGCGGGACCTGAAAATTACTGCCAAGGGCATATAATAAATTCCTTCGCTTTCTTGTATATAATGGGGCAAGCGGAGGGAGTATGACAGCAGCAGAAGTTTTCAAAAGTTTACCACTGGTCGTTAAAGTAACGTGCGTAGTTGTTCCTTTAGCGGTCATTGCCATGATCGTAGCGTGGTATAAGCCGGAGCCTAAAGTTCCACAGGAAGGGTTCAATACAGCTCCTCCGATTGTTGGTACAGCGGTCAGCAAGAAGACTGCAAAGGTAGCTACAGGAACGGTTAAGGTGATCCCTAAGGATGTCATTAAGGATGCCGTTGAGCCGCTGCCTGAAGAAGTAGAGAAGGACAACATAGAGGTACTTGACACAGCCGAAGTTCCACCTAGCGAAAACGGCTCGAAGGTTCTGTCGCTGATTGATACCAATACAGGTGAAACGAAGCTTGTGGTTAAAGAGAACAAACAGAGTCTGTTTGGGTTTGAGGACAAGAAGAGAATCGGGGTAGGGTACGGATACAGTTCGGAAGGTACAACTGCACGAGTCAACGGCGAATGGACATTTCTGCGGGTTGGCAGTTTTCATTTAGGAGTACTGGCAGAGATTGCTGCGACAACTGCCAAAGCACCGGAAGCAAAAGCTTTAGGTATTGTAGATTACAGGTGGTAA
>CAZHNZ010000273.1:0-1447 GCA_964534355.1 uncultured Parabacteroides sp.
CTGTACTTTATCTCTACCGTTACGTGTTACTAAATAAATTTCAGAAACTAACATACTTTTTTAATTTTTACCTGTATGACCAAATCCTCCATCTCCTCGTTCTGTTTCACTCAATTCTTCATTTGACCATTCAATCTTTTCAACTTTATTCAATGAAATTTGAGCTATTCTATCTCCATGATTTATTATAAATGGTTCATCTCCAAGATTTTGAACTATAACACCTATAAATCCTCTGTAATCCAATCATGTTATCCTAAAGGCTCTTTATCCTCTAGTTCTGCAACTTCTTTTGTTATACTTGCAGCTCGGACTATATAATCATCAATAATACCTAAAATACTATTGAGCAGGGCACTCGTGTCAACGTTACTATCCTTATTTTCTTCAAATGGTAGGATTCGGTTGTTAGTCTCTGAACCTTCAAGGATATTACTATCCAAGCTAGGCTGCTGATTGTCTGCTTCCAGATTTTCCAGCAATTCACCCTGTTTAATGACGCCAATCATTTTTAATATACTATCTTCTGCTAAAACTCTTAATCTATTATGTATACTTGTGTGTTGAACAGTTGTTAATGGAATTAGATTACTAATTTCATTATTGTCGTGATTCAAATCTATATGATGTACTTGAATTCCTGATTTTAATATTTTAAAACCATCTACTTCTTTAAAATATTTTTCATCGTATAAAAAATAATTAGTTTCTACTAATAATCTATGTTTTGTAACTCTACCAGCACTGTTAGCATTAGGTCTTTCTGGACAATATACCCAAATATCTTTTAATTGGATATTCTTTTTAGTTGTTTCTTCTCCTTTAAAAGAGGAATTCAAATCTCCTACTAGTCCATACTGATGGTTATTTTCTCCTAAATAAGTTGTTTCTTTTAATTTATCAGCACATTCTTTTGAGCAGCATGCTGTACTTTTAATTTTATCAAATTTAGATGGTTTTATTTCAAAAGAAATGTTACATATTGGACAAATACATTTTATTTTTTTAGAATATCTTTTACTATTAAATTTAGATAAACATTCCACTGAACAACACACATACTTTTTTGCTCTTGATGGAAGAACTTCTTCTTCTTTATTACATTCAGCACAATAAACTTTTACTCTTAATCCTCTAGGACTTTGTTTTCTTTTTTCAGGTTTTTCGTAATTTTGATCCATGATTTTTAATTATTAATTATTAATTTGTAATTATACTGTAATTAGTATAAAACAAAGGTAATAAAAATAATTTATATAAAATCATAAATCATCATTATTCTGAAAATATAAGATTTAAGTTAATTTATATTGTAAATTCTGGGACTAATTTTTTAAAAGTTTAGCGTCAATGGTCCCAGGACTATTTGTTATATAAATTTGATGCTTCAATGACAATCCACTCCTTGGTCTAACTTGAATTTCATAACCTTCAGGGATTTCAACTT
>CAZHNZ010000274.1:0-1374 GCA_964534355.1 uncultured Parabacteroides sp.
CGGCTAAAGATGGGGAATGTGATGTTTCGTAGAAGAGATGTCGGTTTATTTCGATTTTATTTTTTGGAAACATGTAGTCCGGTTAGTTTTGTGAATATTATCTGTAAGGTTAATCATCTTAATTAAATGAATTCCGCCATAAAATGAGCTTATATTTTACTACATAAATGTAATAATCTGTGCAGAATAAGGCTTTTTGTGCGAAACAATTCTCAAAAATAGTATAAAAACAGATATAACCAACACGGACTGCTGCAAAAATCGTGTCCGAATCATCAAAAAAAGCTTCTGCACCCGAAGGCACAGAAGCTTTATACTTCAAATACTAAAAATATCGTGGATTAAATTTGTCCTGATGCTTTAGTTGATTTTACGATAACCGAACCGATTTGGTAAGGACATCCGTTAGATGCAGGACGACGGTCTTCGAGACGACCTTTCCATCCATCTTCTACAGTACCCACAGGGATACGGATAGAAGCACCACGGTCAGAAACACCCCATGAGAAGTCGTGGATAGAAGCAGTTTCGTGCTTACCAGTCAGACGTTGCTCGTTGTAAGCTCCGTAAACTGCCATGTGCTCGGGAACGTGTTTTCCGAATTCAGCGCAGATTGCATCGAATACAGCTTTGTCACCGCATGTTCTCATTTTACCGTTCGAGAAGTTAGCGTGCATACCAGAACCATTCCAGTCTGTTGCGCCCAGTGGTTTCGGATGCCATTCTACATAAACGCCGTATTTTTCGCATGTTCTTTCGAGGAGGTAACGAGAAACCCAAATTTCATCTCCGGCCAATTTAGCGCCTTTTGAGAAGATTTGGTATTCCCACTGACCAGCAGCAACCTCACCGTTGATACCTTCGATGTTCAGACCAGCAGCCAGACAGATGTCGAAATGCTCTTCTACGATTTCGCGACCGTAAGCATTGCGTGCACCTACAGAACAGTAGTATGGACCTTGTGGACGATCGGGGAAGCCACCTTTAGGGAAGCCCAATGGCATTCTTGTTTCCAGATCATATAGGAAATATTCTTGCTCGTAACCAAACCAGAAATCGTTGTCATCATCGTCGATAGTTGCACGGTGATTAGTAGGGTGTGGAGTTCCGTCCGGATTGAGGACTTCAGTCATTACGATGTAAGCATCTTTGCGATCGGGATCGGGGCAAATGAAAACGGGTTTCAACAACAAGTCTGAAGAACCACCTTGTGCCTGATTTGTTGAAGAACCATCGAAAGACCACATTGGGCAATCTTCCAGTTTACCACTAAAATTTTCTTTAATACGAGTTTTACCTCTCAATACCTGAGTGGGCTCGCTTCCATCTAACCAGATGTACTCTAATTTTGATTTGCTCATAATGATTAGTTTT
>CAZHNZ010000275.1:0-1342 GCA_964534355.1 uncultured Parabacteroides sp.
ATTGTCAACTATATCAGTGCTGTTTGTTATTGCGCTCCAATCTTCAGCCCAAAGGCTTACAACATTCGGATTGCCAGCAACATAAACCGTAGTCGTCTGAGTTTTAGCAGCCGCCGCCTTACCTTGCACAAGTCCAACGATTGTGTTTTTAAGATTTGTGGTTGAAATATTGTTCGACCCCAAATCAATAGATGTAACTAAAACATTATTAGATAAGTCAATTACTGTGATATTATTCGCGAATACGCTTAAAATCTGCAATAGTTTATTTTTTGACAACTCAACTGACGTTATTTTATTGCCAATACCACAATCAATTTTTACCAAATTCTCAAACAACGACAAATCAACCGCCCCACTAATATCAGATGAAGTATTAACATTCAACGTCAAATGCGTAATTGCTTTGTCGAGGTAGACTTTTTTTGCACCTGTCGAAATTCCATTTGCCACAACTGAGTTTGCATGATATACTCCAACACCATCATAAAAAATACACTCTAATCCTGTCGGTGTGGCTCCGTTCAAATTGCTTACCGTAAATTGTCCGCTTGTACCCAATGTGACTGGCAACATTGCATAGTTTGTCAGTAACACTTCGGGTGTTATTTGCTCCCACGGTGCTGGATATGTTGAGTCAAGAAAACACATAGGCTCAATCACCGCAGTTTCTTCCATAGTAATCGACATTCCACCGTAAGTTTCGGTTGAATTAAAGTCGCGCGACGCATCTTTGAAGTACATCCCACGCTCCAAGCCGAATACCATTGTTTGCCCGGATGTGTCCTGAACTAACAGAACCCAACCTTCTTTCTGTATCTGTTGCACCTGTAACTCAGTCAATGGTGTATTCTCAAGAATTACGAACTGAACGGATTTATTGTAACGGGTCAATCCCTCTGCGTTGCGAGTTCCGTCGCTCTTTGGCTTGTATGGCAATTGTGCCGGGCAATATACAGGTATTGCTGTGCCGGAAATTAATAGAGGATCCACCTCTTCGGATAGTGGTCGGGTCATAACCATTATGTTTGATCTCAAAATAAGGTAAGCGTTCTTCTCCGGTTTTGAGTAAGTCGGGCAGGAGTTCGCTATATTTGACGATATTGTTTCATTAAAACATCTCATATTAATTTCTCTTTGTGCGCATCAATCAGCGATTGAGGCAGGTTTTCACTTATTGCGGTGTATGTTTGTCCTTCATGTTTTATCACGTAGCCCGGTGCAAGCCGCTTGCCGGTTCTGAATGTTGATAATAGTTCATGCAGTGCGTCATTATAACAGTCTCTACATTTCGTTTTTACAACAAGCGGGCGATTAAATGCCGCTGTGTATGCTTCTTCAA
>CAZHNZ010000276.1:0-1283 GCA_964534355.1 uncultured Parabacteroides sp.
GAAAAACCATAGTCTAATCCAAAGTATTGATTATCAACCACTTCTGGAAATTTATCAACCCATTGAACGTTATGGAATATAGCACCTTCTTGTCCGCTTGGAATACCCTCGCCATAGGTCAACCAGCTTGCTCTATTAATTGTACCATTTTCATAATTCAACTTATTTACTGCTCTGTATTTATGATAATCTTCTTCTTTGCAGTTTTCAGGTCGTTCCTCTTTTAGCCAACGCCTACGCAAAAAACCATCGAATTGTATCGGACTTTCAGGACTTTGATAATACCTCGAATACCATTTTTCTAAAGTGAAATCGTCAGGTAGCTTTTTATTGTGCATTACACCTCTATCGTCATACGTTTCAAGATATAATTCTGAATCTTTAAAATCCCACGGGCATTGAGCTTCTGCATCGGCTTTTAAACCTGCTGGTAGCCACTTATTATCTAAATAGGTTGTTCTTGTATAGAAGTAGTTGAAACGCTTCAAATTATAAGCCCAATGTACAGATGCTTTCGGATTCCAGTCAGCAAGTACAAGCATTGTTGTTCTACGGATAATGCCATAAAATGAATCTTGGTTATTATTCTCAATAAGCTCATTTACAAACGAAATATCACACCCTCTCGGCTCTTTACCTTCCAATGGCATACCTTTAAACTCAATAAAATGCCCTTTGTAAGTAATGGTAGGCTTTGGACTTGTTGTTTTGTCGTAATCACCTTCCATTACCCCTTTTGAGTTTAATTCTCGCTCTTTTAACCCTATATTGGTAAAAGTATCAATAATATCACTAAACGTATCTCTTGCGCTAACCAATGTATCACGATAAATGATAATTTTCAAGTCTTTTTTGTACTTAGCTTTCGGGTCGCTGAAATTCTCCATGATAATTAGAAGCATTTGAGCAATAGAAACAGTTTTTGAACTTCGCGAGCCCCCAGCATTGAGTATCACTACTTTAGCTCTATCTCCAGTTTCAGGGTCTTTCTTACTTCTATTCAAAACCCACAGCTTTATCATGTGGTCAACTAAATAGTTGCGTGTTAGTTTTATTATTGGCATTACTCCTCGTATGATAATTTTACAATAAACGTATTTGGAACAAAGGCTGTAACAAGCTTATTTACCAAAAAATATACTCCTTGTTCACATACTTCTATTTCTTGGCATTTTATAGTTGTTACAAAATCACCATTATTGTTTCTAATTTCGTATCTTTTCATAAGTTTTCTTCTTTTACGAATGTTCCACCAATCAGCTTACCTTTTCTGTCTTTAATCT
>CAZHNZ010000277.1:0-1282 GCA_964534355.1 uncultured Parabacteroides sp.
TTTGTTGAAGATGGAGCTGAAACTCTTAAAAAAGTTTTTGTTGCAATCGGAGAACCTCGTTCAACAATGTTCCTATCACAGAGAATACACGATTACTTAGGACTCGATGCTGTCGTTCCAGAATTGGATACCGTCATAGAACTTGAGTTTGAAAAATAACTCCGCAACACATTTTTAAGTTTTTAAAGGCAGAATGTGGCAAAAATACTGGACAAAACAGTGAAAATTTGTTATATTGCTGACACTAATATATATCCACGTGAAAGAAAAAGTACGAATAAATAATCAAATTAAAGCACGCGAATTACGCGTAATCGATGAAGAAAAAGGCAACCTCGGAATTATGGTTCTTGAGGATGCTTTGAAGCTAGCAAAAGAGAGAAATTTAGATCTCATTGAGATATCTCCTGATGCAGAGCCACCTATTGCAAAAATAACCGATTATGGTAAATTCCAATACATTGAGCAGAAGAAAGAGCGCGAAGCAAAAGCTAAAGCCCATGTAACGGAAACAAAAAGCATTCAAATTAAAGTCGGTACATCCGAGCACGATTTGGAGCTTAAAGCAAAGAAAATTTCTTCTTGGTTAAAAGAAGGTCACAGAGTTAAGCTTGATTTGTTTTTGTCAGGAAGATATAAATTCCAGGATAATAAATTCCTTGAAGAACGTCTTTCTCGCGTACTAGTTCTCGTTTCAGAGGAATATAAAATAGCCGAAGCGCCGAAGAAAGGTCCAAAGGGTCTTACAACGGTTCTCGAAAAGGGGAAACCCAAAAAAGCATAAAGTTGGCAGCAATGCCTTAACATAAATAAAATTATGAAGACAAATAAGTCATACGCAAAGCGCGTTAAGGTGACAAAGACAGGTGCTGCTCTTGTTCGCAAGCCAGGACTAAATCACTATAATGCACTCGAGAGCCGTAGCACTCAGCTTAATCGTAAGGGTCGCATCGCTCTAAATATGTCTGCAAAGACAGCATCACGTTTCCTTTCTAATATTGGATAGAAGCTGATATTACTAACCTAATTCTAAATAACATAATATGTCACGTGTAAAACGCGGTGTAATGTCAATGAAGCGTCGTCGCAATGTGTTGCGCGCTGCAAAAGGATTCCGCAACGCAAGAAGTTCAAAGGAGGCACAGGCAAAAGTAGCTCTTCGCAAGGCTGGTGTACATGCATTTGCACATCGTCGCGATAGAAAGAGTGATTTCCGCCGCCTATGGCAAATCCGTATTTCAGCTGCTCTAAAACCTATGGGATATTCATTCTCTAAGTTTAT
>CAZHNZ010000278.1:0-1270 GCA_964534355.1 uncultured Parabacteroides sp.
GACTTCGATTTTTGCGTCAAACGCGACGCGACGTTCTTTGTAAATAAACATAGTTGCTCCTATCGTGCGTTAGCGAATTTGAATGGTGTTTCGGCAATGGCTATAAATACGCAATTTGCTGACCACGCATCGCGCACCTTGAAGCCATTTGAAACTGTGTCGATGTTGTAGCCGGAAGTGAAAGAGCCTTCACCGTTCGCGCTGTTTGCACAAACGACAGTCTTGGTCACGTTGTAGGTATCCCGCGCCGTGTCGTACATAAACCAATCATTGACGGCATTGGAGAACTTAATCATCACCCATCGTGGTTTGAACCCACAATTAACGAATGTGTTATCAGCCGCCCCCAATGTTGAGAAAGAGCCAGTTTTCAAGAACCCCGGAATGTCGGTGAAGCAGTAGGCGACCCAAGTCCCTGTATTCACAAAGTTTGAACCTAACGTGAACACAGAACTTGTAGGTGATGTGTTATTCCAAGCGTTAGCGTCTGTTGCGGTTGCTGCTGTTGTGTTTAGGTTCAGGTATCCTGTGTTACCAACAGATGCGTGATACACAGTCCAACCGTAAGCGTTTGCCCTAGACTTAACGATAATTAGTTTTGGTGCAGCACTTAGTCCATGCCCGATTGTCCCACTTCCGCTAGTTTGAGCTGTAAAAGTAACAACACTCATCCCCGCCGTGGCATTAGCCCGAACCTGACTAGAGATTGAGCCAGCGTTATTGGTTACGGTTGAGCCGCCCATGTTCAGGCATAGCGCAGAATATGATTTCCCGTTCCCGTTTGTTCCGTCATAAGTACCATCGGAACCATCAAGCACAGTGAATCCGTTAGACAGGAATGCGCTGATAGTTCCGTACAGTGATGGAGAATTTCCGCCAGCATCTTCAGCAGCGGTTAAGTCGCTTGCAAGGTTGTGACTAGCCCCACGAACAGCATCAACAGCACACCATGAAACAGCATTGCTGCGACATTTCGCATCCACAAAGTCAGGCTGGAATTGCAGCCCTGTGATGTTTTGTGTTCCACCATTACCATTCCACAACGCAACGTCAGCGTGTTTAGCTGGAAACGGAATAGCAGGGTCAGGTAGATTCTTGCGGCAGAGTGCTTTGAATCCACTCGGAGGCGTGTATCGGAAATAACCACCAGAGGCCGAGTCGAATGCACCACCAGATACTGGGCGTTGTCCGAAGTTGGTATTAACCGTTCCGGGCGTTCCAATTTGACCAATAGCCAGCTTCCATGTATCAGAAGCGAACCCACTTAGAG
>CAZHNZ010000279.1:0-1254 GCA_964534355.1 uncultured Parabacteroides sp.
TCCTTTTTGAAGAAATGGTTCTAATTCTTTATGAGCAATTCCCCAAATATCTTCATTATAATAATGTTGAGCATCAGGATTAAGTTCTTCGTTTTTTATTACTTTTCTAGATGAATATAAATAATCATATTCAGTATCAACTGTAATATATTTACCTTTACCTAATGTTATTAATTGAGTATAAATATTATGAAGAAATGCTCCTATTTTTTCTCGTTTAGTTATATTTCTTTTACATAAAACGTAAGAGGAAACACCAGAAGTACCATGAAGTTTATATGTTATTGAGATTAAATCATCAGGATTAATTCTATGAAGGTTGCGATACAACATTGACGTATCTTGATGAAATCTAAATTGATTTTCAACTAATTTGCTTTCATATTTTTTAGTAGTTTTACGAGATTTGTTTCCAGGTTGTCCAGGAGTTTTGTTAGTTTTGACAATATATTTTTTACAAATTGAAACTCCCTCTAATTCATCAAAACAATCACCAAAATTAAAATCTCCATCAGAATAAGCATACGCAAATTGAATAGATCTTAACGGCATAAACAAACCTTCTGATTTATGACCTCTAAATCTTTGACATCTAATTCTGCCATTTTCATTGAAATATCCTTTCTTTGTTGTATCAACATTTAATTCTGATTTTTGATACAAATTATTATTAGAAAGATATTCCTTACTTAATGCACACTCTAATGGAAAATACAATCCAATATCTCCGATTTTAACATCTTTAGATACTATTACTTGATTACCCATTATAATTGCACCTTGCACAAAATCACATTTCTCTAGTGGGATTAATGTTTTAATTTCAACAACTATTGCTGAATAATTACTGTTTTTTGGTTCTTTAAGCTTCATTTTCTTTTATTTTAATTTTATATAACCATCTATTATCTTTACCAAATCCTTTATATAAATTACCTGATACACCTTTTCCTATGTCAATTAATTTTGCTAACTTAGGTACTAATTCTTCAAAATCTTCGAATATAATATTAAAATGCTCATAAAATAAATAATTAAATTCCATTTCATCTTCATCATATAATTCATCTAATTCTTCTTCAGTATAACCAACTCTTTCGATTAATAAAACTTTTGCTAATTCTTGTATTTCATCCATAATTATTTAATTTTATTTCATAAATATTTCATCAATATCTTTTTGTGAATATTTAGGTTTGTTATAAGCTACAAATTCTTCTGCTGCTTTTTTAGTTGAAAATAGTCCTCTTTCTA
>CAZHNZ010000280.1:0-1242 GCA_964534355.1 uncultured Parabacteroides sp.
ATCACCCCACATGAATAATTTTGCCACACCCTGCATATTTCACCCCCACCGGCTCGTTGTTGTAGCCCGTGTTGCCAAATTCCACGCCCACGGCCACCACCAGGGAGGCCTCGTCGTTCATCCAGCCGATATGCCTTGACAGATAGTTGATCGATATCACCTGAGGAGGAGTTGTGGTGTGGGTCGAAAACCATTCACCCTCTTCGCGTGTGCAAATATCCAGGAGTTTATCTTCCGATGGATAATACTCTTTTTTCTCTGCGTTGAACAGAAAATCGGGCACCGGGCTCATACCTACCACTATTCTGAAAAACGGTAAATCACGTTGGTTGTAGAGCCCCGTGCGGGTATTGATGGCGGGTATCTCTATCTCAACGGACATAGTTGCCCGGTCAAATGTCCACCGGATGGGCACACGCAATACGCTGTCCAGCGTCTGTTTCCGGCTAAAGTTAAAACCGGTGATCACCTCCCTGTGTTTCGATAGCGACACTTTGCGCTGCCCGTGCTCGCTCTCTTTGTCCTCTTTTTGTATAATTTTGGCCAGCGCGTTGAGTGCCCCCGTCACCGGGTAGTCTTCAAACCGCTTCATGGCGTAGAGACCTCGCCGGATTGCCCGGGTAAGCAGGGTGCAGCCCGCCCACTCTTTGTTGTTGCGGCGCACCTTCTCAAATGCCGGTGAGCGTTTTATCTTACTCTTACTTGCGCCGCCTTTGGTGCGGATATATACTTCATCACTTCCCTGTATGGTGTACATCGATATGTTTTTCATCGATCCCACCATCGCGTTTATTCCTTTCAATTTTGCCATCTCTTTAATTTTTACAAATGTTTCGGTGCGCAGCACCTTTGTTGTAGTATGCGTTTTTAATATTCATGTTCGGTACAGCTTCGTACCAGCTTCGGTGCAGCTTAATAGAACAAAGTTATAAAATATATCCATTATTCGCATACAAACCACAGATAAAACTTATCATTATAATAAGGGATATTAGTGGGTTATATAAGGGTTATCTATGGGTTATGGGTGGTTTTTCTATTAACCTGGTACGAAGCTGCACCGAAGCAGTACCGAAGCTGATGGCTGGTTGAATGACTTCGTCATTGCTGTAAAATACAAAAAAAAGGCTATCTTTGCTGTCATTAAAAACGGAATGTATGAGTGGTAGATGTTATGTAAACTGTACGTTAGCTGCGCTACGATGTGCAAGCGAAACGCTTGCTTTTAGCACGAACAAAGGC
>CAZHNZ010000281.1:0-1209 GCA_964534355.1 uncultured Parabacteroides sp.
TTTTTATCCAACAGATCAATCGAAATTCTAAATCAATGGATAGAAGGAGTGGTGGGTATGAACTTCTTCAAACCGATGACTTGAAAGACACCGGAGACACAGCTCAAGCATCAGAGGTAGTTATCATGTTGTTTTATCCACACAGAGAGAAAATTGCTAGATGTGAAGGTTATCCAATACAAAATACTCTAAAGAAACGCTTCAGATTATGTCAAATTTGTAAAAATAGATATGGTGAGGCTGATTTTAATAAAGGGTTGATGTTTTATGGTGAAACTGGTGTATTTAGAGAATTACCTCGTCCTGAAGAAATCGGAGATTACACTCCCTATTTAGAATTCCTTGAAACAAAAAAAGATGATGAAAAGAAAGATGAAGAAAAAGAACAAACGAATAAATTTTATTTATAACTATGGGATTACTTCCTACAGAGAAAAGTTCAATTAAAACAGCTAATCCTAAAAATTTAATTATTTTCGGATTACCTAAATGTGGAAAAACCACTGCATTATCTCAATTATCTAAAGCATTAATTGTAGATTTAGAAGATGGAACAGATTATGTGGAAGCTTTTACAGTAAAAGCAAAAACATATGTTGACTTGTATAATATAGCAAAAGAATTGAAAGCTAATCCTGGACAATTTGATTTTGTTGTATTGGATACAATTACCGCATTAGAAGAAATAGTTTTACCTTATGCTAACAAATTATATAGAGAAACCACTTTCGGTAAAAATTGGGATGAAAATGAAAGTGTTTTAAAATTACCACAAGGCGGAGGATATTTATATGTTAGAGAAGCAATGGTAAAAGTTATTGGTTGGTTTGAAAAAGTTGTTCCAAATATCATATTAGTCGGTCACGTAAAAGATAAAGCATTAAATGAAAATGGTACTGAATTAAATGTTAAAGATTTAGATTTAACAGGTAAATTAGGTAGAATTCTTTCTGCTGCAAGTGATGCAATTTGTTATGTGTATAGAGACACCGAAACAACTAATTTAATGGCTAATTTTGGAGATTTAAATTCTGTATTATGTGGAGCAAGAATGCCTCATTTAGCAGGTAAAACAATTCTTTTAGCTGAAAGAAATCCAGATGATAATACAGTTAAAACTTATTGGGAAAACATTTATCCATCCTTAACTACTAAATAATGAAACAAATAAATATATCCTTTCAATATAATCCAGAAACTGATGAAATT
>CAZHNZ010000282.1:0-1197 GCA_964534355.1 uncultured Parabacteroides sp.
ACAACTCGCATCCTTACCACCATCAACACCCTTACATGTCCATAAATATTGAGTACCTGAATCAGTTGTATCCTGATAGAAACCAGTAGAGCATGTGTCTACTATAGTAGTGCTACATACAGCATCTACTGGAGTAGTTACAACAACTGGAGGGACTACAGGAGGTTCAATATTATCTACACACACATGATTAACAAGAGTTTGATTAACAGTACATGCAGGATCAGTACAACTACCAATTACATTATAGACTTCAGGGTTTGAAGGAGTAGTTGCATTACATACTCCACCTACAATAATACCTGTAGTAGTTTGACCACATGCATTTGGAGCTGATGTACATGGTGTAGGAGGACATGATGAATCACTTGGTTTTGCAGCAGAACATGTACCAGAACAAGTTATTGTTCCTGAGCTTGTCTGACCACAAGAGTTTGCAGATGAAGTACATGCTTTACCATAGTTTACTGGATTTGCTGGGGTGGTTGCATTACATACTCCGCCAACGATTGTTCCTGAATTTGTCTGACCACAAGCATTTGCAGCTGAGGTACATGAAGTTGGAGCACAAGAAGAATCACTTGGTTTTGTAGCAGAACATGTTCCATTACATTGTATTGTTCCTGAATTTGTCTGACCACAAGAGTTTGCAGCGGATGTACAAGAAGTCCCATAATTTGCAGGATTACTTGGAGTTGAAGCAGAACATGTACCATTACATTGGATTGTTCCTGAACTTGTCTGACCACAAGAGTTTGCTGAAGATGTACATGCTTGACCATATGTTGCTGGATTTGCTGGCTTTGTAGCAGAACATGTACCTGAACAATTTATAGTTCCTGTATTTGTTTGACCACAAGTGTTTGCGGCAGAGCTACAAGTTTGACCAAAATTAGCTGGTTTAGGTGATCCACCACAAGTCATATCAATATCAGCTGGTTTTGTAGCAGAACATGTACCATCACATTTGATTGTTCCTGTATTTGTTTGTCCTGCATTGTTTGCAGCTGAAGTACATGCTTGTCCATATGTTGCTGGATTTGCTGGAGTAGTTGCACTACAGCTTCCATCACATTGATATGTACCAGTATTAGCTTGACCACAAGCGTTTGCCATTGAAGTACAAGACTTACCGAAATTACCTGGATTTGCTGGAGTAGTTGCACTACAGCTTCCATCACATTGATATGTACCAGT
>CAZHNZ010000283.1:0-1175 GCA_964534355.1 uncultured Parabacteroides sp.
TATAATCGAAAATTCAATTTGTACACGTTTAAAAAACAATTTGTACATAAAAAACGCTATTCAAATACTATTTGAATAGCGTTTTTTACGTCACTTTACTTTATATAATATCATATCCACCTACCCCGCTGTTTTATTCAAAACCAATCTGAACTTACCTGTGCTCTCACCATTTACGGCCATGCGCTGACTTAGTCGATAAGCCGTCCAGCAATCACAAAGGATGAAGCCTATACAGATAAGCACAAACGGTAATGCTGGCTTCAAATAAGCCACTATGCCACCTACTGTGGCGAGGGAGTATTTGATTATTGGGTGTGTTGCGGGCATATTGTTGATATTTTAAAATTTAATCGGGGTATTTATTCTGAATAGCCTCCACGCAGTTTTGGTATGTCCAGTTGCCTGCGCAGTCAAACTCGTGTGAGGGGAATAACTCATCAGCTATTGTTATGTACACTTTTGAGTTTATCCAATCGTATTGAACTCCTGTGATAGTTTTATCCGTTGGCCTTAAACCTATAGTTTTAGCATCTATCAGGTGGTCGTAAATTTCCTGTGAATAAGATATGTTTAGTCCATATTTTGAATCACAGATTATATACTGATTCTCATGCGACGAGTTCCAAGCTTGTACAAGTTCAATATGCTTTTCTTCTAATAGTATAATTTCCATGCTTATAGTTTATTATAGTACATGTTGTAGTTTGACGTAGCCAAAGTGGATAAGTCTGACGGTATTACAATATCAAGAGCTGAAGGCGATATTTTAGAGTTATATTCTAATATTGTGGTCGAATTAAATGGTATTCCGTATATCTTACCGTTAGGCGCTAAAACTCCGCCTAACCATTTATATATGCCAGTTAAACTACCAAAAGTGGTGGCTGTTTTAGCTATCGGATCAATCTCTAATACTGAGGTTGAATTAGCGGGAATTCCGTATATCTTACCATTAGGAGCTAAAATACCTCCCGCCCATTTTTCTGTGCCAGTTAAACTACCAAAAGTGGTGGCTGTTTTAGCTATCGGATCAATCTCTAATACTGAGGTTGAATTGTAAGGAATTCCGTATATCTTACCATTAGGAGCTAAAATACCTCCCACCCATTTGGCTGTACCAGTTAAACTCCCAAAAGTTGTTGTAGTTTTAGCTATCGGATCAATCTCTAATA
>CAZHNZ010000284.1:0-1168 GCA_964534355.1 uncultured Parabacteroides sp.
TACGTAATACGTTTTAAGTTATAAGTTTTAAGTTATAGGTTCTAAGTTATAAGTTATAAGAGAGTCCGCAATAATCGCCACTTCCCCAATTATTAATTATTAATTATTAATTATTAATTGTTATTTGCCTATACTCTCCAATATTCCGCGTCACCGTATCAAAATTCAGCCCAATCAGGTGAATTTTCTTGCCCGAAGCCAGAAACGGTTCGTGATAACCCATCTTCTGAATCTGCTCAATCGCCGTATCAGCCGATTGATTTATCTTGAATTCGAATATATAGACATCATTTTTTCCTTCCAGCACAGCGTCTATTCTGCCCCGGTTGGTGTGCACTTCGCCCCGCAGATTCAACCCCAACATCCGGAATATGCAGTAGAAAATGGTGTTGTAATAACCCTCGCGCTCAATGTGCCAGTCGTAAGGAATTCGGCTGCAAAATGCGGTCATTATCTGCATAATATCCTCCGTATCACCGTTCTGAACAGCCCGTGTCAGCTCCAACACATCGCTTCCTACTTCACTGATCTCTTTGTTTACAAATCCACCAATTAAATAGGTCTCAAACGAACGCTCCACCTCCCGGTTGGGGAATCCCAGCCAATACGAGGTTGCATTAAATTCAGTTTCTGAATTCACAATAGTCAGATACCCCGTTTGCACCAGCAGTGGCAGCAAAGATAAAGAATTAACCTCAAAACTGTCAAAAGCGAGAGACTGAACCGGCTTTTCCAGCATGAGCGAAATATCCATCTCCATTTTTTTCGAAAGTCGAATCAGAAACGAGGGACTGCCGGTCGCAAACCAGAAGTTAAGAAATTTACCCCGGTTTCCGATAAACTGACCGATAGAAACAGGATTATACACCGTAGCGGCAGTCTCTTCAAACCGGTATCCGTTGTAGTGCTCTTTTACCTGTGTGCGGAAATCCTCCGGTGTAGCACCGGCGTTTGCAGCTAATACATCGAGCTCTTGCCCGAAATTCTCTTCCAGCTCCTCCTGTGTATATCCAAACATAGTGGCAAAAGCCGCCTCCATGGTAATATCGCGCAGATTGTTGAGTTTCGAAAAGACTGAAACCTTCGAAAACTTGGTCACTCCGGTCATAAAGACGAACCGCTGATGCTCGTTAGTCCCCTTTATCACCGAATAAAATCCTTCGAGCAC
>CAZHNZ010000285.1:0-1165 GCA_964534355.1 uncultured Parabacteroides sp.
AGCAAACTGGAAGTGAGGAATGAGTCATGACCACCACAGAATGGGCGCACCTGCCTAACGCCAAGCACATCGACTGGGTTTTGGCCACACTCGCATCACACCCACAGGTTTGGACCGCAGCTCGGACCGCAGCTCGGGACGCAGCTTATGACGCAGCTTGGGTCGCAGCTCGGGACGCAGCTCGGGGCGCAGTTTGGGACGCAGTTTGGGACGCAGCTTGGGTCGCAGCTCGGGACGCAGCTCGGGACGCAGCTCGGGACGCAGCTCGGTACGCAGCTTGGTACGCAGCTCGGGACGCTACCGCCGCACTGGTTGCATGGGACGACAGCCATGATGTGCTGCTCATGCCGGTGGACGCAGTCAAGCTCTTGGCCGCATGCGACGATCACCGTGCCGTACTGCTCCTGCTCGCCTGTCATGTGCGGGCTGAACTTTTAAGCTTAAAGGAATGAGTCATGGAACTTGAATTCAAGTGGAACGGGGCAAGCACTGCCCCAAACTTCGTGTGGCGTGAGGCAGGGGCATCGCTTGCCCGGTGGAGCAACGTAGCCACGCTGTACCGCAGCGCCAACACGGGACGCTGGTACGTTGCCTTCCACTGGAGGTTCGATGACCTGATACCGCCAACCGCCTACATCTACCGCCAACGGTGGGACGACCTCGACAAGGCCAAGAAGGCAGTCGAGCGCAAAGCACTCCCACTCATTGGGGTGCTGCAAATACAAGGGAAATGGGCATGAGCGAACTCACTTGGCTACCGCCAGACTACAACTACCCTCGACTGCACCACCTGTATCGGGGGAACAGGTGCGTTGGCATGGTGAGCATGCTGGGCAACACCGACAACATCCGTGGGTACAGCGTGTACCTGCGTGAGCAGGGGGTGAGCCCCGGGTTCGTCAGCACCACGTTTCAGTGCATCATGCCAACACTCGACGAAGCCAAGATGGTGTTGCAAACACTCGCAGGAGCACAACTATCATGAGCCGCGACGGCGAATTCAACTGGCATAAAAGCGTCAACGGCAATCTCTGGTGGCTTCGACCGGCTTTCGGTGGGCTGTCTGTCGGATTGACGCACAAAGAGCATAGTGGCGACGACGTACACAAATGGCGCGTGGCAACGTGGCAGCCAACCGAAAAGATCATTACCCACCTGCCCGCAG
>CAZHNZ010000286.1:0-1152 GCA_964534355.1 uncultured Parabacteroides sp.
GGGGCAGATCCGATTAGTATTTGCTTTTTAACAAATTCATTTCGCCTGTAAATGTTTATAGCAGCCTCAATATATCGAACAAGCTCATTGTGTTTTATACGGCCATTCGACAATTTATATAAATCAATAATGGCTTCTATTGTTTCA
Source organism: uncultured Parabacteroides sp. (assembly GCA_964534355.1). GTDB lineage: Bacteria > Bacteroidota > Bacteroidia > Bacteroidales > UBA7332 > CAXXIC01. Next base: position 148 of record CAZHNZ010000286.1, read on the forward strand.
TCAAGTTTTTCCTGATTTAGAATTGAAATCTTATCCTTGTTTTTTATTACTAAATCAGGCGCATTTTCGGATATGATTCGAAAGCGATATACGCCAAATTCCCTTTTCCAATTACTGTCATGTTTAACAACTTCTACAATTTCTAATAGTGGGATAAACTCGACAAGACTATCTCCGATTTTAACATCTAATTTATTGTTTTTCGCCATAAATTCAAGCATTTGAAGCTTCACTCCCTTACTTTGTCCATAAGCAATATCCAAAGATAAAAAGCTTGGCAAAAGAACCATCAATATAATACAAAGTGGTGACACAAAAGCACGTAATAGACTACAATAGTAATCAGTTATTAGAATTATTGTTCTCATTTTTTTCCCCGGTTTCATTATTTACATTCATTTCTTGTTTAACAGGCTCAATTTCTTCATTATTAGCTGAACTTATAATCGGATCCAACTCAAGTTTAACATTCTTTGAATCAGCAACATGTACTGCCTCATGAGTAGCGACCGCGCCAAAAGCCTCATCTGTTGTTTTTACGTTATTTGCATAAGAATCAAGCACGGGTGTTCCGGTTGGCTTGTCTTTAAGTAAAGAATTTACTGTTCCCTCATAAATTGTTATTGATGCAGATTTAACCACCTGGTTTTGTGATTTAATAGAATATTCACCTAACCTATAATGTTTATCACCATTTTTATCAAAATACGTCTTATTTTCCTGACTAATATTTATTGAAATCGGATATGTCGTTTTTGTCATTGAAATCCAATTCTTTTTTCCTGTTTCAGTTTGCATCATGGCATTCCCAACCCGTTTAACTTCTGGCGTCACATTTGAAGACCATCCGGTTTTATCATTAAAGGTTATCTCTTTACCCTTTTTGTCAACAACTTTTCTTCCATCCGGATCAATAAACCGTATCGGATTATCCATGCAGTAGTTGTAAGGTGACCATCTACGGTATTTTTCCGCCAACGGATCCACACATCCCCATCTCCCCAA
>CAZHNZ010000287.1:0-1132 GCA_964534355.1 uncultured Parabacteroides sp.
GTCGGATTACACAAAGGTCCAAAGTATTGAGTCGGCCCTTCATTTTCTTCAATAACTCTCCAAGTAAAGTCGTATTGACCTTCAGTACTTGGTGCTGTAAGTGAACTGCTGAATGTACCAGACAATCCATTTGCTACTGGGCCATTTGTAAGAGGCATGAATTGTGTTCCCCAAGTTGTGTTTGGTGAATATAATCTGTGCTTTAAAGGAGAACCATTTGTCCAAACATTTGTTCCAGTATTTGTCATTGTGACAGTTGGAGTAAATGCTTCGTTTGGAAGTAAGTAGCTTGGAAGAGTTAGACTTCCACAACTAGCAGCATTTTGAAGAACAGTTACTGGTATTTCTACTGAAGTGTAATCTCCAAATGGATTGTAACAGACTGCTTTTCTCTTGAAGTTTTGGTAATAAGGGCCAGCACTAGTCCAAGTTGTTGATGTTGGTGCAGAAGACCAGAATGGTGTACCTTCCCAAGTATTTTCATCTCCAGCTACTGTTGCAAATAGATTACAGTATGTTGCATCTGTTGCAGAGTAACCAAATGTAAGTCTAGCTCCATAGGGAAGATTTGATGATGAAGGAGTCCAAGTAACAACAGGTGCTCCATACATAAGAATAGAGTATGAAGTCCAAGCTGATACTGGGCCACCATTTGTTTCTGTTCTAACCTGGAATGTCTTAGTACCATTACCTCCCCACTGGTTTGTCCAAGTTAATGTTGTACCTTGAGTTGTAGTACCAGAAGCTGGTAAGTATCCATCTACAGTTCCTGTATTATCCCAATCGATAGCATACCTAATTGGATCACCTGATGGGTTAGTTGCCGTGAAATCAAATGAGTAGTTTGTATTAATCTTTCCCGAAGTAGGCCCTGTAATTGTAGGAGCATTTGGATTTGGTTTGTTCTCTTCACAAGAAGCATTTGTTCCTCCATTTGCACCATTACAGTTCCACGTCCATTTCATTGCACCACTTACATTGTTGGCTGACGTTCCAGTGCTGCAGTTGTAATGAGTGGTATTACAAGTACCATTTAAAGCTGCTACATTTACGGTTATATTTGCTGTTTGCGTTTGGCTAGATGCTGAAGTACACGTGATTACAAATGCTGTATTTGTAGTTAGATTACCTG
>CAZHNZ010000288.1:0-1125 GCA_964534355.1 uncultured Parabacteroides sp.
TTGAATTAGAAAGTGAAATAATTTGATTTAAATACTCATTCATATAGTAATTATAGCATATGTATCCACAATAATAATTCACAGGTGTAATTAAAAGGGAGTAAGAAAGTAAGGGAAAATAAAGGGTATATGGGTATAAGGGTATAGGGGTATAAGGTAAATACAAAAGAATCGTCATTGCGAGAACTATTGGCTTTGCAATAGTTCGCGGCAATCCATTAATTAGGAATTAGTTGTTAGGGGGTAGTAAAATGCAAAATACACCCCGCATTGTCATCCCGGAAACAAATACGAGTCTTCGAGTGTTTGTTATCCGGGATCCAGGATTTAACCACAATACTCTGGATCCCCGATAATGATTACTCAATGACTCGTAATCATTTCGAGGATGACAATACATTAAAAACACATTCAGTAATGAATGTGTTTTTAATTTAATCTGTATAAATTAGTAGTATAATAACTAGTATGAATATACATAAATCCAAAGGATTTACATTAATCGAACTCCTCGTAGTAATAGCCATAATAGCACTCCTCTCAGCAGTAGTCTTCGCAGTAATGTCTACAGCAAGAAAGAAATCTAGAGACTCTCAAAGAATACAAAATGCTAGACAATTATCTCTAGCACTAGAACAATACGAACAATCTAAAAACAGTTACACTATACCAAACGTAGGATATAGTAATAATGGAGGTGGATATGTAGCTAAAGGTTCAGAAACAAGTGGATATACTAACTCTATAATATCGGCCCTTAAATCTAATGGTTTCTATAACTCTAATATATTAAGAGATCCTATATATGGTACTGATAACTATTTTTTAGGAGTCTGTACTTCAACTAATGCCTATAATATATTCCTTAAAGTAGAACAACCTGAATTACAACAATCTTCTTCTACTATTATGCAAGGTTGTGATGGTATTACTGCTAATTCTCTTGGATTTAACTATATAGCTACGACTGTTGGTGGGAATTCGGGAGGACTAGCACAAGGTAGTTCTGGGGGAGGAAGTAGTTGTAGTGGAACAGTAACAGGTATTGGTTCTGATACAAATACTTATGGAATGGTTTTAGCTGAAGATGGGAGATGTTGGCTTGATAGAAACTTAGGGGCGACA
>CAZHNZ010000289.1:0-1119 GCA_964534355.1 uncultured Parabacteroides sp.
AATACACTTTGTACTACTACTTTTACTGCAATCATTTTCCCATCTAACTTTTTCAACCATACCATTTGTATCTGATGTAATATCAAAAGAATATTTATTAGCATTCCTTGTCGGAATAAAAGTATATTCAAAAGCAGTAGTTGTTGTAGCTGTTATCTTCTTTTGTTCTTGAGAAAAAATCACCTTCCCTTTTTCATCACGAAGTCGCATAGTCAAAATAGTGTCTGTAGGAATAAGACCTCCAATCAGACAAGCAAAAGCTACATATTTTTTACCCTTTTCTAGAGTAAAAGTTTCAGAATCTTTATTATCAATTAGATAATTACCATCTGGCACTATGCCATATGTATCAACCAAAGCAGGGACAGGAAGGCTCCTTGTCCATCTAAATACTTCAAGTAAATGTTTTTCACCATTTTCAATATCAAGTACTCCATAATACCTATTAGATAAATCTTTTGGTGTATTTAAAATTATTTTTATTTCTTCTCTAGGTTTTAATTCTATTTCTTTTATTTCTCTATAAAATATTTTGGACTCATCGAACTTACTGTAAGGTCCAACTCTCCACTTATATTTTATTTTTATACTGCTTGTGCTTGTGTTTGTTAATGGAATAGTTAAAAATTCATCTTTATTTTCTGGAAGAAGTGTAATTAATTTACTATCAAGTAAATACTTAACATTTGATATTTTCGCATTATCCATATCAACAGAAATAGGATAATTGTCATCAGAGCCAATAACATTAAACTCAAAACTTGCATAAGATGTATATGGTCTTGCAAAATCTCCTATTACGTGTGTTTCATTCTGAATAACATATAAATCTATCCTATACTTTCCATTTATAGAATCTACAGGACTCTTCCATGCAATTTTTATATTTTTTCTCTCACCAGGAGCGACAGTATAAGAAGAATCATCTACATAAAAATCAACTAGTCTCCCTGCATTTAGCCTCTTGTCTTCAGTTTTATAAGATTTTTCGTCGTAATAAAATACTTTAACTAAAATTTTAGTATTTTTGTATGCATATGATGTTCTATTAATTAATGTAACATAATGAGATATTATATCTCCCCCTCCAATTGTTTTGATTTCACCTTGTATAACAGA
>CAZHNZ010000290.1:0-1095 GCA_964534355.1 uncultured Parabacteroides sp.
CAAGTATATTTCCGGAGAGTCAGGATGATTTTGATTTGCTCCGAAGTGCACTTGAACGATTAAAACTTTCTGATGCATCATATGTATTTGAAGAAGAATCATCAGGAACACTTGGACGAGGATTTCGATGTGGATTTCTTGGTATGCTTCATCTTGAAATTATTACAGAGAGACTTCGACGAGAGTTTAGTATTGATCTTGTGGTGACACTTCCAACAATTAACTACTTAGTAAAAACAAAGGATAAACCAGAAAAGCTTGTATATTCACCAACATTATTTCCAGATCATGGAGAGGTTGAATGGGTGCGAGAGCCATGGGTGAATGTAACTATTATTGTTCCGAGTGAGTATGTCGGTGTACTTATGCAACTTCTTTTTGTACATGAAGCGATTGTAAAAGAGACTCATACTATTAATGACAGACAATCTATTCTTGTAGAAATGCCACTTCGAGAGCTTATGCGAAACTTTTTTGATGAAGTTAAGAGTGTGTCTTCTGGATATGCATCACTTTCATACGAACTTGGTGAATTTAAAGAGGCAAATGTTACTAAGATGGAGGTTCTTGTTGCTGATGAGGTCTATCCTGCATTTACACGAGTAATTTCTAAAGATCGAATTGATGAAGAAGCCCAAAAAACAGTTGAAAAACTCTATAATGTTCTTCCTCGACAAATGTTTGTTACTAAGATTCAAGCCAAGATTAATGGACGAATTGTTGCTTCTAAAACTCTCTCAGCTCTAAAAAAGAATGTGACAGCTCACATGTATGGAGGAGATATTACACGAAAAATGAAGCTTCGAGAGAAACAAAAGAAAGGAAAAAAGAAGATGCAAAAACTTGGTAAGGTAAATATTACAAACGACATCTTTTTGAAAATGATGAGAGGGGATTCAAACTAAATCTTTCAACAGTTTTACATTGTTTTGAGTATATAAATTATGTAAAATATATGTAATGAACCTGAGTATTTTTACAAATAAAATATATGTATTTTTTGTATTTTTAATTTGTATCACTCTTCTTACACCTCTCACCTCCCACGCCTCCGGCACCCCCTCTCATCTCTCATACCAAGGAAAACTCACTGAC
>CAZHNZ010000291.1:0-1092 GCA_964534355.1 uncultured Parabacteroides sp.
TTGTATTCTTGCATCTTTACCCTCAGTTAATAGTCCATTTCTAGCCCAAACTTTTAAATAATCCTGCATTTCAATTCTACAAACTAAATCTAAATAATTAACTCCATCTGAATATAGATTAGGAGATAATGCCAACATTCCTTCATACGCTTTTTGATTAGTAGGAAGCATAACTACATTGCAGTTTTTCCACATAATATTTTAATTTTTAAGATTTATTTTTATAAATTTAAAAAACCATTTAGGTAATTCGATTTCTGTATTATAATGTATTTTAGGTCTTTTATAAATACCTAATTTATTATGATAATATCTAAAACCATATGTAAAATCCACTAAATATACTGTTAACGATTGAATTGATGGTTCATAACAATAATATACATTAGTTTTTATTTCTGTGATACAATTAATTCTCAAATCACCACTAAGATATAGCTTGTAAAATTCATTAAATTTCATAATATTTAGTTTTATAAATTTATAATTAAAAAAGAAATTGTCAATCCTTTCCAAAGGGATTGAATATCATCACTTATATTTCAAAGGTCTTTAATATCTAAAATTTGATTTATGGAATTAATGAAACATAAAGGACACTTTTTACAGGAATCGAACCATACCTTCTTACCACATGATAGTTTCACAATCAAATTACTTAGCAATTTCTTTTATTTTATTTCAATTTATTCAATTCTTTATGTGCCTTATGAGCAAACGTACTTGATTTGGACATAAGTTCAAAGAATAATAATAAATTTTCTGAACCTTTTTTTCCAAAATAACCTTTTACTTCATCATTAAAAATAAAAAATTTAATATCTTTCTTAAGATGCTCGAAATTAACTTGATTTTGTTGAATTTCTTTTTTCCAAATAATTTCTATTACATCTGGTATAATAGTAATACCAAAATTTAACAAACTCTGATATTTATTCATTAATTTTTGGCAATCGGGTGCATTTAATTCATTCCACCACCATTTTAATGCTTTTTCTCTGTCTGTTTTCATGATTTAAAATTTTAAGTGAATTTTTAATTTCTTTTATTAGCACCGTTGACATTACTCATTACGGTCACGATGATTATATA
>CAZHNZ010000292.1:0-1090 GCA_964534355.1 uncultured Parabacteroides sp.
AGTAATTTAAATTCAGGTGATAAACCTAATCCTGATAATGAAGGTGGGGGAACTGTTCTAGCATTAGCAACTGATGTATAACCACCTGTAGTTGCAGTTGTTTCAACAAATATATGTATCTGACTTAAATTAGTTGTAGTACCGTAAACAAAATAATTAAAAAATCTACCTGATTGATTTGTGCTAACTAATTGATAATTTGCTGAATTTACAGCATAAATTCCTGCGCCCGCTACATTATTAACAGCATAATAAGGAAGAATTGATAACGTATTAACAAAGGTATAAGTTGACGCAGATGTTTGGTATCAAATTCGTGCTTGAGTTGTTGTAGGGATTGTATAATTTATATCTTCATCAAAAATACTTCCTGAAGACACAGAAAAAGTTGTATTTACATTTGTTGTTCCAGTAAAACTAAAATCCAATCCACTTCCATATCTTGCTCCAATTGTACTATGTGCTCAATTGTGTCATTCTGTATCTCTTGAATAACCGTGTCTTTCATCTCATACTACCCCATAATTTGAACCATTCCAGTAAACTCCAGCAACTAAAACATTTGTTCCATTAGTTCCTGGAAAATTCTTTGAATTACTAAGTGTTCCGTTTACATCTGAAAAATAAATTCAGTATAAACCTACTCCGTCTACTAAAGTTGTTGATTTATCGCTTGTTACATTAAAATAAACTCCTTGATTATAATAAGCAATATTTGTTGTTCCTGAACTTAATGTAAAAGTTGTAGTTGTTATATTAGTTGGGAGAGGAGCAACAGTACTTCTACTGACTATTCCATGATACGGATGAGTTGTTTTATTTTCAACATTACTTAACCCAACTTGAGTTTTGGATAAATTTGTTAATTGAGAACCATTTCCGTTTGTATCTAACTTACCATTTAATGCATTTTGAGTAGCGGTAGAAATAGGTTTATTTAAATCACTAGTATTATCTACATTAGATAAATTAACTTGTGTTTTAGTTAATCCTGTAAGTTGAGAACCATCTCCTGTTTTATCTAATTTGTTATCATATAAATCAGTAAAATTTGCATTTAATTTAGTTCTAACAGCAGATAGAGTTTCTA
>CAZHNZ010000293.1:0-1075 GCA_964534355.1 uncultured Parabacteroides sp.
TTAGGACGCCAGGTTTTCATCCTGGAAAGAGGAGTTCGACTCTCCTATGGGCTACCAGAAAAACATCAGTATGTATATGCTGGTGTTTTTTTTATTTGCAATAGTGTGTTAGTTCGAAAAATGATAACTATAAAGAAAATCTGAATGAAAAAAATGAGACTTATTTTGATTGTGGCAATGGCAATCGGTTTTGTTAAGCTTTATGCGCAAGAGCAAAAAAAAGAGAGCACGGTAACTGTGTATGGTTTCGTGAGAAATGAAATGTATTTTGATTCATACAAAGGGATTAATTCTGCAAGTGATTTGTTTTATCTGGTTCCTAATTACGATGGGAAAGTGGATGCAAATGGGAAGGCTGTCAATGAGCAATTGTCGTACAACTTGTCGGCAATGGCTACCCGTTTTGGATTGAAAATTGCAGGACCTGAGATATTAGGTGCTAAAACGACAGCGAATATCGAGGGCGATTTTGCAGGTAATCTGACTGATAATACTGCGCTGTTTCGTGTTCGTCAGGCCAACTGTGTATTGAACTGGGGAAAAACCTCATTGTTGGTGGGTCAGACCTGGCATCCTTATTGGGGTGGAAAGGTGTTCCCGACTGCTGCCGGTTTGAATACAGGTGCACCGTTTCAACCATTTAACAGAAGCCCGCAAATTCGTCTGGATTATAAAACCGGAGCGTTTACTTTGACCGGAGCTTTGATTTCTGAATTTCAATATAAGTCTGTTGCAGCTGAGGGTAAAACAGATCAGTATGCCCGTAACTCGGCAATTCCCGAGATATATGTGGGTACAGAAGTAAATAAAGGTGGCCTTACAGCCGGACTGGGAGCCAGTTACAAAGCTATAAAACCCTTTTTGACGATTTCAATGGATAATAATAATTACAATTGTAATACTTTGTTGAACTCATTCGTTGGTTTTGGATATGTGCAATACAGCAGTGGAAAATTCCTGATTAAGGCTAAATCTGTATTAGGTCAGAATACATCGTACCTGACAATGCCCGGTGGTTTTGCTATTTCATCACGAAATAAAAATGGGGTTCCTTCGGTAGAATATACAAATTATA
>CAZHNZ010000294.1:0-1066 GCA_964534355.1 uncultured Parabacteroides sp.
TAAAATATATAATAGGTGATCTTTGGCATTTTATAGGATTTCTGTTTTGTGTAGAAATTTTAACAGAATCATTATTGAGATTAATTGATAGAATAAAAAGAAAATAATATGAAATTAATTGAAGCATCAGTCGAAATACTGAAACAAGAAAATGGATTAATAGGTATGATGAAACACATCGAAAGATGCGGGCGAGTAGCTTATAAATCAGAGGATAAAATAACAGATGATTCGTACAAACAATTTGTAGATATGATTGCTAGTAAAAAACACAATGCTGTGTTAGAACACGGTACTGTTTATTTATCTTATAGAATTGATTACAATTCAAATCCATCTGCCAATGGATACTCTCAAGAAATAGAATGGGAAATAATGAATTTTATTAATAAATATACCAATAATGAATATTCTAAAGTTATAACATATAAAATTCAATATGCAAATTTTATAGCAATCACAACTAATTACCGCACAATTATAGAAAACGATTGGTTAGATGATTTGAAATATCAATGTGATCCAACTGAATATCATGAAAAAAGAATTAGTGTTAATTTTATAATTGACCGTGGAATAAGCCATGAGTTTGTAAGGCATCGCAAAATGAGTTTTGTGCAAGAAAGTACAAGATTTTGTAATTATAGTAAGGGAAAATTTGGAGGAGAAATTACTTTCATTGAACCTAGTTGGTTAAAGGATATTCCACATGAATATTTGAATGATAATTTAAGTCCTGAATCACTACATCCAATTGAAAGATGTGATTCCGCTGCTGGGTTTTTATGGGGATTAGAATTAGCGGAGGAAACATATTTTGAATTATTGAGAAAAGGGTTGAAACCTCAACAAGCAAGACAAATTCTTCCCAATGCGTTAAAAACTGAATTAATTATGACAGGATTTGAATCAGATTGGGAACATTTCTTCATGTTGAGATGTGCTCCAGATGCACATCCAGATGCGCAATTTATAGCTAATAAATTAAAAAATTTATTTAAAAATGAATAAAATCGATAACGTAGGTAAGATAACATTTTTATCAGAATTTAAAGAAAAAGTAATT
>CAZHNZ010000295.1:0-1015 GCA_964534355.1 uncultured Parabacteroides sp.
TTTTCCATTCACCATGCATTGCATACACATTCACCATGCATTTCATACATGGCTATTCATATTCAACCGCTTCGCGGTTTTGCGTACGGTGACAACATGCACACCACAAAACTGCAACACGGACTGATTTCCGGTTGTCCGGTTTTATTTATGTCTTACATTCCTCCTACATTCCTCCTGCATCAGTTTTAGGATAATACATATATAATACATATACAAAACATAGTAAAAACATAGATAAAACATACTTATATAGGAATGTATTATCTATGTTTTTAATTTGTTATACTGAAATATATAGTATCTTTCTAGTTAGGACCGAACTAAGAGGGATATAGGAGGGATGTAGGAGATGTGGAAATTTGGATAGTAGTGGCGGCTACCTGAGCATCATAGCAATCCGCCATTTATACTACTTTTAAGAGCCCGTAAAGAAAATGTTCATTACAAAAAAACACCCATCTCATGACAATTTTCACCAATTTCATAACATTTTTTGAGCATCTCGACGCAAACAATAAACAACCCACTTGATTACAAATTTATTAATGTATATCTTTGCTCTTTGATAAAAACAATAATTAACCAAATAATCAATAAAACTATTATTTAAATTCGTATTTACCACGCAAAATATTATTCACTAAAATAATCGTCACAATGAAAAAACTGTTATCCTTATTTATGGTGCTGCTATCGTTGCAGGTATCGGCACAGGTAACCAAAACCCAGACAATGAGTACACCTGGTACGTTAGCCACGTTGGCGAGTGCGTATGCTGCCACGGTTACCGACCTCACACTGACCGGTAGTATCGATGCTCGCGACTTCAAAACCATGCGGGACAATATGCCGCTATTGACTGGTATTGATTTAAGCGGTGCCACAATTGTGGCTTATACGGGCACGGAAGGAACGTCTGGCACAAGTAGCTCCACATACCCGGCAGATGAAATACCGGCAAATGCATTTTTCAATTCAAGTACGTTTATCTCAAAATCAGGCTTAACTAAAT
>CAZHNZ010000296.1:0-1005 GCA_964534355.1 uncultured Parabacteroides sp.
CAGACAATTCAATACCACAAGGAGCATCGGCAAGGTGTCGTGATGGAACATATAGCTTTAGTCAACACAGACAAGGAACATGTTCTCGCCATGGTGGAGTAAGTGAATGGTTATAACTAAACAAAAACGGGGCTCTCCCCCGTTTTTTATTCCCAAATTTTTCCATCGGGATACTGCGTCATGAAGGCTTCTTTCCCTCCAGGCATTGGATACGCCTTGTACTGTGCTTTTGGATCCGTATTCAGAATAGTGCCTCCATAAGGAGATGGACCATTCCAATAATCAACATCCATAAGTTCATCATTATTTAACCCAAATTCTTCTTTCAATCTTTTAATTACATCTTCAGTAATCTCAACTGATTTTGGTAAAAAAGTATGTGCCATTTTTCCCCCTTTCTTTTTAGGTTTATTGCTAACAGAAAACTACCACAGTCAATAACATCGTCAACCAATTCTATTTTTTAACTAATTTCTGGTATCATTATTTTATGAACAAGTTATTTATACTTATTGGAGCTTCAGGTTCTGGAAAAACTACAGCTACTGGAATATTAGAAGAAAAATATAAAGAAATAAAATTTATATTTCCAGACAAAGAAAGACAAGTACCTACAAAAGACGAAATGATAAAAGAATATGGAAGTGTAGAAAACTGGCAAAAAAATGAAACAATAAATAGATTTAGAAAAATCAAAGAATTATATCTATCAGCACAACCTGTTTTTATTGACATGCAATCAAGATGCGAATATATAATTAATGCATGTAAAATTTTAGGAATAAACAATTATAAAATAATACTATTTCATTGTAGTAATAAAATAAGGGAAGAAAGACTTATTAATAGAAATCAATCAGAATTGGTAAATCAAGAAATGAATAATTGGGCAGATTTTCTCAAGAAAGATTGTTCAGAAAACAATTGCGATATTATTGACACATCAGACATGAATATTGAATCTATGGTAATTGAACTTGAAAAACTATTGTAATTAAGATTAAG
>CAZHNZ010000297.1:0-1002 GCA_964534355.1 uncultured Parabacteroides sp.
TTTCAAATAAAATCAAAGGATTAATTGCCGGATTGCAACATTTTGATCCAGCGGATATAACAATTGAGGATGAGGGAAATATTGCAAAAATAGATTTCGGAGGCAAATTTAATTTGTTTTTTGATAGAGGAAATTCATCATTTATCTTAGGTGGAAAAGATAACCTTTTAGATGTTCTAAATACAAAAGCAATTTGAGGTTATAATGAAAAAAATAACATCTTAACTTTTATGTATAGTAAATTAACTGAAGAAGAAACAGACAAATGTAAAATTAACTTATAATGAGTTGTAAACAAAAAATAAACAGACAAATTTTAGATACTCTTAAATCATCGCCTTCTATTGAAGGTGATGATTTAATTGTTTTCACTGATACCTTATGAGAAAGTATTAAAAGTCTTCAAAATATAGACTTTGATGCAGCAAAACAATTCCTAATTAAAAAGAATGTTTCTGAAGAAAATGCAGATAATATTATATCTAAATTAGAAGATAGAATTAAAGTAACACAACCTTTATGTAATTCAGATAAAAAAGGAAATAAATTAATTGATATTGACATTCCAATGAATAGTTCCTTAGAAGGATATGTTCAAGGAAAATTAGCTGAATTTGTTTTAAGTGTTGCTTTTATAGATTTCAAAGATGATGTTGAACCTTTCACATTAGACAATCCGCAATTAAATAATAAAATCATAAAATTAAAAAATGAATTGTGGAGAAGATTAAACGGGGGTTATTTATTCGATGAAAAAGGTAATATAAACACAGAAATATTTGAATCTGGTGAATATGAAAACACAATTAAAAAGATTGTTGAAGATTTTCAAGCAAAAGATGAAATCAACCTTGATTTTATTGAAACAGATTTAACTAATCCAATTAACAGGTATGTTAACGCAGTACTTTTAACTAATTTTGATGAATTGATTAACAAATATCAATCCGGAATTATAAAAGTTGATAAAAACACTTTTGGTAATTTTGCTGACCCAATTAA